>CAZSBQ010000086.1:0-15518 GCA_964604795.1 uncultured Victivallales bacterium | reverse complement strand
GGCCGCGCCCGGCACTTTGTAGGGGCCGGCGCCCCGACGGCCCGCGGGCGGACTGGGCGCGGGGGCCGCGCCCGCTACTTGTCGTGGAACAGGCGGTGCAGTGCGCGGACCACATCGCAGGAGGCATCCCGGACGGTTTCCACGATGTTCGAGTGCGAACACGCTCGCCCGCCTGCTCGGGCGGCTTGGTTAGCGACGATGGCGATCCCGAGCACACGAGCGCCGAGGGCATGGGCGACGATGGCCTCCGGAACCAAGCTCATACCCACGACGTCGGCGCCGTTGCGGCAAGCGTTTTCGGTTTCCGCGGGCGTCTCGAACTGAGGGCCCAAATTCGCCTGGTAGACTCCCAGACGAGGATACAGCCCCACATGGGCGGCGGCATTGACGAACTCGCCGACCAGGTGTTGCGAAAAGGTGCGGGACATGTCGGGGAACGGCGTGCTCAGCAGTTCTTGGTTGCCCGCCAGGGGAGAGGCCCCCAGATTGTTGATCATGTCGGTCACCGCCACGACCGCTCCCGGTTTCAGCTCCGAGCGCACCGAGCCGACGGCGCTGACCTGAATGATTTGACGGACCCCGGCGGCGGACGCGGCGCAGACCGGCAGCACGCATTCGTCCATTCCGAGGTTCTCGTACAAGTGCCGGCGTCCGCGCACAAGCAGGACGGTTTGCGAGCCGCAGCGGCCGAACTGCGCGTCCAGCGAGTGCCCCGCAGGCGAGGTCGCGCTCGGGCCGGGAAACAGCTCGTTAAGCGGCACCGGTCCGCGGACGTCCTCGAGCAAGCCCGCCTCGTCAAAGCCCGTCCCCACCTGCAGCAGGATGGTATGCTCGTTCAGCGCGGGGAAGCATTCACGCAGAGCGCCTGCGCCGGCGAGCATTCTGGACGACAAACTTCCGTATTCCATTCCATTCTCCAATGAGACGAGTACCCCGTACGGCGGGAGGTTTTAGGTTTCGGGCTTCAGGTGCCGACACCTGACACCTTCGGTTCTTGGAGTCTCGCCCCAAGGCGCCTGGGCTGCGCCTGCCGAGCGGGGGGCTATGATTTTTGGTTTCGTGTGTCAGATTTCAGGTTCTTGGACAAGTGCCAATTGGCGGGCATATTGTCTGTTTGGCACCGGACCCGAACCATGATGGACGCGGGATAGCAACCCAGACCGCCGCGGACCGCCAAACCATAGCACGATCAGGGAACAAATGAACCGCACAAAATACGAAAATCCATTGTCGTGGCGCTATGCCGGCAAAGAAATGAACTATAACTGGTCGCCCGCCAAGAAATTCTCCACGTGGCGGCGGTTGTGGGTGGAGCTGGCCCGCGCTCAGCGGGAACTCGGACTCGACATCAGCGGCGAGCAGATCGCCGAGATGGAGGCGGCCGTGGACGCAGTGGACATCGAGGCCGCCGAGGAGAAGGAAAAGCAGCTGCGCCACGACGTCATGAGCCACGTGCACGTCTTTGCCGAGCAATGCCCGGCGGCAGCGCCGATCATCCACCTCGGCGCCACAAGCTGCTTTGTCGGCGACAACACCGACCTGATTCAGATTCGCGACGGCCTGCTGATCATCCGGGACCGGCTGCTGCTGGTCCTTCGCGCCCTGCGCGACCAGGCCGACAGCCATCGCGACCTGCCCATCCTCGGATTCACTCATTTCCAGCCCGCCCAGGTAACCACGCTCGGCAAGCGTATTTCTCTGTGGCTGAACGATTTTCTGATGGACATGCAGAGCCTGCAGCAGCTGATCGACAACCTCCCCTTCCGCGGTGCCAAGGGAACCACCGGCACCCAGGCCAGTTTCCTGTCCCTGTTCGATGGCGATCATGACAAGGTCCTCGAGCTGGACCGCAAAATCACCGCGGCCCTGGGCTTTTCGAAAACCGTGCCGGTGTGCGGGCAGACATATTCGCGCAAGTTGGATTTTCAGGTTCTGTCGGTGCTTTCCGGCATTGCGCAGTCCGCAGCTAAAATGGCCACGGACATCCGGCTGCTCGCCAACCGCCGCGAGGTGGAGGAGCCCTTCGGCAGCCGCCAGATCGGCTCCAGTGCCATGGCCTACAAACGCAATCCCATGCGCTCCGAGCGCATCTGCTCATTGGCCCGGTTTGTCATCTCCCTGGTGGACAATGCCGCCCAAACCCACGCCAATCAGTGGCTGGAGCGAACCCTGGACGACTCGGCCAACCGCCGACTCAGCCTGCCCCAGGGGTTTCTTGGAACCGACATCATCCTGTCGATCTCCGAGAACGTCGCCGCCGGCCTCCAGGTCTGGCCCAACGTGATCCGCCGGCAACTGGAGGCGGAACTGCCCTTCATGGCCACCGAGACCATCCTGATGGCCGCTGTGCGCGCGGGGGGCGACCGGCAGAAGCTGCACGAAGCCATCCGCAGGCACTCCATGGAGGCGGCCCGCCGGCTCAAGGAGGAGGGCGCCGCCAACGACTTGCTCGAGCGCATCGCGGACGATCCCGATTTCGCCGCCGTTCGCGATCAACTTGGCAAACTGACCGCAGCGGATACATTTGTCGGACGAGCGCCCCACCAGGTCACGGCCTTTCTGAAAAATGATGTCGATCCCCTGCTGGATGCCTGGCAGGACAAAGTTGCACACCAAAGCGAAGGCGTCAATGTCTAGTACCAAGTACTGGCGGCCGAACCATCACGAGCCCGCCGCCGCGGCGGCAAACCCACGTCCGCACCCCAACACGGGAAGCCAATGAGTGACAGCCACCCCAACGAGAGCGACAGCGGACGCCGACGATACCAAGTCGCGGAAACCGCGGGAGAGCGCGTGCTCCAGTGCAGCAACGCGTCCAACCTGCGCCTGCACGTCGTGCCCGGTTTGAGCGTCGATGCCGCGGGTCGCCGCAACTTCCCGTCCCAGAGCATCTTTCTCGACGGCGTCTACACCGAAGCCCCTTTCCTGGACAACAAGCGCCGCCAGTACTCGCTGGACCACCACTCCGGCGTGGTCCGCGCTCTGACCCTGGCCACGTGCGAGCAGGCGGCGGTGATGCTGCTCAACGGCCTGCCGCTTGATGAGGGCAACTGGGAAATCTACATCAACGATCCCGACCTGGACGCCGTCCTCGCGGCCTGGCTGCTGCTGAACCACAAGGAGATGCTCAAGAACGACCAGGAACTGCTGCGCGCCGCCATGCCCATGATCCGCATCGAGGGCATCATCGACGCCCACGGCCTCGGCAAGGATGCGCTCACCGGACTGCCCGAAGACCTCCTTGAGGGACACAAGCAGCACCTTGACTCCATGCTCCAGACCGAACAGCAAATGAAGGAGCAGCGCGGCGACGACGATACCCCCGATCCCGACGAACTCGAGTACGCGCGCGAATCCCTGGTTCGACTTGACAACATCTTCCTCACCGACACCTACCTGTCGCGCCTCCTCGAGGTCGAGGAGATCGCCAGCCGTCCCATCCAGGGCAGCCGCATCGCCGTGCTCTGCCGCTCCCGCCAGGGAATCTACGAGGTGGAAATGTCCCTGCGCGAGCGCTACGGCCGTCAACTGGCCATCATCATCCTTCACCGCGGCCCCGGGAAATACACCCTTCGTCTGGTTGACCGCTTCCTGCACGCCAACCTGCGACACGCCTACCGAGCCCTCAACCGCCAGGATCCCAACGTCAACTCCCGTCAGGGAAACCAGTGGGGCGGCGCCGACGACATCGGCGGCTCTCCGCGGGAAACCGACTCCGGACTCGCGCCGCAGGACGTCCTCGACATTGTCTACGACGCCTGCCGGTACCGCGGCCCCATCCACAGGCTGACTCACGCCCTTCGTACCCTCTGCGGACTCCGCAACAAAAAAACCGCCGCCAAAAAACAGGACTGACGATGGATAAAATCCGAATCGAGGACCTCCAGTTCCGATGCATCATCGGGGTCAACGATCACGAACGCCACGAGAAGCAGGACGTGGTGCTTAACCTGTGTCTGCACATCGATCTGCGGCGCGCGGGCCAAACCGACGACATCCGCGACACGCTCGACTACAAGGACCTCAAACTCGCCATCCGCGATTTCGTCGAATCCTCTCAATTCCTGCTCCTCGAGCGCCTCGCCGAGGGCATCGCCGCCATCTGCCTGCAGCGCGACACCGTGCAGAAGGTCGTAGTTCGCGTCGACAAACCCGGTGCGCTCCGCTCCGCCCGCACCGTCGCCGTGGAAATCGAACGCCATCGTCCCTCCACGCAAATCCCGGCCCCGGAACGAGAATAAGCATGGTCGCGCAAGCGCTGATCACCCGAGACCAGCGGTGCGGATTCACCACCCTCGGCAACGGTTGCAGCGCGGCCACTTCCGCCTACGGGGAACGTTGCGTCGCGGCCATCCTTCCCCGGTTTTCTTTGCCTACTTTCATTTTTCGTGAAAAGACAGTCCCCACCTTCAGCACGGGCACGTCCCAACTCTTGCCCCTCTCCTCCCCATCCCGCCGCTTTGGATGAGGGGCGCGGCCATCCTTCCCCGGTTTTCTTTGCCTACTTTCTTTTTTCGTGAAAAGAAAGTAGGTTGAAGGGGAGGCGGGGTGGTGTTAAGTTGGGAGGATGAACATATCGACTACGAACGCACATCTTACCTACTGTTTGAACGTTCATCCGGGGGGCACTCCGGAGGAACTTCAGACGGCCGTTTTCGAGCGCGCACCGGAGGTATTCAGACATCTTCGCGAGCTAAGCGGCAGCGACGGCCCGCACGGACTCGGTCTCTGGCTGTCCGCGGTCTGCGCGGATTGGCTGCTCGAGGAAAACCGTCTTGCGAACTTCGCGGACCGCCTGCAGTCGGCGGGGATGTATGTCTTCACCCTCAACGGATTTCCGTTCGGCGCTTTTCATAACCGGCGGATCAAGCAGGACGTCTACAGCCCCGACTGGAGCGAGCCATCCAGACTCGACCACACCGTGCGCCTGGGAACCATCCTTTCGGACCTGCTGCCCGCCGGCGAAACCGGCACCATCAGCACCGTCCCGGTGACCTACCGGGCGTGGGCGGAAACGCCCGGCGGCGGCGACCGTGTGCGCGCCGCCACCGCGAACCTTCTCCAAGCGGTTGCGGAGTTCGCACAGCTGGAAGAGCGCGGCGGTCGACGCATTCAGCTGCTGCTGGAGCCCGAGCCGGACTGCCTGCTGGACGACCCCGAGTCCGTGATCGCCTTCTTTCGCAACCTCTTCATTCCCGCCCTGGAGGAGCGGTTCGGCACCGCGCGCGGAGCGGAGGTGCTGCAGCGGCATGTCGGAATTTGCCTGGACCTGGCGCACTCCGCCGTTGTCTTTGCGGACCCCGCGGACATGCTGGCGCAATTTTGCGAACACGGGATTCCGGTGGGCAAACTGCACTTGAGCGCGGCGGTGAAGACCCGCGAACAGGGAGCGGCACCGGCGGAGCTGCACGGCTTCACCGACGACGTCTACCTGCATCAGACGCGGGTGCGCACCCCGCAGACCATTCGAGTCTTCCGCGATCTTCCGGAGGCCTTGGAGACGCCGAACCTCGAGGGTGAATGGCGAGTGCACTATCACGTGCCGCTTGTCTGGGAGGGAACGCCCGAGCTGACATCAAGCCGGGACCTGATCACCCCGGAGCTTTTGCGGAGCGCTCTCGATGCGGGCGTTCGGCATTTCGAAGTGGAAACCTATACGCTGGGACTGTTCGGCGCCGGGAAAGAGACGGCGGAAACCGTTTTGGCCCGGGAATTGCTCTGGGCACGCAGCAGGTTTCCCGTCTGATTCAACAATCGATAGATTCGACTGATCGGTCTGATCGGACAGATCCTCATAAGGAACCTACAATGCCGGACCCGACAACAATCATGGATATGGCGAGCGCCTTTTACCGCTCGCAGGTGCTGTTTGCGGCATCGGACCTGAACATTTTCGGTGCACTGGCCGAGCTGGAGTCGGCATCGGCCGAGGACCTGGCCGCGCACTGCGCAACGTCGGAACGCGGCATGCGCTTGCTGTTGGACGCCTGCGTGGCTGTGGGCCTGCTGAGCAAAACGGGGGACGCGTACGGCAACTCGGCGGAGGCGGCAGCCTTCCTCGTGCCGGGAGGCCCCGGCGATCTCAGCCGCGCCATCCGCTACAACCGGGATGTGTACGATGCCTGGGGACGGCTGCAAACCATGGTTCGGACCGGCGAACCCGTCGAGCGTCCGCAAACCCATCTGGGCGACGACCCGGAGCGCACGCGCACCTTCGTCGAATCGATGCACGCTCGAGCGCGCGCCATCGGACAGACCGTGATCCCCGCCCTGGACCTGAGCGGCTGCGCGCGGTTGCTGGACGTGGGCGGGGGGCCGGGGACCTACTCGGTCATGCTGGCGCAGCAGTATCCCGGGCTGGAATGCACAGTGCTCGACCTGCCGGGCGTGACGGCCGTGGCGGAGGAGCTGATCGAGCGGCAGGGAGCAGGCGACAGAGTGACCACACTGGCCGGCAACTACCGCAGCGATCCCTTTCCCGGCGGAAACGACGCGATCCTGCTGTTCGGCATGCTGCATCAGGAATCGCCCGATTCGATTCGAGCCATCCTGAAAAAATCATACGCGGCGCTGAATCCCGGCGGGGCAGTATATGTAATGGACATCATGACCGACGCCACCCACGCGTCTCCGCCCTTTTCCGCGCTGTTCGCGGTGAACATGGCGCTGACCACCGAGTCCGGATGGGTGTTTTCCGACCGCGAACTCGAGCACTGGATGCGCGAAGCGGGCTTCGAACAGTTTCACATCACCGAGCTGCCCGCTCCCATGCCCCACTGGCTCGCCGGCGCGCGCGTGCCGACACCCCAGGGCTAGACCCTGTCCGGAACCGGACACAAGGAGTACCCCATGAATACGGAGAACACCTGCCCGATGACCAAGCGGGCCGTCGTCGACCAGTATTTCCTGGAACACCGAGCCAAGCTGCTGGACATCGCCGCCTTTCTCGACCGATTGGACCGCGCCTCCGGCGATGCGGAGTTCGCGGATTTCCGCACCGACGCCCTGATGGAGGGCCTTCGTCTGCTCGCCGAAGGCGGTCCCGAGCGCGCCCGTCGTCTGCTCGAATTGTTCAGCGATCCCGGCGAGGTCCTGCTTGACGACGCAAAAGGCATGAAAGGAGCGGCCGGCGCCGCCAAGGAGCGAACCCATGCAATTCATTGATCCGCACATTCACATGGGATCGAGAACCACCGACGACTACCAGGCCCTGGCCCTGGCGGGGTGCGAGGCCGTGACCGAACCCGCCTTCTGGGCGGCGTTTGACCGCGCTACCGCCATGGGGTTTTACGACTACTTTCGGCAGCTGACCGAAGTCGAGCCCGCGCGCGCCGCCCGATACGGCCTGGACCACTACTGCTGGCTGTGCATCAACCCGAAGGAAGCCGAGGACGTCGGGCTCGCGCGCGAGGTGCTCGCGATCATCCCCGACTTTCTGGAATGCCCCACCGTTCTGGGAATCGGGGAGATCGGACTCAATAAAAACAGCCGCAACGAACTCACCATCCTCGAGGAGCACATCGACCTCGCCGCCAGGCACAACACCCTGATCCTTTCGCATACCCCCCACTTGGAGGACAAGCTGAAGGGCACGCGGCGGATCGTGGACGCCATCCGCGCCCACGGCGGCATCCCCCCCGAACACGTCATCATCGACCACTGCGAGGAACACACCGTGCGGATTCCGCAGGAAGCGGGCATGTGGACGGGACTCACCGTCTACCCCAACTCCAAGTGCACCCCGCAGCGCGCCGCCGACATCCTCGAAATCGCGGGCACGGACCGCATCTGGGTGAACTCGGCGGCCGACTGGGGCGTCAGCGATCCGCTGGCCGTTCCCAAAGTCCTGCACGAGCTGCGCCGCCGCGGACATCCGCCACAGACCCTCCGCCGCATCGCCTGGGACAACCCCGCAACCTTCCTCTCCCAATCCCCAAAGTTCCAACCCAATCCCTGACAGCCGAACCACGCTCAAGTCCGGAAACATCCCAGACCACTGGAGCGCGACAGAAAGGCAGAACTCTTGATCTCTTGGCATAGTTTGACCTTGATCGGCGTTGCCGTTGCCGAAAATGGAGGTGGTGCAATTGTGGTGGCTCAGCTTGGTTCTCGGGCCAACGGCCCGGCCCATTTTCAGCCCAAGGTCCTCGACCCTGAGTTAAAAGCAAGCAAGAAGTTGCGGGCTGAAAGTCCGCCCCAAAATCCTCTGCCGCAACGATGTCCATTGGAGCTGAGCTTCAGCCCGCAATTGCGGGTGTATCCTCTACCCAGGGCTGCGAGCCCTGGGCTGAAAGTGGGCCGGGCCTTCAGCCCGAAGGCAATTCGGCACCACATAATCTTCCGCAAGATCAAGAGTTCTGAAAGGACAAAATTGGCGGCAACCCTTGCAGGGAGTCAGAAGAAACTGTATATTCATGAATGGTTGGTGTTTTCGGCTGTGTCCACAGAATTTGGTTGGATTGCTTACGTACTGCGGCCATCCTGGGTGCGGAGAACTTCACAACAGGCAGGGATGCCCGTTGATACTAAAGCCATTGCCAACTCAACTGACCGGATCCAACCAAATTCTGTGGACATAGGCCTGCGTGATCTGGATGTGTACGATTCGGTTTCTGCCGTATGCAAGGCGGTTGTTTCCAAAGATGTGCCGGATTATGCGCTTATGGTGGGCGTGCCGGCAAAACAATCGGGTTGGATGAGCCGTCACGAACACAAACTGCAGTTCGATGCAGAGGGTGTCGCGGTTTGCCCTGAAAGCGGTTATCGTTACCGGATTAAAGATGCCATAGTATCATGCCTTGATCTGGATGAAGATGCGCCTTTGCCGGATACGTTGCGGATTGGGGATAAAGGCTATGACGAGTTTAAGAAAGTTGCGTCATGCAATTTATTGATTTAAAAGTCCAGTAGGACAGGATCCGTACTGAAATTAATGCTGTTGTAAAACCTGTGCTTGACCATGGCGGATATATCATGGGAACCGAGGTTAACGAGTCAGAAATTAAGCTGGCCGTTTTTCCAGGCAGTGCCGATGCACCCGTATTTGGGTGGAAACGACATTCCACGCATCGCCGATGTTTTAACCATTGTTGAGTGACATCTACCCAAGGAGCATCCTATGGCGATTAAGGGAAAGAAAATTTGCATCACCGGCGGTGCCGGTTTTATTGGTTCAACACTGGCATCGAAACTCTGCGCCGACAATGAGCTGATCCTGTTTGACAACTTGGAGCGCAACACCATTCAACACACCAACCTTCTCGATGAAGCAGGTATTTCTCTTATACAGGGCAGTGTGCTGGAATATGACGAAGTGCGATGTGCCGTCAAGGGCGCAGATATCGTTGTTCATGCTGCTGCCATTGCCGGCATCGATACGGTTATTAAATCGCCGGTCAAGACGATGGAAGTCAACATGCTCGGGACATCAAACGTGCTGAAGGCTGCTCGGGATGCCGGGGTGAAAGACCGCGTGCTGGAATTTTCAACCTCAGAGGTGTTTGGAAGTTATGCTTTCCGCTCCAGAGAGGATGACAATACGGTGGCTGGTTCCGCCGGGGAAGCCCGCTGGACCTATGCGGTAAGCAAGCTGGCCGGCGAACACTTATCTCACGCCTATTTCAAGGAATTCGGCCTGCCCACAGTTTCCATCCGGCCGTTCAATGTCTACGGGCCCGGACAGACCGGGGAAGGCGCCATTCAGATTTTTATCCGCAAGGCATTGCAGAACGAGCCGATCAACATCTATGGTGACGGGGCCCAGATCCGCGCATGGTGTTTTGTTGATGATATGGTCAAGGGGTTGCTCTGTGCGCTGGAGAATCCGGACGCGGTCGGGGAATCGTTCAACATTGGCAACTCACGCGCCGTAACCACAATCTATGGCTTGGCTCAGGTAGTTTGCCGGGCACTGAATTCCGATTCCCGAATTGAATTCCTCCCGCCGCTTTCAGCCGACATAGAATTGAGAATTCCCGAAACCGTCAAGGCCGAGGACGTGCTGGGCTTCAAGGCCAAAGTGGATCTTGAAGACGGGATCCTTCGCACCGCCGAATGGTACCGGGAAAACGTATTATAGCCTTATGATCTCCCTAACGGTTCCAGATATACGTGCTGAGGACATTCAGCTTGCCGTTGATGTGCTGAAATCCGGCATGCTGGTGCAGGGGGAACAGGTTCAGCGTTTTGAGACGGCGCTGGCGGAATATATCGGTGTGCCGAACGCGGTTGCAGTCAGCTCAGGTACAGCGGCATTGCATTTGTCGCTGGTGGCGCTGGGTATTGGGCCGGGGGATGCGGTCCTCGTTCCTGCCTTTTCTTTCGTGGCCACCGCCAATGCGGTCTGTTTAGCCGGAGCCGTTCCGGTATTCGTTGATGTTTCGGCAAACAATTACAATATGGTGCCTGATCTGCTGGAGCAGACCATACTTGAATACAGTCGCGATGAGCTGTTGAAGGCCGTTATGCCAGTGCATGAGTTCGGCTGCCCGGCCGACATGAAGTCCATCACCGCCATTGCCTCCCGATACGGATTGCATGTTGTCGAGGACGCGGCGTGCGCTCTGGGGGCACGGTTGAATGGGCGCCACGTTGGCACCTTCGGCGATTGCGGATGCTTTTCGTTCCACCCGAGGAAATCCGTCACAACCGGGGAGGGGGGAATTATTGTTGTTGAGGACGATGAGGTGGCCGGCCGCCTGCGGCTGCTGCGGAGCCATGGTGTGGTTCGCAACGAACTCGGCCGCATTGACTGCGTAGAGATGGGTTACAATTATCGGATGACTGATTTTCAGGCCGCTCTTGGCATTAATCAGCTTGTTCGCTTTGAAGACAGCCTGTGCGCACGCCGCGTACTTGTCGACTTATATTATGATGGACTCTCGGGGTGCCGTTCCTTGAGGTTGCCAAAGAAAACGGAAGACCATTCATGGCAGTCACTTATGTTGCGGTTAGAAGAGGGTGGTCTCCTGGAACTGATCCGCTCGGCGCGGACTGGGGGAATTCAGTTGGGGCAGGGTGCCCAGTGTATTCCACGAACAGCAGCCTATGGCTATACTCAGGGCTTTGAAGTGGCGCATAACTGTGAACAGGATGGTTTTGTTGTCCCTCTCTATGCCGGGCTGAAGAAGTCGGACGTTGAACAGGTTGTCGCATATCTCCAAGGATGGTCATGAAGAAACTTTGCATAGTCGGGGCAGGGGGAACTGCGAAAGATCTGTTGGAACTCGTCGCGTGTACAAACAAGGATATCCCATTGGATGCGCAGTGGCAATGCATTGGAATTCTGGATGACAATAAAGCATTGCAGGGTGGTGAGTATGCCGGCATCCCGGTTATCGGTGAACTGAAAGACGCTCCGACGCTGGATGACGATGTCCGCTTTGCCTTTGTTGTAGGCAGTCCGCGTACAGTGGGCAAACGGCAGGAGATATTCCGAAAGCTTGGCGTGGAGTATAAACGTTTCCCCTCTTTTATTCATCCAAAAGCTGTTGTTGAAAATTCGACACGAATAGGTGCAGGGTGCATCGTTTTTGCCGGAGTCGTTATTTCAGGCACCGCTGCACTTGGGAACTTCAACATCATTTTGCCGAACAGTGTCGTTAACCACGATTCTGTCCTGAATGACTTTACCTGCATGGCGAGCAGTGTATGCGTTTCCGGTGATGTGCATGTGGGTTCGGATTG
Organism: uncultured Victivallales bacterium; assembly: GCA_964604795.1. Taxonomy (GTDB): domain Bacteria; phylum Verrucomicrobiota; class Lentisphaeria; order Oligosphaerales; family CAZSBQ01; genus CAZSBQ01. The sequence goes on along the minus strand of CAZSBQ010000086.1, from coordinate 3,833 downwards.
CTATATCGGAGCTTTGGCGGCATTGCGTGACGGAATTACGTTGGAGTCCGCCGTGTTGGTTGGCATGAGCAGTGCCGTGGTGTGCGATGTTTCGGCTGATTCAGTGGTCTGCGGAGTACCTGCAAAACCGAAAGATTAAGGAACGCTATCCGATCCATGCCGGATATTCCGCTTCCAACTGCGGATTATCCCTCAACCCCAGCGCGGCCAGTCCACCTGCGTCATTCACCTGAACAGCAATGGCTTTGGCCTGCTCCTCGGAAAGACCGACACCATGCCGGTATCGGATTGAGCGAGGATCAACCATCCAGTCATCAGGCACGTTCCCGCAGAGAACGGCGCCCAGCTTTTCGGCAAAGCGCCGGCCGGACCATTCACCCTCGGAAAGAAACGTATGAAGGGCTTCTGACTGTTGCGCGCGTGCGGCGGCGTCACCGCATAATGCTTCAACGGTTTGGAGCAGGTTGTCGGGATGGCACAGTGCGGTTGGCGGAATGTCGTTGCTGGTCAATGTTTCGCCCAGCTCTTCCCATCCGTACCCGCCCACGACAGGCACCTTGCCATAGCTCGCCGCTTCAGCGGCAAATCCAGCCAACGGGGAATCGCTGTAAAGTTGGTCAATTACAAAATCACAGCGGTTGATTTCATCAATCACCTGCTGGTGCGGCACACCGGTCAGAACAACCAGCTCGGCATTCAGTCTGTCCAATTCTGCCCCATTCAGAACAGAGGTGATCCGGTCAGTACCCTTGATTTTGGGCTGAGAAGGGCAATGCAGAATGCGTGTTTTTCGTCCATTCGATGGCGGTTGCATTGCACCGTGTACAGGAGCTTTGTTTATGTTGATGGGCATGCCCAGCTTAAAATAGTTTACAAACGGCCGGGGCTGAAAATGGCCGCATAACGGATTTTCGATAACGCATGATGCGGCTTTGCTGATTCTTGCAACCCTGCGCTTTTGTCGCTTAATCCGACGAATCAGCCTTTTCCCGCTGGATGGATTTCCGGACAGCGCGCGCTCCGCATAGGCAGACAGGTAACGAGGGCGTGAAGCCGTGCCGACATACATATGTACAACGCGTTTTCCGCAAAGACGCAGCAGGTAATAGTCCAGCGGCTGGTTGAAAAACCCCTTGCCTCCGATGAACAGGCAGGCGTTGGCTTTGCGCAGCACAAACAGAAAGGCGATGATTTTAACTATGGCTTGAAGTATGGGCTGCAGCATTTGGTTGCAGCCGGATATCCACTCAACATGCCGGGAGAAGAGCCAGTGTATGCGCGGATGTGCGGCTGGCGCGGGCTGGTAGGCGTTGCAGGAATGCTTGAATGCAATCACGGTTGCACCACTGTGTTCGGCAAGAGCTGTTGCGCTCCGAGACAGGAAGCCTGCGATTTCATGCGTGCCGATAAATATGGTTTTTCCTTCGAGCGTCATGGTCAGCGGGTGGGTGAGGACTATGTCCACAGAATTTGGTTGGATTGCTTACGTACTGCGGCCATCCTGGGTGCGGAGAACTTCACAACAGGCAGGGATGCCCGTTGATACTAAAGCCATTGCTAACTCAACTGACCGGATCCAACCAAATTCTGTGGACATAGGGTGAGGATAGTTCCGCATAAATGTCGAGAACCTGTTGCACCATGGTGTTAAGGGTGTAGGCGTCCGGCACGCTGGCCCGGATGGTCTGCGCATCAAAGGATGCGTTGATGGTCTTCTGCAGGGCATTGGACAGATCTCCTGCATCTTTCGTTTTAACTATAAATCCGTTTTTCCCATCAATCACAAGGTTGTTCAGCCCCTCAAAGGTCGTGGCGATAACCGGTTTGCCGAGTGCCAGCGCCTCTACGACGGTTCGTCCCATGTTGCCCATTTTTAGAGAGGCATTTACGACAATATCACTGGCTGCATAGACCGTTGCCATATCGCTTTGGTTGCCGGCAAAAATCAGATGGTCTTTGATGACTTCTTTTTCCGCCAATTTTTTAAGCGACTCATAATATTCTGCTTTATCTTCGCGATATCCCCCAACTATTAATCCAATAACTTCGGGGGCCTGCTTGCGTACAGCGGCAATGGCCCGAATAAAGGTTTCGTAATCCTTCAGCCAGGTGATACGGCCGACACTCGTCACCACAACCCGATTGTTGAGATTAAACTGATTTTTCAAAGCCTGTATCTTATCCGGGCAGACAGATTCAGGATTGAACACATTCATGTCTACGCCGCGCTGGATGACCCGAATTTTTCCGGGATCGGTCTGGTAGTTTCGTATGATGTAGTCGCGGACAACTTCGCTGACGCAGATCACCCGGTCTCCGGTCGACATAATGCGGCTGTAGCGGCTGACGCTGTTGAGTCCGTGAACTGTTGTAACAAACGGGAGCTTTAGTTTTTTATTCGCAAAGTGGCAGAGCCAGGCGGGTAAACGGCTTCGTGCGTGAATGAGCGTGGGGCGGAGGGTTTGGAGCGTGGAACTAAGGATATGGGCGCGTTGAAAAAAGGTGATTGGGTTTTTGGAGCAGACGTCCACCTGTACATGTTGCCCTCCGTCTTTCTCGATTTGAGTTGCTAAACCGCCGCCGGCAGAGATGACTGTGGAACGGTGTCCGAGCTTCACGAGTTCACGGCTCAGTTCTGTGGTGCCGCGTTCGACACCGCCCTGATTCAGCTCCGGAAGTATTTGGACAATATGCATGGTGTGAAGTTAACAGTGAAAATTCAAAATTAAAAGCTAAAGAGGCGGACTTCACCAAAATTCTGTGGCCATAGTTAGTACCCCCACAAAGAATTACTGTTCCCATTAATAAATAAAGCGTAATATAAGTATTGCTACGTACATAATTTATGACAATTGATTATTAAACTCTCATAAAATCAAGCTTTCAACTGTTCGGTTCAGGTTTTCGACCATGCGGTTGATCCGGCGTTGCAGTTTGCGGCGACGGGCTTGGGTGGACCAGCGAGAGATTTTGATGAATTCCTTGTTGGCCATTTCGCCTTCGAAGTCGGCGATCTTAATGTCGGGGGCTTCTTTTGGGCCGACAATCAGGATGTTGGTCAGGTTCCAATCGTAAATGGGCAGGGCGTTTTCCAGCACGCAATCGGTGAGGGTGCGCAGTTGCTCCTTGATGCGGTTTTGTGCTGACTCCGACATGGCCGGGGCGGACGTAGCCAGGTTGGGCGCGGGTTGTCCATCGTCGTCCAGCAGCAGCTCCTCAATGAGCGCCAGACCGTGGTTGGAGGGGGCGACGCCGTCGATCTGCGGCAGAAATTTGCGGATGGTGGGACCGTATGTTTTGTTGTTGATCAGGGTTTCCCAGAATTGAAATTCGGCAATGTTCATGTGCTGGGTCCAGGAATGCGCGCCCATCCAGATGCGGCTTCGTTTGGCGAAGTCGTTCCAGGGAATCTCGGCGAGGGGGCGATACACCTTGGCGCAGCGGTCCGGGACATGAGGGTGGCGGTAGCAGCGCCTCATGCCGCCGGTGCCGATCAGGTCTTCGTCGGCCAGATGCAGCGCGGTTTGAGTTTTGCTCGTCGCCATGGTCATGTCTTTAGTTCACCGACGATACCTTGGAGCGGACTTTCAGCCCGCCATTCGTTTCCTGAACCAAATCCCAGGGTCGGGACCCTGGGCTGGTCATGGGCAGGGGCGTTGCCCCGAAAACCTTCATTGCCACTAAAAAACCTGTAGTGCCACGTATGGGTGTGTAGTGTATACGAAGTCCGCAGGGATGCAAGTCAAGGCCGCACAAGTCCTCTGAGACTGGATGCGTGAAGTGTGTGTGGGTGTGGGGGTTTGTGGGTATGTGGGTGTGGGTGGGTGTGATCC
>CAZSBQ010000085.1:6498-15519 GCA_964604795.1 uncultured Victivallales bacterium | reverse complement strand
AGAATTTGGTTGGATCCGGTCAGTTGAGTTCGCAATGGCTTTAGTATCAACGGGGCATTCCTGCCTGTTGTGAAGTTCTCCGCACCCAAGATGGCCGCAGTACGCAAGCAATCCAACCAAATTCTGTGGACATAGCACCCAGGCCCTCCCCTACTTCCAAGGAACGCGGACTCCAGGGTGGTATAGTGCGGCTTGACAATGATCGATGGCATTGGCTTTGCTGTCGTCATGACATTAACGATGGAGAACCTCGGTTGCGATGAAGCGTTTTTTGACAGTGGCGGCAATTTTGTTTGCGGTGTTTTCCGGACTGTTTATTTGGTTTGAGCAGTCCGGCTGGCTGACCGCGCCGGTGGTTCGCGGTTGGATGACCGAGCTGCAGGGCTCGCCTTGGGGGGGAATTGCGGTCGCCGGGGCGGTGTTTGCCCTGTTGCTGGTGGATATTGTCCTGCCGATTCCGTCGTCGGTGGTGATGACGTTGGCCGGAGCGATTTTGGGGATATGGGGGGGGGTGCTTGCCTCGTTTGCGGGCGCTATGGGGGCGGCGCTGACCGCTTTTTGGGCATGCCGTCTGGGCGGGCGCACGGTTTTTGGACGCTTGTCGGGTGGCAAGGACTCGAAACGGGCGGAGGACTGGTTCGAACGCTACGGGGTTTACGCGATCGTGCTCAGTCGGCCTGTGCCGATGCTGACGGAGGTGCTGTCGTGTCTGGCGGGGCTGAGCGGAATGCGGGCTCGGCTGTTTGCGGCGGCCACGGCGCTGGGAACGCTGCCGGTGTGTCTGGTGTACAGCGCGGCCGGTCACTATGGAACGATTACAAACCCGTGGCCTGCCGTCCTGGTTGCCCTGGGCATTCCGGCGGCCGGATGGGCGGTTCTGCGGTGGGTGGAAGCGCGCGGCCAGGCGGATGCGGAGTCCGCAGCGCGCAACGCTCGGTGCGGAGTTCGGACACGCCTGCACGCGTGGGGGGAACTTCTGCGACTGCCGAATCTGTTCACCGTGCCGGGCGATGTCCTCGCCGGTTTTCTGCTGGGCGTGTACCCGGCAGCGGCATTCGGGGGCTGGCCCAGGGGGGCGGGGTCATTCGGAGCATTGCCATGGCCTGACCTCGGCGTGATGATTGCCGGGGTTCTGGCAGTCTATCTGGGGGGGTTGGTCCTCAACGATGTGTTCGATGTGAAAATCGACCGCGTGGAACGGCCCGCGCGCCCGCTTCCCTCGGGGCGGATTCGTCGGCCGACGGCGGCCTGGGTTGGGGTCGGGCTGTTGGCGGCGGGGCCGGTTCTTGCGCTGGCCCTGACAGGAATCGAAGCGGGCTCGATGCTTGCTCTGGTTGCGGTCTTCGCCATTGTGTACGATGCTGCAAAGTCTCGTTCGGCGGCAACGGGGGTGATTCTGATGGGCTTGTGTCGCGGCGGTGCGGTTTTGTGCGGCGCGCTCGCAGCGGGCACCTTCGCTTTGCAGAACCCCTTCGTATGGGGGGCGGCGGGCGGCGCGTTCGTGTACACCGCTCTCGTGACGGGGCTGGCGCTGGGCGAAACCCGGCGGGAGCGTCCGTCTGGCAGCACCTGGCTGCTTCCCGCGGTTCTGCTGGGACTGGCCGTGCTTACGGGCGGGCTGCTTTCCTTGTCCGACGCCCGTCTGTGGCCCGGCTTGATCTTTGTCCTGGCCGCAGGCGAGAGCGCCTGGGCCGTGCAGCGCGTACGCTTCGGGGCGCTGGCCATTCCCGCCTTCATCGGTCAATCCATCCGCATCATGATCACAATGCAATGCGCCTGGTGCGCCGCGGCGTACACACTGCATCGGGCGGCGGAGCCGGCATCCTCGCCACAGCACGCCTTGTTGATTCTGCTGCTCGTCTTCGCCCTGCTGCGCATGGCTGCGGAGTTCGCAAGTCAACGATATTACGGGAGTTGAAAATATGTCGAACCGGCTTCTTATTGTTCAGATTGCGGCTTTGGGCCATGATTTTCTGCAGCGCCACGTCGGTTCCCGGTGGCACGGACTGCAGTTTCATCCCGCCGATTCGGTGTTTCCGGCGGTGACCTGCACGGTGCAGGGCACCATGCGCACGGCGGCGCCGCCGTGCGAGCACGGCATCATGTTCAACGGCGTTCACATGCGCGATCTGCGCCGGCCCTCGTTCTGGGAACAGTCCAGCGGCCTCGTGCGGGGAGAGAGAATTTGGCGCCGGTTTCGCGAGCGCGGCGGCTCGGTGGGCATGGCCTTCTGGCAGCAGTCGCTCGGCGAGGAGGTTGACATGCTCTTGTCCCCCTGGCCAGTGCACAAGCACGGGGGGAAGCTGATCGACACCACCCACAGTGTGCCCGGCGAACTCTATGACACGCTGCGCAGGCAGCTGGGCCGGCCATTTCGGCTGCGCGACTATTGGGGTCCCTTGAGCCACCTGCGCTCGTCGAAGTGGATCGCCGAAGCCGCGGCGGCCATCTGTCGGCGCGAGGACGCGCCCGACGTGCTGTTCAGTTATCTGCCCCATCTCGACTACGCGCTGCAGAAGCACGGACCCGAGCATCCGCGCAGCGCGCAAAGCCTGAACGAACTGCTGGCCGTCCTGGGCCCGCTGGTGGACGCCGCCCGGCAGCAGGACCGCGAGGTTGTTCTGTACGGCGACTATGCAGTGGGCCCGGCAAAACAGGTGCTCCACCCCAACCGAGTTCTGCGCGAGGCCGGTCTCATGGCCGTGCGCGAAGCCGGCGGACGAACATACCCGAACCCGCACGAATCCCGAGCCTTCGCCGTGGTGGACCATGAACTCGCTCACGTGTTTTTGCGGACTCCGCAGGACCGGGACTGCGCGGCGGAGGTTCTCCGAAGGAAACTGGATGGAGACGTGAGAATATTATCCGGTGAGGACATCGCCGGAGAACACTTGGCGGACGGACGCTGCGGCGAGTTGGTTCTGGCAGGCGCGCCCGGCACGTGGTTCGCCTATCCCTGGTGGACCGATTCCGGCGAGGCGCCGGACTACGCAGGGCATATCGACATTCACAACAAACCCGGCTTCGATCCCTGCGAACTGTTTTTCGGACGAACCCCCTTCCGCGTCAGCACCAACCCGCTAAACGTCTGCGGCACACATGGCGCCGCAGCCCCCGGGCGCGAAGTGGCGTGGGCGTCAACCCTGACGCCCGAAAAGCCGCCCGAAACCCTGCTGGAGCTGGCAGAAACTCTGCGCGCATGGATAAGTGAGGCAAACGAAGCATCGTGAAGCATTCCCCCGAATCCAAGATATCCATCGAATTTGCCGTGAACGCGCGCTATCCCGTGATCTTTTCCGATGCGGTTTTCTCGCCGGACAACCCGGTTTTGCGCGATGTCCTCGAACGGGCCCGTGCGGACGGCGCTCAGCCGCTGCGAGTCCGGGTTTTCCTGGATGCGGGCCTGGCGGCGGCGCAGCCGGATCTCCCGGAGCGCATCACGGCATACGGACGGCAGCACTTTCCCGAACTCGCCGCCGAACCCCCGGGCGTGTATCCCGGCGGCGAAACCATCAAGAACGAACGCACACACGTCGACCGCATCATCCTCGAGCTGGCCGAACGCCGATTGTGCCGACGCAGCGTGGTGGTCGCGGTGGGCGGCGGCGCGTTTTTGGACGCAGTGGGCTTCGCGTCCGCCCTCGTCCACCGCGGCGTCCGCCTGCTGCGCATCCCCAGCACGACCCTGTCCCAGGACGACTCGGGCGTGGGCACGAAAAACGGCATCAACGCCGCCGGACAGAAAAACCTCATCGGAACCTTCATGCCCCCTTGGGCCGTGCTCAACGACTTCTCCCTGCTGCGCACCCTTGACCGGTCGCTGACGCTGGACGGGGTCGCGGAAGCCTTCAAGGTGGCGATCATCAAAGACCGCGAATTCTTCGATTTCCTGCGCCATCATGCCGCGGACCTGGGGAATCCGCGTTCGGACAGCCTCCGCACCGCCGTCCGCCGCTCCGCCGAACTGCATGCCGAGCACATCATGAGCGCGGGGGATCCCTTTGAGACCGGCACGGCACGGCCGCTGGATTTCGGCCACTGGGCGGCTCACCGGCTCGAAGCATTGTCCGACTACCACATCCGGCACGGCCAGGCGGTGGCCATCGGCATCGCTCTGGACTCGTGCTACGCCGAATCCGCCGGACTGATCCCCGCCAACGAGCGCGACGCCGTTCTTCGCGCTCTGCTCGATGCCGGATTGCCAACCTGGGACGATTTGCTTGACACGTGCGACAGCACCGGACAATTGGCCGTCCTGAGCGGCATCGAGCAATTCCGCGAACACCTCGGCGGACAACTTGCCGTGACCTTTCCCAATCCCATCGGGCAGCGCGTCGAACTGCACGAAATACGCGAAGACCGCGTGCGCGCAGCAATGCATCACCTGCGGACAACTTGAACAAACCACTCGTGGCACTGGCTTTCCAGCCGGTGGTATTGGGGCCAACCGTGGCACTGGCTTTCCAGCCGGTGCGTGGGATGCCGACTCTGCCGAAATTGCCGGAACTGAAACGAAAACCCTGCCTGCGGCAGGCGCCCACAGCTCAGCCTAAGGGAGTCAGAAAATACCAATTTCCCGTCACGCATCCCGGATTTGGGCACCTTCCGACTCCCTAAAAGGCAGAGCCACGGGTTAATCGGGTCTTTGTTCAACTGCTCGCCCAAGAAATTCAGCCAGGTTCGCGCCCGCTCGGCGATTCACTTTTGAGACACTTGCCGAAAGCGCCTCATCTTTGACACACCGGGAAGGGAAAAGGGAAGCCTGAGGGCCCTGCTGTATCCTTCGTGCAACATGTTGCAGAATACTTGGCACTTGTCGTGCTTTTGCAGTACATTCAGCAACGACAAGGAGATGCTGCTTATGCGACAGTGCCGCTTCACTCTGGTTGAGCTTATGATCGTGATTGCGATTCTCGGTTTGCTGGTGACACTCGCGATTCCGAGCCTCAAGCGGGCGCGTTGGAACGCTCAGAATGCGCGATTCGCCGCAGACCTGCGCACAGCCACCGGCGCTTTTGAAATCTACGTCTCCGAGCACAGCGAATATCCTGCCGACACAACACCTTCAGTTATCCCCGACGGCATGACTCCGTACCTGGCCAAAATGGATTGGCAGGGGGAAACCTTGCTGGGCGGCCAATGGGACTGGGACCGCGACGTGTTCGGAGTCAAGGCGGGCGTGTCCGTCTATCAACCGTCGGCGCCATTGGAGCAGCTCGAGCTGCTGGACCAACGGATCGACGACGGGGACTTGAGCGCGGGCAGCTTTCGCCAGCGCAGCGGCGGCTATATCCGGATCATCGAGCCGTAGACCGCAGCTCCTCCAATAACATACCTCATCCAGTCGTTGTCTGATTTAACCGTATGCAACCGTGTCCGGAGAGGCGGTTTGCCTGCGGTTCGCACTCTGGACGATTCGGCCTCGACGCATGCGTTTCACTACCTTCAACCCCATTTTGCCGCAATGATGCCTCGGAACACTCGATTTCTGATCTGCGCCGTCTTTCTGGTGACGGCTCTTGTCGCACAAGGCGACGCGCCGGACCAATTCAACTTCGCCGAAGCCCTGTACATTCAGCTCGACCACGAATCCGCCGCGGAAGAGTTTCAGCGCTATCTGGACGAGCATCCGGACGGCGAGCGGGCGCCGAAGGCGCGCTATCGGATCGCGGAATGCCACTTCCGCATCGAGGACTTCAACGCTGCGGTCAAAGCGTATCGCAACGCGCTCGAACAGCATCCGGACGCGGAGCAGGCACCCCTCGCCCACTACAACTGTGCACGGGCGCTCGAACGGCTCGATCAAACCGAGGCGGCCGCAGCATCCTTCGCCGCCGCCGCGGAATCCGGAACCGGATCAATCCGCCGGGAAGCGCTGCTCGGCGCCGCCGAGGCACAGGTCGAACTGGAAGCCTACCAACCCGCTGCCCGCCGCTATCGGCAGTTGCTCGACGAATTTCCCGACAGTTCCCATGCACCGGACGCCCGGTTTTCTCTGGGCTGGATTCAGGCCCGACTCGACCAGCACCAACAGGCGGTGAAAACCTTCCGACAACTCATCGACAAGCATCCCGACCACGACGACCTCCCACGCGTGCGGCTGGCGCTGAGTGACTCCCTGACCGCCATGGAAAACTATGCGGAGTCCGCAAACGTGCTGGCGAGCATCGAGGACAAGGACCTCGCCGGTGAAGTGATCCTCCGGCGGGCGTGGAATCAGTTCAAGGCGGGCGACAAGTTGACCGCCGCCACGACCTTTCAGAGCTACGCCGACCGTTTTCCCGACAGCGAACGCGCCTCATCGGCCCTGTTCAACGCCGGCGTGGCACGCCTCGAAGGGGGGCAGTATGACGAGGCGGCCGAAACCTTTGAGACGGTCCTGGCCGGCAACCCCGGCGACCAGCGCGCAACCGATGCCCGCTACTGGCTCGCCGTCTGCCGCTTCAACGCCGCCAAGTACAGTCAAGCGGTCGAGACGCTGACCCTCTTGGCGGACAACGACAAGCTGCCTGCGGAACGACGGCACACGCTAGACTCCATGCTTGTTCAGTCGCTCCAGCATGGGGGCAACCACTCCGAGGCGATCAAACACGCGGAGCGGTTCCTGCAAACCTATCCGGAGTCCGAACAGCGGCCGGTCATCCTCTACAGCCTGGCGGCGGCTCGGGAAGGCGCGGGCGAGCGGCAAAAAGCCGTCGACGCACTGGTCCGCCTGCTGGAAAACCACCCGGAGTCCGATTTGGTTGGCGATGCGCGCTTTGCCGCGGCCGAATACCTTTACCGCCTGGACCAGCCCGCCGAAGCCCTGCCGCATCTGCGGGCGCTGGCGGACGCCGACGCCCTTGCCAAACCGGCACGCTACAGACTGGCCTGGTGCCTGTATGAACTCGAGCGCTTCGACCAGGCGCGCGACCACTTTGCCGCCCTCGCCGAAACCGACTCCGAGTTCCAAACCGAAGCGCTGTACATGGCCGGTCGAACCGAGGAGCAGCTCGAAAATCCGTCCGCCGCCGCCGATTGGTACCGCAAGACCATCGCCCAGGACACCGAGTCCGAACACGTGGAGAAGGCATACCTTCGCCTTCTGCCGCTGACCGACGCTCCAAAGGCAGCCACCAACTTCCAAGCCTACCTCAAACGCTTCCCGCAGGGGCAACACGCCGCTGAAATGCGCCTGCGATTGGCGGAGTCCGCCTTTCGCGCGAAAAACCTGAGCGCGGCGGAAAAACACTACGGACACCTTTACGAGCAGGATGCGGAAAACGCCGCGGCCGCCTACGGCCTGGCGTGGTGCAAGCTGGAAAACAACCAGCAGAATGCCGCCGACACGCTCTTTGCCCAAGCCCTGGAACATGCCGAAACGGACGCGCCCTTCCGCGACGACGCGATCCTGCAACGCGCGGAAATCGCCTACGAAAAGGAGGATTTCGAAAGCGCGCGGAAGGGATTCTCCCAGCTCTCGAACAGCGAAGCGGTCGGCGAACGAGCCCTATATATGCTGGGTTGGTGCGCCCGCCAACAGGAACGACCGGAAAAAGCCGCCACCTGGTTTCGCAAGCAGATCGAACGCCATCCAGAGGGCGAATTCCGCATCGACGCGGCCATCCGACTGGCCGAAACCGCACGCGCCAAAAACAACTTCGAGAATGCGCGCGACGTGCTCGACAATACGCGGAAACTCATTTCCGAAGAGCGGATCACCGAGGAATTTCTCCATCTGCAAAGCGACATCCTCATCGATCTGCATGACTGGAAGCGAGCCCTCGAAGTCTGCGACAAGCTGGCGACGGATTATCCGGAATCAGAGCAGCGGTACCGCGTCGACTTCCGACGCGGGCTGGCCTACCAGGCCCTGGGGCTGCACGACAAGGCCGAACAGGCCTTCCGCGACACCATCGACGCCACCGACACCATAGAAGCCGCGCGCGCCCAGTTCAACATCGGCTCGGTCCGATTCAGCCGCGGAGAGTTCGCCGACGCCGCCAAAGGTTTTCTCCGCGTCGAGATGCTCTACGACTATCCCGAGCTTGCGCCCAAGGCGCTGTATCACGCCGTGCTCTCCTTCCGCAACGCCGACGCCAACCGACGCGCCGATCTCTACGCTAAAAAACTCCAACAATCGCACCCCGACTCGAAATGGGCCGAAAAACTGCACGAAACGGAGAAGGAATAACCCCCCTTCGCCATCTTCAGGTACGGACAATGACGGCACAATCTCCATCGCTTCGCTTTTTCTCGGCACTTTTGCCGGTCTTTCTTCTTGGCGGCCGCGCCGCGCTCGCTGCGCCCTCGGAGGAACCCGCCGGCGGGGTCTTCGGCAACCGCATCCTGGAAATACTCAACAGCGGCGGCGAGGTCATGTGGGTCATCCTCGGCGTGTCCATTCTCGGTGTCGCACTGATTTTGGAAGCCGCCTTCCGCACCCGGCGAGCAAGAATTCTCCCCGGCAAAGTCGCCCGGCGGCTGGAATCCGGCCCGGCCGACGACGATATCCGGGAGCTGTTGGACGCCAACTGCGTTGCCAGCGTGCACCGCATTATCCAAGTGGCACACCGCTGGCGCAAGGGAACCGGCGAACAAGTGCAGGCGGCCATCGAGGAAACCGTGGACGAAGCTCTCTGGCGGCTCAAGCGCTCGCTGCGGCCCATTGGCGTGCTTGCCAACACCGCTCCGCTGCTCGGCCTGCTCGGCACCGTCATCGGAATCATTCGCGCCTTCGAAGTCGTGGCCGAAAAGGGGGCTTTGGGCGATCCCGCCAAACTGGCGGGCGGCATCTCGCAAGCGCTGCTGACCACCTGCTTCGGCCTGATCGTCGCCATTCCCATGCTGTTGGCGTATCATTATTTCACCGGCAAAGCCGAATCTCTGCTGCGCCGGGCCGAAGAACTCGTCAAAGAGGCCCTCATACTCCCCCCGGAATGAAGCATGAACAAAACCGAGCAGACCGATCTGTCTGACACCTGAAACCCGAAACCTTTCTGCCTGTCTCATGGTCGTTGCATTATCGAAAGCATCGTGGTT
>CAZSBQ010000085.1:0-6398 GCA_964604795.1 uncultured Victivallales bacterium | reverse complement strand
CCCCTGACGGCGCAACCCTGGGCTAAGAGACAAAACCCCTTCGGGGTAAATGGACCCCGAAACCTTTCTGCCTGTCTCATGGTCGTTGCATTATCGAAAGCATCGTGGTTCCGAATCCCAACGGGATTCCGTCGCATAGCCCAGGGTTGCGGGCGCCGGCCCGCTACCCTGGGGATCACGGCATCGCCCCGCAATGTCAACCCCCACGGGGTTGCGTCATGGCGAGACGCGGGATAGGACGGAACCCCTTCGGGGTACAATTTAATTTTGACATCCGACTCCCAGGGTAGCCCCTGACGGCGCAACCCTGGGCTAAGAGACAAAACCCCTTCGGGGTAAATGGACTGAAACCAGTGATCAGTGATCAGTAACCCAGGACCAGACCCTGAACACTGAAACCTGAAACGAAATCTGAAACCTGACACCTGAACACTAACACCCGATCACCGATCACCGATCACTAACCACTAGCCATCCCCCCACCTCATGTCACGTAACGGCCGCTGGACATCCGAAGACGATCTCGACATTCCGCTGACGCCGCTGATCGACATCATCTTCATCCTGATCGTATTCTTCCTCGTCGCCACCACCTTCTACAGCGAAGAGCGCGACATGAGCGTGGAGCTGCCCCAGGGCACCGAGGGCGACGCGGTCGCCCAAGACGACAAACTGCTGATTGTCAACATCCGCGAATCGGGCGTGATCGTGGTCAACGACGAAATCCTCTCCATGAGTGAACTGGAGGAAACCCTGGAATCCGCCGCCGACCGCCGGGAACAAAGCATCGAAATCCGCGGCGACACCGATGCGCGACACGGCACGATCATGAGCGTCATGAACCTGTGCCGCAAACTGGGCGTCAACGACTACGCCCTCACCCAGCGCATTGTCCGAGATGCGGAATGACCATCCCGACAGTCGGTTTTTCTCCAATCTGAATCCGGCATACCCCGTGAACCCACTTGTGCACAACCGAAGCGCCCCGAAAAACAGGGTTTCCCTGGAGCGCGAGCGTCCCCGCGGGCCAAACAGGCGGTTATACTTCCGCGGCACGTACTCCCGATGCGGCGCCAGGGGACAGACGCTCTCCGGCATCCGTTCAGCCGTTCCCAAAATCCTGCTGCTGTTCCTCGCCGCGCTTGCGAACTTCGCGGCGGCGCAGACCTGGTACTGGGTTGCCCGCCCGCTGCCCGCCGGACAAAGCGGTCGGACAAGCTCTCCGGAGCTGGTTGTCCGCAACGCTGACGGTGTTGAACTTGGCCGCAGCTCCGAGTGCCGGATACTCACGCAAGGGGCGCAACGCTGGATCGCCGGACGCGTTCGGCTCGACGGCGACGGCCCCTTCCGGATATCGCTGCGCCATTCGCAAGGGAAGGGCGACACCAGCGAGATATTGCTCAACGACGCCGTTTCACCGCACCCCGGCAGCTACGACGTAGTGATGCTTCTCGACGCCTCGCACAGCATGCGCAGCAACGATCCGCGCGATCTCCGCAAAAGTGCCACGCGGGCATTCCGCGAGCTGGCCGGCGCCAGCTCGCGCATCCGTCGACTCTCCCTCGTGCGTTTTCGCAAAGAGGCGCGCGTGCTGATTCCGCCAACGCCGCCCGACCGGATCGAGTCGCTGGACGACGCGCTGGACCAGCTTCGTCCGTACTCGTCCACTGACTTCGGACCGCCGTTCGAAGCTGCGGCCGACCTGGTGCGCGAGGCGCCCGGCGGCCGCGCCGTCCTCTTTCTCTCCGACGGCGAACCGCGCAAAGACTACCACGACACTCACCGAAAACTCGCGGACCTCGGTTGCGCCGTCTACACTATCGGTTTGTCCGAGGAGGCCGACCACGACCTCCTGGCGCGCATCGCCGAGGAAACCGGCGGGCAATACTTCAAAGCCCCCGCCGCCGAAGAGCTGGAGCAAATTTTTCATCGAATTTTCCGTATCCTCAGCGCACCCGAAACCGTGGCCGAATTCGGCGGAGCAACCGGCACGCTCCGCTTCGCGTTGGATGACGGCATGACCAATCCCGTTCTCACCCTGTCCGACCGCGGCGACACCCGTCGCCGCATACGGCTGGATGGCGCGCCGCTGCAGGCGGCGGCCAAGCGCGGCGCGCACGAGCACCCACTCGGAGACCTCGATCCGGGATTTCACACGCTCGACCTTTCTCCGGGTCACCGAGCCTCGTGCGTGCTTCGCGCGGAAACAAACCTGGTTCTCGACGCTTTCGCGCCGGGCCGCAACGAACCTCGGGGCCGCGACTTGGTCGCAGGCTTCCTGGTCCGCGGCGCCGACGAGGTGAAAAATCCGCAGCTGACCTGCGAACTCCGCACGCCCGACGGCGAGCGGCGCCGTCTCTCGCCCGAATCGACGGATTTCGGCCTGCACAGCGTCCGGGCGCCGGCCCCCATGGCGGGGCGATACAAGCTGATCATCGAGTTCAACGGCACCCGCGGCGGCACTCCAGTCCACCGGCGCCGCGAACTGGTTTTTGTCCGTGCCGCCGAGGATGCGCCGATGCCGGCGCACGGGACCGAGCGACGCCCGACCACCGGCGCGGCGCCGGTCACGGCGCCAAAATCCGCGGGGCTTCTTCCGGTTCGCAAACTTCGCACATCCGCCGCCACCGCAGGCGAACCTCAGGCGACATTTTCGAGCGAACCGCAGCAGGTGACGCTCCGCCCCCCTCCCGGCGCTCAGGAGACCGTCCCCCTCAAGCTGCGCATCAACAGCGCCGCCGAATCGCCCCCAGCAATTACCGCGGACTGCGCGACCGAGGGCGTGGAATTGCTCGTGACCGGCACCCCCGAATTGAACCGCACCGTTGAGCTGCGCGTAACCGCGCGGGCCGATGAGCACAGCGCGGGGACCAAATTCACGGGCCGGCTGAACGTCCGGCATGAGCACAACTCCTGGGACATCCCCGTCACGGGCCAAGTCGAACGGCCGGAACTAAACGCGGAATTCCAGCCGGGAACGATCGATGCCGCCGAAGACGAATTGAGGGCACAGGGGACACTGACGCTGTCCCTCTCGTCGGACGGGCGCTGCGAAGTCCGCATCGAAACGGACAACGACAGTCCGTGGCGGGCATCCCGGTCACGCGTTGAAGTCGACGAGGACACAGCCTCCGTCCCGTTCGAATTCCGAGTTCCCCGCCCGCGGGAATCCTCGCAATGGCAGGGCGAAATTCGGATACAAGGTTCCGGGCTTGCTCCCGTGAGCGTGCCGTGGCGTCTTTCCTGGCGCCCGCCGGCGCACGCGGACGAAATGCTCTCGCCGGACTCGTCCTTGTCCGGAGCGTCCCCCTTTCCGTGGGCGTGGGCGGTGTGGGCGATTGCGGCGCTGCTGGTTTTTCTGCTGGTGATGACGATTCGCGGTTCGCAGCGGGCCGCCTTTTTGCTGGTTTCGGCCATTCTCCACTTGATCGTGCTGTTTTTTACACTCCCCGACTCCACCCTCAAGGAAATTGCGGATTCCGCCACTCGGCAGCCTCAGACCGTGGCGGTCGGGAAAGCCATCGAGGAAGAGCGCGTCGCCGCCGAAACGGAGCGGGAAAGCTCCAGTCAATCCGCCCCATCCGAGGCAAAGCGTGAAAAGACCGAAACCGAAGAGAACAGCCAGCCCAACGACCACTCCGAATCTCTCGAACCGGAGCAAGCATCCTCCGCCGTTACGGAAAATCCCGAAACCGCTGCCCTTCAGAAAACTCCCCGCCGCGAGAAGGTCGAGACCGAGGAATTGCGCGATGAGACCGCCGATGCCGTCCGGAAGCGTCACCAAAAGGCCGAGGCCCCGGCAATCGAAGCCGCAGAAGCCGCGCGGAAACCGCAATCCGCAGTCCCCGAGATTCGCGAAGTGGCCGCCGCCGCGGCTCAGCCGCACAACGCGCCCGAAACGCCTGTCAACGAACGGCCCGCCGTGCAAACGCTACACGCGCCTTCGTCCAAGACCGCCACGGAAACCAGAGATGTGGAATCGCAAGCGGACAACACCGTGCCACGCCGGCGGGCCGACCGCATCCGCCTCTCATCTCCCGCATCCGCCGCTGCATCCGCGCCGCAAACGCTTGTCGCCGAGACGCAGCCCGACACCGCCCGCGAATCGCTCGACAAGCCTACGCTCGAAGCCCGCCATCCAAGTTCGATCACCGATACGCCGCAGACCCAGGCCTCTCCGCCAGCGGTTGCGAAACCCGCACCATCCTCCTCCAATCGCAAGACACCGAAGGAGGAAGAATCCGAGGATCTCGCCCAATCCGTTCCCAAAAAGAGCGCCGAAACCCGGCGAAGCAGCTCGGCGGCTCCCGTGCAGGGAACGGCCTTCGACGTTCCCGTCGCGGACCCGTCGACTCGGCGCACCGCCCCCGAAACGGGGGTCGCGCACGTCGCCGTTCGGCGCGACTCCGCTCAAAACGTCCCCGCTCGGCCGCGTCCCGTTTCGGTCACCGGCACACCCCGAATTCCTCGCGCCCGGCGTGCCGAACTCCACATAGAGGGGGCAACGGGAACGGACCAGCCGAATTCAAAGGATTCCCGCCCGGCCGAACAACCGGACGCCCCCGGAACAAGCACCGCGGCGAGCGGGCCGGTCCCTTCGCGAACCGCTGCGGACACCGCCGGCACACGGAGTTCGACAACCGCGAGAAGCTTGTCGGAACACTCCCGTGATCTCGGCCCCGCCCTGGCTGTACACAACGCACAGAAAGCGGCGAAGCACGGCACCGGCGCCGCGGCGGTTCACCCCGCCGGCACTCCCGCTCCGAGTTCCCGACTTCCCGCAGACCTGCTTGATGCCCCGGACACGAAAAATGCTCCGGCCAAAAAGCGTGCCGGCTCCACCCCCGGCGGCGGCGACGATCCGGCTGCCGCCCGCCGGCAACCCGCCGGCAACCCGGCGCGCGAACAAACTGCCGCACCGCCGTCCGCACGACGCAAGCGCGCGCTTTCGGTCGCTCCGCCGCGACGGCAATCGCTGCTCGAACAGGGCGAATTGGACGAGTTGTCCCGCCTCGGGCGCACATCCGGCAAAACCCGCAGCACGCAAGGCCGGTGGAAACGCACTTTCCCCAACTTCAAATACTCCGGAGATTGGGATTGCGACCGCACCGCCATGCTGAATTTGGCTCACCAGGTCGAGCAGCGAACCGGCAGCGTCCTGCCGTTTGAGAGCCGCAACGTCTCCGTCGACAATTCCGAACTGCACAAGGCACCGTTCCTGTTCATGAGCGGGCACAACGACTTTGTCTTCTCCGACCGGGAAGTGGAGTTTCTGCGATCCTATCTGGAGAACGGCGGCGCGCTGTGGATCAACGATTCCACCGATGTGGACAATGAGTCATTCGACCGGGCCGTTCGCCGGGAACTCAAACGCGTCATGCCCGCCGGCAAGCTGCGGGAAATCCCGCTTGAACACCCGATATTCCAGGCGCCCTACGACCTGCGCCAAGGCACGGCGGGCTTTCGAGTGCCGCCGGGCGACAAGTACCGTCAGGACTACCATGAAGGCCTGTGGCTGGACGACCGACTGGCCGTGGTCTACACGCGCAACGACTACGGCGACGGTTTGGAAATAGATACCCGCACCCACGCCCTCATGCCCTCGCTAACCGACCTCTCCGCAAGCGAAATGCAGGAGGCCTCCGTGCGCATGGGGGCCAACATCGCCCTCCATTTCGTTCAGGGAGAATCCGACGATCCCACGAAAACAAGCGACCAAGCGGCCCAACCCATCCGAAACCCCGTCGAGGACCGCGCGAAGCAATGGCGAAATGCGCCCGCCGCGCCCTTGGATTGGTGCGACTCGACAGCCGGTTGGAACGAACCCGACGGCTGGGAGGGGCCAAATTCGCTGCCCGTCGCCGACGTCGACGAGACAGCGGGGCGGGATAACTTCGTCGGCGTTCAGTTTCACAAAGGCAGCCACGAGTTCAAGGGCTGGCGAGCCAGGGCAACGGTCGCGCGCAAAGTCTCCGCCACACTCACCGACGAGCAGGTTCTGCTGCTCGATGTCGTCAACCCCATGAACGGAGGCGCCCGCATCGCCTTCGCCTGCACCGGCACGAACGTAGCCTACATCGAATCCGAACCGGTCTTTCTGCGCCCGGGACTCAACCGCAACATCGCCGTCGACCTGCGCAAAGACACTTTCAAAACCGAAGCCGTCAAGTGGGAAAACCGCGCATCCTTTCCCGAGTCCGCGGAAATTGACCGTGTCTTCATCCTCACCTACCCCCAACAAAGCTCCGGCGCACTCGAATTCGGCAACCCCCGCCTGGCCACCCCGCAATCCGCCGACTAATCCTGACTGACGCAACCCCGTTGGGGTTGGAAATGGGGGGCACCCTTGGCCCCAGGGTAGCGGGCTGCGCCCGCAACCCTGGGCTATGGGACATAAC
>CAZSBQ010000084.1:0-15595 GCA_964604795.1 uncultured Victivallales bacterium | reverse complement strand
TGCCTTTTTGTGGCCATTCTTAGAACTGTCAGCTTTCCTTGCCGAACTGGCCTAGCGTGAGTTTATTATAGCGGGAATGCTCGCGTCGCCTTAACTGTCGGAGTGCGGGCAAATGTTTCGCGTACACGCCACGCGGCGTTGTCTTGTGCTTGTGACAGAGACTGGCCGCATAGCCCTATGTCCACAGAATTTGGTTGGATTGCTTACGTACTGCGGCCATCCTGGATGCGGAGAACTTCACAACAGGCAGGGATGCCCGTTGATACTAAAGCCATTGCCAACTCAACTGACCGGATCCAACCAAATTCTGTGGACATAGGCATAGCCGACGGCTACGCTCATCTGTCCGGTCACGTTTCCTGTCGTCCTTCACCATGACTGGCGGGCCGATCGGGCATGCCCAACAGGCGATTGCGCAAGGTGGGCAGGGTTTTGGGGTCGTTGGGGGAAGTGCCGCTTTTTGTGGTCAGCGGAATTGCATCGCATCGGCCATTGAAGCCGGTACGGTCATGCAGGGCCAACGTGGTCTCGCCGGCGTGAACCTCCGACGCCGGCAGTGCGCTTGCGATGACGGCTATCACAATGCCGCAGATTCCATGTTTCATAATCATACTGTCTCTCCATTTCATGAAATGCAATATGTTATGGATGTCGACGCATTGGAATCAGTATGGTTCCGCTACTTCTGTTGTTCCTGATTCCACCACGTTTCCCATTCCTTGCCCATCAAATTTTTGCCGGTAATCGCTTTCAGGGCTGTTTGTCTCACACGGCCAATCCGGTAGACAGCGACCGAGGTGTACCGTCGTTTTCGAGTGTCGAGGATGGCCGGGACAGCTCGCTTGTCGCCGATTTTTCCCAGTGCCTCCACCAAATCACAGGAAAACGATTCGGATTTGCGGTCCGTGCATCCTTCCAGTAGCTTAATTAACGCGGGAACGGCTGCGCGGGCTTGCCATGAACCTAAGACTTGAACGACTTTTGTGCGCGTTCCGTCCAGCGTTGATGTGCTTGCCGCGACATCAATTAAGGTTTCAATCATCCGGGTGTCGGGATTCGGATGTGATTCCAATGCTTGGGCCGCAAAACCGACGATTTGATTTAACGCATGAGGATTGCCGGCCTCCTTTATCTTTACGAGTTCCTCAAATAAGGGTTGCGCTGACAGTTGAGGAAATTCCGCAAGTGCGGCCGCGGCAAAATGACGCATTTGGCGTTGATCCCCTTTTGCCCGCAATACAATTTGCATCAGTTTTTCCACTCCGCTTTGGTCGGCTTGATGAACTGCAAGTGGAAGCCTGCCAAGGGCATACGTTGCCGCCTTTTGCAAGGCGAGGTCTTCATCATCCTCCTGCAGGACGTTCAACAATGCAGGAATCGCAGCCGGTACAGACGCCTGGCCAAGCCTTCGGATTGCCCAGTAGCGCTCCAGGGTGCTGTCAGCCGCCGCCGCCACATGGGAAAGTGATTCCAGTTCCGCCGTTGCAACCGATTCCGGAGGCCCTGCTTCCTTGTAGGCCACCGTATCGTAAATCGCCTTCGAAAACAGAAATTCACCGCTGCGATACCATGCATTGAAAGCCAATACGGATCCATGCCGCACTTCCTTCTCATACTCGTCCCAACGGCTTTGCAGCAAATGATAGCCGGTGTTGATGAGCGGGAAGCCATCGGGATAAATATAGCGGGCGAGCGGGGGCATATTGATCTGGCCGAGATTTGGCGAGAAATACGGGGCGGAATAGGCATACGAGGAGGGGCTTGACCATTCGGGGATCAAAAGCACGTCATCATGACCTTCCAGAGCCCGTGCATACATGGACGT
Organism: uncultured Victivallales bacterium; assembly: GCA_964604795.1. Classification (GTDB taxonomy): domain Bacteria; phylum Verrucomicrobiota; class Lentisphaeria; order Oligosphaerales; family CAZSBQ01; genus CAZSBQ01. The sequence goes on along the minus strand of CAZSBQ010000084.1, from coordinate 13,770 downwards.
CGGGATGCCGCCGATTCCTTGAATCTTTGCCTTGCTGCCATCCTTTGGATCCGCAAAACCGGAAAGGCCGTTGGAGTCCAGATAGAAAAGCGTTGCTCCCCAGCGTTCTTTCGCATAGGCAATTTTACGATTCATCAACGCCCCGGGATCGGGAACCTGACGGTGCCAAACCGGATATTCGCCGATTTTATAGGGGTAGGCCTCCCGTTGTTCTTTAGAGTCAATGACAAAGGCTTCGGTTGGGCGGATGCAGATGCCGACTCGCAAGCCGGCATCCGTGAACTTCCTGAAAAACGCATCTGCGATGGGTTCCATCTCGGGAGCAATTTCAGGAAGCAAGTCCGGTTGTCCGATGTAAGAAATGAAGTGGGGGTACTCCTGGCCTTCGATATCCCAGATGATGACCCCCTGGGCATTGGCTTTTTTCAGGATGTTGATACTGTTGTCTGCATACTGCATCACCCCTTTGCGAAATTGTTCGCGACCTTCGGGGGTGGTGACGTCCTCCTTCGCCTTCAAGCCGGTCACATAACCGCGCGGGTTGTTCGGCCATTGGGTGCCGGCCTGCGCGACGAACAGGGCGCCGATGGGACGGCGATCCGGCCAGTCCAGCCGAAACGGATTGGCTTCACGAAACGCATCGAGCACATCCGTGCATAGCTGAGTGACCGACGTTTGATGCGCATCGCTGAAATTCAGAGCGACATGCATCGTGCGACTTTCGCCGGCGGGAATGGAGAAGTTCGGTTTGCGCAACAGGTCAAGATTGAATACAGGGTGCATGGGCGGTTTGGGATTCTTGACCTGGAGAATTATTCCGCGCCGTGTGCGGTTGCGATGGAGGCCAAGTCCCCATTGAACCGGCTTGCCGTATTCATAGTTGCTTAATCCCACGACCCCGCCCCGGCTGTCAAACATGCCTGCAATATCAGGGGCTTCATCCAGGCCCGAGGTGCTCCACTGATGCTGATTGGTGATATTTCGATATGTTCGCGGGACTTCCGCTGCAATGAGTCGAAATCGCATGTCGTGCATGACACGATCCGGCGTGCTGTTGGATACGGTTACAAAGAAATGCAGCGTTCCGTCCTGCTGTTCATAGCGGCAGTTCATGACCCCTTGCGGGAATACGATTTTTTCCGTCAGGGTCTGCCGGTCGAACGTATGGGTGGTAGCCGTTCGAAATGGCGACACCTTCTCCATGTCGTCGCTACCCGGAGCGGAAAGCATAACACTGCCAAAGAATATGCCGCGGTTTTTTTTGTTCGGTTTTTCGGGGGCTTGATAAAACAGCTTTCCGTTATGCCGGATGGTTTCAATGCCACTATCATTCCATTCTATTTTCAGTGGATCGGCCTGTCCGATTGCCGGAGGCATCAGGGAGGCGGTTAAGAGCGAGGCAGTGGCATAAGCTAGGCGAAGACGGTTCATCGTTGTACTCCTTGTTGGGATTGTCAGCGATTCAAACGCAGGTTTGCTCATCGTGTTCGGCTTTCTTTTTCCGCCGATGGGTTCTGCAGGCTGGGGCACTTCCTCCCTGCCTGCCTGGTTTCAGTAATAGGTGGCGTCATCATTGCCGCCGCGGATCCAGCCGCCGCTGTAGCCACTTGGATTGGCCATGCCCTCGAGGTCAAACTCGCGCGCCGGCTGCCACTCAACGTGGCCGTCACCATACCCCTTGTTGAGCCCGGTAATCTCGGGGACGCCATCGTCGTTGTATCCAACGTCATTGACCGGTTCGGCCCAACCGTGCCGGCCGTGGTTGTAGCGGAACATGCTGTTGATGTTCCAACGCCACAGCACGTCGGAAACCAGCAGACGGCCGCTTTCCGGCACGTTGCGGCTGAGCTCATCCTCGGCACCGTTCATGGCGTGCTCCTGCCAGGCGTCGACATCGCCGTAGTAGGAGTATGAAAGGGGGAAGAAGTCATAGCTGCTCCAAACGTTGTGGGCGTAGCTTCTCCACATATCCATGTCGCTGGAGGGACAAATCACCACGTCCGGGATGGTCCGGTTGGCCATATCGAACCCGCCCAGATACTCCTGCAAGGCGATGACATCCCACTCTGCCGAAGCTGCGCTTTTCACGCAGTACGGGTAGGGACGGCCGGCGTAGCGTGAGCATGTGGCCGGCAGCCGTCCGCAGTCCCCAACATATAGAAAAGCGGCCATCCCGTACTGGCGCAAGTTCGACATGCAGACCACGCGCCGGGCGTGCTCCCGCGATTCCCGCAGGCCGGGCAGCAGCAATGCCGCCAGAATCGCAATGATGGCGATGACAACGAGAAGTTCGATGAGGGTGAAACGGGTTTTCGTGCTGTCGGGCGTCTGCTTCATTTGGTCACGGTGCCGCAAGGGCCGTTGGGCATTCCGGATTTTCTGCAGGAATGCCGATGTCCGGCAACCGTAAGCGGCATTGGGTTATAGTCCACTATGCGGTCAAGTCAATCGCCGGGTGGCAGAAGGGTGTGGCCGGCAGCCCCTCCTTGTTGAAAAGCGTACCATCAGGGAAGCCCAGCCAGGCATAGCGCACCCCGGCGGGTTCGCGCACCTCCTCTGTGAGAACCTCGATGCTGTCGCCCTTGATCGTGGCGGCGCCCGGATGCCACACCCCCGCTCCATCGGCGATCTCGAACCCGGCCAGCTCTCCCTGGGATACCAGCCCGCCGCCGACGCCATCGAAACGAACGATGAACGCTCCGCCGGCGCGCTTGAACTCGGTTGGGGTTGGGCTGTCCGCCACCACGGTCGCATCGCCATAGGCCAGTTTGCGCGCCTGCAGCGCCAGTCGTTCGCCGACAGGCCGCTTGCAGGCGGGGTGGATGTCGAACTTCTCCCCGCAGTCCAGCGTTACGACCAGACCGACATTCGGGATTTCGCGGCTGACCCGAAGCTGCGCCTCGCGAATGGCAATGAAACCGTGATTCTGGTTCTTGCCGTCAAACTTCGCCAGAGAGTCCGAATCCATGTCCAGTTCCGTCTTGCCGGCCTGGTGGCTGATAAAGCCGGGGAGCTGGACCACGAGAAACGGCAGCTCGGGCCAGGACCAGGCCGTGCGCCAGCTTGCAATCATGGCCTTTAGGCCGTGGTAGTAAATAAAGCCATCGCCGGCATTCATCTCGCCTTGGTAGTACATTGCTCCGCAGCAGGCGTAGGGTGCCAGCGGTGAGACGTTGGCCTTGAAGGCGCGGCTGGTGGCGGCGGGATATTCCCTGCCTTTGAACGGCGCCAGCTCGGGCACGGTTTCCAGCACAGCCTCATCCACCCAGCTCTGCACCGGCAGGATGGCACCAATCTCGATCACCGCCACCGGCACCTCGCGGCCGAGTGTCTCACTGAGGGCCCGCGCAAAAAAGTAGCCGATGGCCGAACATGAACCCGGAATGTCCGTGGCGCTGGAGCGCGGCACCAGATAGGAGGCGTCTTCCCATTTCACCGGCCCCCGAAAACCCTGCGTCTCTTCCTGCGGCGCCGTGATCTCCCGGGTTCCGCGGCGGCCGAGTTGGGCGACGCGAATCAACGGAAACTCGTGCCGCCGGGCGATGGCGTCCTCGCGCTCCGCGCAGGCGTTCATCGGATGCATCATGTTCGACTGGCCGCAGAGCAGCCAGACGTCACCGATCAGCACGTGCGAGAACATCCGCCGATCGGTCTTCAGTTCGTTCTCCCCTTTGGCCTCGATCAGAAGCGTATAGCATCCGCCCGCCGGCAATGCCGGGAGATCGACACGCCATCGGCCGGTTTCCGGTGCGGCAACCGTTTCGCCGGCCGCCAGCTTTTCGCCGCCGTCGTAGAGCGCCACGGTAATCGAAGCACCCGATTTTGCGCGTCCCCAAACGGGTGCCGACACCTCGCGCTGCAGCACCACATTCTCCGAGAAAATGCTGGGCAACCAGAGAGAATCCTCGGCGAAAACAGCTGTGTGTGTGTCGCCATCGGCACTCCTGAAATGATCCATGCTCGCCTGATCACCGTATTGTTCATGATCCTTGTTCATCAGTGCTCGTTTCGCACCGCGACCAAGGTCTGTCCAGTTCGGCCGGTCGGCGCATTGGACGGCAGCGCGGTGCATTGCGCCGTCATTGTTGGATTCACTCTTGGCGTCAAAGCGGTCAAGCGCTTGCACGCCTGTCTACCTGGGAGTCCATTCTGATTTCACAATATTGTTTTTGGCGTCGACGAGTGTCAGCAATGCCAATTCGCCCGCCTTGAGCGAAATGGTCAGCTCGCACGAGGGCGTTCCCTCGATGGGGACAAACGCGGCATCGTCGCCGTTGATGCGCACGGTCGGCGGGGCATTCTTCTGCAAGCGTGCGGTGAGGCGCAGCGTGCCCGCCTGCGTGGCCGGCGCCTGAATCGGAAGGTAAAGTTGTGTTGCTGCGTTGATTCCCCGGGGAGTGGAAATGCGAAACCCGCCTTTTGCCGGAACGAGGACTTTCTTATAGGCCGCGGGATCAAGGATGTCACTCCGCATGCGCTTGTCGAGTTGTCGGCACACGGTGGCGTCGATGGCCACGTTGGGTTTTTCCTCCGGCATTTCATCCAACGGTGCAAGCCACGCGACGATCCTGGACGAGGCGCGTGCGGGAAGCTCCCACTGCCCTTCACTCTTCGGCGTCGGCTGCACCGCCACACCGTCGATCCAAACCGCTTGCGGCGCAGCGGGGGCATGAAGCGTCAGCGTCCGGGGGCCTTGCCGAGACTCGTCCAGCGGTGCAGTCTGCAGAATCAGCAGACGTGGATCGGAATACCCGTCGACCACCTTGAGGTCATCTGCCGGCAGGGATATCCACACGTCCGGTTTTTCACGCGAGCCATCAATGCAATAATAGCGGTCTTTATCCGGATCCAAGCCGGTTATGGTGTCGCCGTCGTAGCAGGGCCAGCCGGCAATGCCGCCGGTCTCGGCAGTGACGTGCGTGGTTCCCGTGATGCGGGCGTAGACCAGCCGGCGCCGGCCATCGACATGCTGGACGAACCGGGTGCCGTGGGGAATTTTCTCGTAGCGGAAGTCCTCGCCCTCTTCGCCGCGGAAATAGGTCAGTGCATCCGGCGCCCAATCCTCCGGAAAGACCGGAGACAGACCGTGCCGCACAAAGGCCAGCGCACGCAGGCGGTCAATCTGGACCTCATTGATGAAGTACGGCAGAAATTCCGGCTTGATCAGGCCATGATAGGAGCCCAGCGGAATCGCGGGCAGATCCCCGCGTCGTTCCATCTGGTCCATGCCATGGTGAAAGGCGGTGTGCCCCTTCTCGCTGAAATTCGAAAAATGCGGAAAGCCGACAATACGGCCATGCGGCGCGTGCAGGGCGTTGGAGATCGGCGACGCCTTTTTGATGCGCTGATGGTTCATGCTGCCTCGTGGGCCGATTTCACCCTTATACCCGGGAGTCCCCCACAGGACTCCGCACCCCAGTCCGAGCGACGCCCCCACACTGTTGGCCTCCGTCATGTGCTCCGTAGCATGAATCGTGCCGGGGTTCTCTGTGGCCGCCTTGTAAAAGTAGTCGGCAATCCCTTGCGGAGTCGTCATGCCGCCAGGTGCGGAGGCCCCGCGCGCGTCGATGATCGCGGAATAGCTTTGGTCGTGATAGATTCCGTCGGCGCCGTACTCCTGAATATATTCCTTGACCCAGTCCAGGAACCAGCGCTGCCAGCGCGGACTGCCGAGGTTGTGCTGGGAACCTTTTGTAATTGTGTCGTTGTCCGTATGGAATAGCTGACGGGTCATCGCCTCCCTGGAGAATTTCACGCCTTGGCGTTCCCTTTCTGTCGAGGGGTTCGCGCCCCACATAATCATCGGCTGCAGGTAAACCATAAGTTTGTGTCCGCGCTCCTTCCACTTTGCCATGTCTTCGCGGAACCCTTCGTAGGGTGTGTTGTTCGAGTGATTCTTGTCGAAGCCTGCACCTCGGACAGCGGGCGCCCAGCTGATCACCCGGTCCGTGTCGCGGTTCTCAAAATACGTCTCTATCATATCCATGTGATTTGCCGGCGCGTGATGCATGCCGTAATGCATAAAGGCAAGTTTGCGGACCCATTCCGGGCGTTCGGCGAAACGCACATTCCGCACTCGCCAATCCCGGAATCTGGCGGCTGCCTGCGCCCAGGTTTTGTCAAACGCCTGCATTCGCCAGGTGACCAGCGGCGGGGCCTCGGTGAGATCGTTGAACGGCGGAATGTTCAGGTTTTGAACGGCCAGACTGATCCCCTGATCGTTGATCAAGGTGAAAAACGCCTTGTAGTAGCGCATCTCCGCATCCTGGGTCCAAAGCCCCACAGCACCACGATCGGCGCCATTCAGCGCGACGAATGAATAGTCCCAATAATTGGCCCATACATTGATCCACAGGTTGTGGTCCATCGTGCGGTCGAGGCGCACTCCCTCGAAAATGGGCGCCTCGATGCTTATATCGCCGGCCAGCGGCAGCACCGTGAAACCGGTGCCATAGACGCCCGTGCGCGGAGAAGTGGCGGACGGCGTGATCAGGAGATCGCCGTTCTCGGGATCAACGGCAAGGTGCAGGGAAAACGTCTCATCCGGAAACATGCGCTCCCCGTCGGTCAGACCGCGATAGGTCAGCTGCAGCCCATCGTCCCGCGTCTCGGAGGAAAACTCGCTGTCGGCGTGCGGGAAGTGCTGGTTCGGCCAGTCGGCGTCGGTCGGATGTTCGAACCAGTAATGACGGTAGAGCAACGCCGCGGCCTCCAGCTCTTCCGAGTCGGACTGTGTGGCCAGGCCGGTCGGCAGGTGCGGCGTGATTCCGGACGGTTCGTTGTCAGGTTCAACATACTGTTCTCCCGTAAGTTTGTTCAGAAACCCGGTCATGGCGCCATCGGCAATCTCGGCACGGTAGCGCTCGGTTTCCACAACCGCTCCCCGCAGTGTCGGGGTATACGGATCAGCCGCCGCAGTTCCAGCTCCGGCCAACACGCTCGACGCAATAACGCTCAGCAGCATTTTACTCATCTTCATTTGAAACAATCTCCTTGGTTCTTCAGTATTTGCTTTCGGCCCAGCCCCAGATGTTGGTGGCGTTGGCCCCCCAGGGGTAGTCGAAAGCGTAGTAGGAACAGCGGGTCGGGCCGTCGAAGGCCCCCCATTTGGCATGGCCGTCCATAAAAAGCATGTTCGAGCCGTCGCCGTCATGGCAGATTTCGTGGGGCTTGTTCGGATTCTGGTTGCAGACCATGAGGGTTTTGAACCGCTCGTTCAACCGGCTCATGTGCAGGGGGCGCCAGTCGGTGTACCAGGGGGCATTGTCGTAGCCCACGTCCTCGCCCGGGGTTCGGATTTGATCCCAGCGCCGCATGGCGTAGCTCGACACGCCGCCGTACCCGTATCCTCCGGGCAGGTAGTCCTGCTTCCCTTTCATGGGGAAGGCGAAAGGTGGCCTGTGACCATCGTTCCAGGTGCTGCTGCCATCCGGCATTTCGCCCAGGTGCGGGTAAAACCAATCCGAAGAACTCCCTTGCAGGGGAATGTAGGTCGTATCGGTGCAGCTGAACACGTCCTGAACGGGAATATAGCCATAGGAGCCCAGCAGGCCCAAGCCAATGATCTGGTTGCTGTCGCTATCTGTCGTGCCGGTTCCGAACGCTTTCTTGGGGTGTCGGTGCATCGGCATGATGGTGTCGTAATCGTCCTCGTACATCACTGTGCCGGCGTAGATCTGCCGATGATTGCTCAGGCATGCGACAATGCGCGCCCGTGCTCGAGCCGAGTTGAGGGACGGGAACAGAAGCGCCGCGAGGACGGCGATTATGGCAATGACAACCAGCAGCTCTATCAACGTGAACCGACACCCAAATCCCGCCGGACCGTTCGATGCCGGCCGTTCCGCCGGAAAGCTGCTGGTTGGGGGAGAGTTTTGCATGATATGCGGTCTACTTTGAAATGTTTGCGGAGTCGTCCGCATCGGTATTGTCTTCGGCAGGCAAATCCGGCATTGCGCGGATTTGCCGACTCAAGTTCCCCGCCATCTCGATCATGCCATGGTCGGATGGGTGCAGAACATCGAGACTCAGCCCGGTTGGCGAAATCAGCGAGGGTCCCGCTACGAAATGGACATTGTCATGTGCGCTTTCACGGACGATGTCCTCGAGGGACGAACGGAAGGCCAGAAGCTTCTGTTTTCTCTCGCCGGTCCAGTAATCGCGCCGCGACCGCGGCACGCTGATGCAGACGACCGGCGATTCCGGGCGCCCGGCGGCAATGGTGTTGACCATGTAGTCGGCGCGTTCGCGGAACTCTTCGACCGTGAAGCTGCCAAGCATATTTCCGGAAATCTCGAGGACGGCCATATCCCAGTCCTGTGCGGCGATATAGTCGGCGATGGCGGGTTCGCAGAAGGCCGAGCCGCTGGCGCCGAGATTGACCAGGTCGTAGCCCAGCTCCCTGGCGGTCAATGCGTTCCATGCCAGATCGGAGCGCGACGCTTTCGCCCCCATGGTGATCGAGGTGCCGTAATTGATCATGACCGGCGGCAACTCGTCCGGGGCGGGCGGGCGGACATCGCCTTCAACCCCGAGGAGTGTCCAGGGACCGCCGTTCAGGATGAGGCGACAGACGTCCGGGGTGAATCGACCGTCCGGCACCATCCCGCGATGAAAGTTGAATATCCCGTGCGACCAGGGTTTGAATTCGGTCTCCTCGCGGGCGTACTTGCTGCCTGCCATGTAATCGCCCCAGAACAGGTTTATTTTCGTCGGTTTGTCGGTTTTCAGAATGATGCGGACGTTCTTGAGTTCCTCGCCTTCGTTGAGCACAAACCGGATTTCGCTGTGGCGGGCGTACAGCATGTGGCGTGCCGCTTCATCATTGATTTTGTCGCGCACGGACGCCGGCAGTCGCCGCAGCAGCACGCCGTCGCCGGTTTCAGTCACCTCGGCGCCGCCGAAGTTGTGCAGGGCCACTTTCTTGGCGAACGCCGGCAGTGGCAGTGTGTCGTCGACGGCCGGGTTTGGCGTCTCTTGCGTCCGGGCGGGAAGCGCGGCCACCAGCCACGCGAGGACGAACACGCTCAATGCTGTCGCGGAACGGTGGCGTTTTGGATGTCGAAGCGCAGGCAAGCGCACAGAGTCTGCTGAACAGGATCCATGCGTCGTTGTGTCCGTGCGTCGAACAGGTATGCCCTGTTTCGCTTCAATCGGTTGTATCATAGTGACGATCTCTTTGTGCGTGACGAAAGCCTGGACTGCAGTCGACGTCTCGACGCCGAACAAGATCGCGGAGCGCCGTATTGCTGTTGTGCGGCGCGCCGCATCCGGCGCCGTTCGCACCCCCTGCCAGGTCTCGCCCGTTTCACATTTTGTCGTATGCGCCCGCCCACCTTCTCCGCCGGCAGAGTGCCAGGCCGGCCAGGGCCAGCAGCAGTGCGGAGGCGGGCTCGGGGATTTCGAGTGTGATTGTGCCATTGTCCAGCAGGTCCGCAGTATCCCAACTGTAGTTCGAACCGGGATCTTCCAGGTTGAGACTTGCGAATTCCGTGCCGACCAGCGTTGTGTCCGTCAGGTCGAGAATGGTCCAGGTGCCGCCGCCCGCAGGTGTGTAATCGTCGAAGGACACGTCCAGGATGCCATCCGTAATATCAAGATCACCGTTGACAATCAGTTTGTCCGCTCCCGTGTCGTCGATTTCGATGGCCAGCGTGCCGTCCAGGCCGACGTCGCCGTTCACCGTCAGGGTCCCTACGGACTCGCCCGGGGCCAGCGTGCCGCCGGATTCCACCGTGATGGCGCTGCCGTCCAATAGGTTGAACGTCCCGTTCCCGCCCAGGGTCGCGCCGGAGTTTACGGTGTAGGTGCCGTGCGCAAGCATGGTCTCATAGTCGCTTTGCGTGTCACCGGTGTTGCCGTTGACAATGAGCGTCCCAGCCGTCACGGTCGTGGTACCTTCAATGCCATAATCGCCGTCAATGACCATTGTGCCGGCGCCTTTCTTTTCAAATGTGCCGGAGTTGTAGTAGGGATCTTCAGTGAGGCTGCCCAGAGTGAACACCGCGTCGCTCTCTTCAATTGTAAACGCGACATCGCCGGCGGGAAAATACGTTTGGTCCGACGAAAATGTGAGATTGTTGTGGCCGCTAACGGTGACCACTGGTGTATTTGCAAAATCGATGGAGTTGCCCAATGTCCAGTCGCCGCCCGTCGCAGAAATGCTGCAATCCCCACCATTGCCCCATTCGAAGGTGCCGGAGCCCAGCGCGGTGTTGCTGCCAATGACGAGATGCCCGTCTTCGTGGATGAAGCCGCCTGAAAACGTATTGTCGCCGGTGAGCGTGACGACATACCCGTCATGGTAATACGGACTCTCCACAGTGGCGGCTCCGCCGGACTCTGAAATGTTCCCGTTGATCGTCACATTGCCGCTGCTGTTGAAAAGCAGGTTGCTACTGCCGTTGTTGACGATTTCGATGTCCGCGTCGATAACCAGTCCGCGGCTTTTCGAGTTTGTCCTGATGCGATAGTCGTCGGATGCTGAAACCGACGAATTTCCGAAGATCAGCTTATGCCCGCCGTCCGAGGTGATTTCGTAGCCGTCCACGTCATACTCAAGCGCCTGCAGGTTAATGTCTTCAGTCAAGTCCAGCGTGCCCGCGGTGTCCGTCAGCCAGGCTGTGTCCAAGGCCGCATTGTCCCAGGACGCCAGTGTGCCGGTCGCACCGCCGTCGCGCCAGAGATCGTCGCTTGTGTTCCAGTCGCCGCTTCCTCCAACGTCACTGGCGTCGCCATTGGCGTCCCAGTACATGTCGGCAGCCCTTGCTGTGTCATGATGGAGGAATGTAAGCAATGCGAGGGTCAGGACAGCGAAAAACAGATGGCTGATTGTCGTAGTGCTCTTTTGCTTTCTCATGGTGGTTTCTCCTGAGTTTTCCAAGTTGCGGGGGTTGCCTTCTCCAGTGGTTGATGGGGAGGTGCGCATGTTCATTTTCTCCTTTGTTCGAGTCTCTGTTCTTGAGCATCCCATGGTTTCACACGATCCTTTTGCGCGCCGGTTTCTTCTCCTTTTTCCTGTTGCCGCCTTGTGGTTTCAGGCGAGGGCGCGTCGAGCAGCATCGCCGCATCCGCGGTCCTCGTCTGCCAGGGTGGCTGTTTGGCTTTGTGGTGCAATATATCACCCTAAAAACAAAACACAACCCCGGCTCGCGTTTTTTCTCCTGGGCATTGCCGTCTCCCTTTCACTTCGTTCAAGATGGTGATATTGTACACAGCGGATGGACGACGCTGTTGAACAATGCCTGCTCGGTCGATATGGTTCGCGAAAGCCCGTTGGGAGGGGGGAAATCCTCAAAACTGCAAAGGAGTCCGTCAAAATGCTGAACAAACTGATCAACGCCGTGAAGCAGACGTTTCAGGTGCCCGAGCCGGTGGACCCGGCCTCCTTCAACGATCCGGTGGCGCTGCAGACCGAGTGGACGCCGGCCAAGCGTGGCGGATCCAACTTCTGCACCCACAAGCTCCGCCGGGTCAACCCCTCCCGATGCGAGTTCAGGATGACGGCGGGCGCGATGCTGTTCAGCGTGCTGTTCCTTCTCGTGGGGCTTGGCGTGCTAATTGCGGCGGTGGTTATGCTTAGTGTTCAGGGACTGCCCGGACAGGTTTTGCCGTTGCTTGTGATGACCGTTTTGGGGCTGATCTTTTCGGCGCTCGGCATCGGCCTCCTGGTGAGCCAGTCCGCTCCGACCGTGCTGGACACCAAGCTCGGTCTGTGCTGGAAAGGCCGTGAAGACCCCCGAATGGTGGCGGCACGGGACAAGATGAAACTCTGTCTTTCCCTTGATGAAGTCCACGCCATTCAGCTGATCTCCGAGCATTGCCGCAGCAGCGGGAAAAACTCCCATTCCTACTACAGCTATGAATTGAATCTGGTCCGCCATGACGGCAGCCGGATCAATCTCGTCGACCATGGCAATGCCAAACGAATTCGCCAGGATGCGGACCTGCTTGCCAAGTGCCTGGACGTCCCCGTCTGGGATGCCGCCCGGCAGTGACAACCAACTCAGAACTCTTGATCTTGCGGAAGATTCGGTGGCGCCGAATTGCCTTCGGGCTGAAAGCCCGCCCCAGTTTTAGCCCAGGGCTCGCAGCCCTGGTAGAAGATACACCGATAATTGCGGGCTGAAGGGCCGGGGCGTTGGCCCGAGAACCAAATTGAGCTACCGCAACTGTACACCTCTATTTTCCGCAACGGCAACGCCGTTCGAGGTCAAACTGCACCAAGAGATCAAGACAGACAAAAAAAGGGCGACGGCGGTTAAGCTCGTCGCCCTTGAGAGGCTGGGGACAGTTGGGGTTCCGCGTCAGGCCTGGCCGCGCTGCCCGAGTTCACGGTCCAGCATGTACAGCGCCTGGGGAACGGTGCCGAACATCTTCATGCGGTCGACAATTTCCTGCACGGTTGATTCTTCCTCGACCTGTTCATTGATGAACCACTGCAGGAAGATGGCGGCGGCGCGGTCATCGTCCTTGTCCGCCTGCTCGGCCAGTTTGTTGATCATGGCCGTAACCTTCTGCTCATGCTTCAGCGCATCCTCGAACACGGCCTGGACCGAATCCCAATCCGAGGGGGGTTTGCCGATGGCGTCGAGAATCACTCGTCCGTCGCGCTCGAACACATAGCCGTAGAACTTGCGGGCGTGGGTGTTTTCCTCGTGGGCTTGCGCGTGCATCCACTGCGCCATGCCCTTGTAGTTTTCCGTCTCCAGATAGGCGGCCATGGACAAGTACAGATACGAGGAGTACATCTCCGCGTTGATCTGCTTGTTGATGGCGCTCTCCAACGCTTCGCTCATTTTCATACTGCTTATCTCCTGTTGGGGTTATTTGGCTTGAAGTTTGCGTGCAGTTTCCAGGGCGGCCTCGTACTCGGGCTCCTCGGTAATTTCGGGAACCAACTCGTGGTACTGAACCACGCCGTCGCGGTCCAGGACCCAGACGGCCCGGGCCAGCAGCCGCGCGTCCTCCATCAAGACTCCGTAGGCGCGCCCGAATTCGGCGGTCTTGTAGTCGCTTACGGCCAGCACACGGTCAATGCCGTTGCCGCCGCACCAGCGCTGCTGGGCAAACGGCAGGTCCATGCTGACGACCAGCACAACCACGTCCTCGCCGAGATTGGCGGCTTCCTGATTGAATCGGCGCGCCTCCCGGTCGCAAACCGGCGTGTCCAGGCTGGGGACGGACAAAAGCACGACAACCCGACCCGCGAAATCCGCCAATCGAATGGGGGTCATGTCATTGCCGGCCGCCTCGAAGTCGAGAGCCTTGTCCCCTGCCTTCACCGGAGTGCCGGTCAATTCCACCGGCGTGCCGTGCATCGTAACCGTACGCTCATTCTCCGCCATATTTCATCTCCTGTTCTGCTCTCATCCCGGCGGGAACGCCGGGTTGGAATCAGCAAAAGGGGGCGAAGGACTCCGCCCCCCGCGAGAAAGCACGGCGTTCAGCCCCACTTTTCCTTCTTGACGTGGATGGCCTGCTCGGTCATCGACATTTTCATTACCGTGTAGCAATGATCCAATCCTTTTTGGAACACGTCCACACACCCGGGATCAAGCGCATCCTCGATACCATCCTTGCAGACGGACTCCATTTCACGACACAAACGCACCAGATCCTGGTGGAGCATGTTGCTGTGACGAGCCCGCTCGATCTTCTTGGCCGCGTCCGCCTCGAGTTTGACGAACTCGGACGATTTCGCACCGCATTTCGGACACTCGTCCGGGGCCGAATCGCCATCCCATACATAACCACATCCGCCACATCGCC
>CAZSBQ010000083.1:0-15735 GCA_964604795.1 uncultured Victivallales bacterium | reverse complement strand
CGCTGGCAAGCATGTAGAAGCGGGATGATGGTCAGCGTTCGGCGGCCGCGTTTACGGCGTTTTGGAAGATGGTCAGGCCCAGTCCGCGCTCCGGCAGTGTGCCGTCGATTTGCTGTCGCTGCCAGTGGGGATGGTTGTAGGCGGACAGATAGGCTTCGGGGTGGGGCATAAGGCCGAAGATTCGTCCGCTCGGATCGCAGACGCCCGCAATGGCGTTGAGCGATCCGTTGGGGTTGTGCGGAAACTCTTCAGCCGGTTTCCCCGAGGCGGGATCGATGTAGCGCAGGGCGACCAAGTTTCGTTCTTCGAGTTCGCGCAGAGTTTCCGGGCTGTCGGCGACAAAGCGTCCCTCGCCATGACGAATGGGCAGGGGCAGACGGTCGATGCCGCGGGTGAACACGCAGGGGCTCGCGGACTCCGCAGCCACTTCGATCCAGGCGTCGCGGAAGATGCCCTGGGCGTTCTCCGCCAACGCGACGCGCGGCTCGAAGTGCACGCCGTCCAGACCCGGCACCAAGCCGATGCGGGTAAGCGTTTGGAACCCATTGCAGATGCCGATGATCAGCTTGCCTGCGTCGACGAATTGTTCGAGGTCTTCGCGCATGCGTCGACGGACACGGTTGGCGAACACGGTTCCGGCGCCCAAGTGGTCGCCGAACGAGAAGCCGCCGATGAAGGCCAGGATGTGGTATTCCTCAAGCGAGCGCTCGCCGCTCAGGATGTCGTTGAGGTGCACTTGGTCGGCCTGTGCGCCCGCCTGGCGGAAGGCGCAAGCGGTTTCGCGCTCGCAGTTCAGGCCGTAGCCGGTGATGATCAGCGCTCGTACTTGGGTGGGCATGGCAATGTGGGGGTTGGGAAGAATGGGGGGAGAATGGGGAAAGAATATTGAATGTTGAATGTTGAATTATGAATATTGAGTCCGCTATAAAAAGTCCTGTTTTCCGATTCCGAAGGCCTGGAAGGCCTGTTTCATCGTAGCCCCGGGCAGCGCCCGGGGATTTTGTTTGGTCGTTGACGTGCCCTGTAAGGGCACCTCAAAGTGTTGCGCGCGAAAGAGATTGAGGACCGCTTTCAGCGCTCTTTCTTCAGTTCCTCGTTTCCCCGGACGTTGTCCGGGGCTACGGTGAAATGCCCCATCCGGGGCATGATTGAGGTTTTTAGAGTGGACTCAATATGAATGCCGACCTCCGACCTCCGATCTCGGACCTCCGACCTCCGACCTCCGGGCGATCACACGTTTTTCAGGGTGTTTTTATAGGCGGCGACGAGTTCATCGAGGGGGGCGTTGAGGCATTGTTCGCCCGCATGCTGCAGGCGCAGGGTCGGTTCGCCGGTGACATGTCCGACGTGGGCAAAGGGCAGGCCGCCCAGACATTGCTCGAAGGCGCCGGCGTTCTCGGGTGCGACGGTGGCGACGAAGCGGGAGTTGCTTTCGGAGAACAGCAGGGTCGGGGTGTCCAGGCCGCCGGCGTTGGGGACGTGGTCCAGGTCGATGTGCAGGCCGAGGCGTCCGCCGATTGCGGACTTCGCGAATGCGACGGCCAGGCCGCCGAGGGCGGGGGTGTGCAGGGAGCGGCACAGGCGGCGGTCGGTGGCTCGTGAGACCGCGTGATAGAGGCGGATTGCGGACTCCGCATCGACGCTGGGAGCGTTTGGACCGATGCCGCCGTGCAGGGCGTGATACTCGCTGCCGCCGAGTTCGTCTCGGGTGATGCCGAGCACGTAGACGATGTCGCCGGGCTTTTTGACGTCCAGGGTCACGGCTTTGGTGACGTCACGGAAGGGGGCGACGGTGGAGAACAGTACGGTGGGGGGGATGGAGATTCTGCGTCCGCCCATGGTGCTGTCGTTCTTCATGCTGTCCTTGCCGGAAATGCACGGCACGCCGAAGGCTTTGCAGTAGTCGTACAGGGCTTTGTTGGCGCGGACTAGCTGGGCGCATTTGTATTCGCCGTCCGGGTTCGCCTCGGAAACAACGGGATCGGGCCAGCAGAAGTTGTCCAGACCGGCGATGCAGTCGAGAGAGCCGCCGACCGCGATGGTTCGGCGTACGGCCAGGTCGATGACCGAGGCCATCATGGGGTAGGTGTCGATGTCCGAGTAGCGCGGCGCCACGCCGGCGGCCAGGATGATGCCCTCCGTGGCTGCGGGTTCGAGCGTGGAGACGGTGGCGTCCGACAGAACGTCGGCTTCGATGCCGACGTAGGGTTTGATGACGCTCAAGCCCTTGACTTCGTGGTCGTACTGCCGAGCTTTGTGCTCGCCGGAGCAGATGTTGAGGCTGCCGAGCAGGCGGCAGAGGGTGTGGTGAAGGTCCGGGCGCTCGGGCAGGGCAGGGCAGGGGGGTGCGGGGGGTACCCACTTGGCGGTCAATTCCAACTGCGGCAGCCCCTCGTGCATGAACTCCAGCTCGAGGTGGCAGACCGTTTGTTCCTTGTAGGTGACGTGAAAGAGCCCGGAGGTGTCGAAGCAGCCGAGGTCGGTGGCTTCGACGTCTCGTTGCTTGGCCAGCGCCAGGAATTCGTCGAGCTTGTCGGGAGGCACGGCCAGGCTCATGCGTTCCTGGGCTTCGGAGACAATGATTTCCCAGGGTTGCAGTCCGGAGTATTTGAGGGGTGCGTGGGCCAGTTCCAGGCGGCATCCGCCGGCGATTTCGGCCATTTCCCCGAGGCTGGAGGACAGGCCGCCCGCGCCGTTGTCGGTGATGAAGCGGTACAGGCCGCGGTCGCGTGCCTCGTGCAGGAAGTCGGCCATCATCTTTTGGGTGATGGGATCGCCGATCTGGACGGCTTGGACGGGGGATTCGCCGTGCAGCTCCTCGCTGGAGAAGGTGGCGCCGTGGATGCCGTCCTTGCCGATTCTGCCGCCGACCATGACCGCGCGGTCGCCGGGAAGAATGGCCTTGTCCTCGCCGGGCTTGCCGTTGAGGATGCGCGGCAGTGTGCCGAGGGTGCCGCAATAGACCAGCGGCTTGCCGAGGTAGCGGGGATCGAAGTATTCCCAGCCGACCATGTAGGGTATGCCGCTTTGATTGCCGCCGTCGGTGACCCCCTTGTGGACCTGGTCGCGCAACCGGCGCGGATGGAACAGGCCCTGTGGGACTTGGTCGGGGTCGGTGAAGGGAGAGCCGAAGCAGTAGCCCCAGACATTGAACAGAAGGTCGGCGCCCCGGCCGGTGCCCAGGGGATCGCGGTTGACCCCCACGATGCCGGTCATCGAGCCGCCGTAGGGATCAAGGGCGGTCGGGCTGTTGTGCGTCTCGACCTTGTAGACCAGACTCAACTCGTCGTTGAAGGCGATGACCCCGGCGTTGTCGTGAAACACCGAAAGCAGCCAGTCGACATGCTCGGCGATTTCCTGGGTGGACTTGCGGATGAAGGTTTTGAAGCAGGAGTCGATGAGTTCGGTGTGGCCGTGTTCGTCGGTGTAGCGAATGCGCGCGTTGAATATTTTGTGTTTGCAGTGCTCGGACCAGGTCTGCGCGAGCACCTCGAGTTCCATGTCCGTGGGGTTTTCGGCCAGTCCAACCGCCCGGCGCTGTTTTCCCCGTTGGGCGAAGTAGCCCTGAATGGCCTTCATTTCGGCCAGTGTGAGCGCCAGGGTGTGCGAGCGGCTCAGGGCCAGGAGCGCATCGTCATCCAGCGTGGTCAGTTCGAAGGTGCGGATGTCGACGGGGGTTTCCTCGCCGGCATGGGGGCGATTCAGCGGCGGCCCGTTGCGGTGCCATTCCTCATCGGACAGCACCGTGACCGTTTGGATCAGGGAGTTTGCCAGCAGTTCCTCGGCGATGCGCTCGGCGGCGGCCCGGTCCAGTTCCGAGCCTTGGAGGAAGTATTCGGTCGAGGTGTAGACTTCCTCGTCGGCGCGCAGGGGGCGGCCCAGGATGTCCCCGATGGCCGAGGCGGCGCTGCGGGCGACATTGTCGGTTACGCCCGGTCGGTAGCCCACGATGACCGCCCAGTGGAAGGGTATGTCGGGTGCCTTGTGCCCCAGGGTCCATTCCTGGATGACGGGGTTGGATATCTGCTCGGCTATGGTCTGTGCCTCGGCCTGCTGCGCATCGAGGAAGACGGTGTACACATAGGTGGTGGCGACGCAGTCGACCGGCAGTTGGAGGAAATCGCGGATTTGGGCTGCTGTGCCGCCGCCTCTGGGATCGTCGTGCGGGTCGCGGTGTGAAATCTGTATTCGGTATTGGTTCATGTCGTGGTCCGTTGCGTGCGTGTGCAAGCCGTGTCTGTACCCGCAATATAGCGGGCAAAATCCGTCCTCAAACCCGAGTTTTCCGGTTTTGCCGCGAATCGAGACTGGAAAAACGCCACCAGCACATTAGGATACGCAGGAACGAAAACCTGCGGAGATTCCACTCATGAAGATACTTGACGACCGAACCCTGCATGTGCTCTGGAGCTGGGGAGAACTGGATAAAACCGAGCTGGAGCACCGCTTCAAAACGGGACTGCTTGCCCTGTTGAAAACGGTGCGCAGCCGCAGGGGCGAAAACCACCCCGCGCTTGAGGGAAAGGGAACGGCCGCCCTCGCGGATGAACTCGCTGAGGCGGGGGCGATCCTCGACGAGTGCGCCGCCAACTGCATGACTATGGCTTCCACGCTGCGTGCCGAAAGCGGACGGGAGGAACAGCGCATGCCCAAGCGCCTCGAAGAATCCCTGGGGCAAAAGGTGGTGCTCACGCACACGAACGTTAAGGAGCTGCAGGATGGACCGCTGGTCCTGGCGGACGTGGAGGACGAAAACGGCGTGATCGGAAAGGGCGAAGAGTATTGGCAGACGCCGCTGAACCGGCTGCTGGTTCTGCCGCGGGAGCGCGACGGAGAGGGAGACGCCGAGCAATCATGAGCCGATCTCATGCCATTTGGATTGTCAGCCCGGACAGTGGCTGGAGCGAGGAGACCGAAGCGCGCTTGAGTGCGGTGCATCTCAGGGCGGTTAAGTTCGCCGACGCCGAAGACGCCAAGGCGCGGCTCGGCACCGGCGAGCATCCGGACCTGATTCTGCTGCAGGGGGACCATCACTGGCAAAAGGCGCTGCGGGGCTGTCGAGAGCTGTCCTGGGACGGCACTTTTCGTCCTTTACTCGTGCTCGATGCCGCATGCGAGCCCGCCGTTCGGCTGCGATTCCTGGAGAGCGGCGCCGACGACTGCATCCAGCCGGATGACCTCGTCGCCCACATCTCGGCTTATCTGCTGCGAACCCTGGCGCGCCAGCAAGAGGACGCGGAGTCCGCAACACCTCATCCACATACCAAGCCCGAAACCGGTGCGTCGCCCGCAAAATCCGGTACCGCAGACAATGATTCCAGCCACATGTACATGCGGCTGGGGCCGGGAGAACTCAGCGACGCCCTCCAATTTCTCACCATGTCGCCTCGCTCGGGAGAGTTGCGTGTCCACTTCATCGAAAGCGACAAGACGGGCAGCGTCTACTTGAAGGACGGCGAGGTTGTCCACATCGAATTCGGCGACCACACCGGGATGGAGGCCTTCGCCCGCATGCTGCTGCAGGGCGACAGCGAAGCCCGTCTCCATACCGACGTGGCGGCCGCCGAACGAACCGTGCGCCAACCAGTCAGCCAGCTCCTGCTTGAAGCCGCCGTCTTCGGCGACGAACTCCACGAGTCCGAATCTTCCTGAACTCCGTTTGTCTCGCGGCTTTGGTTACGCAACCGGTTGGGCAGAAGCGGTCCAGTACCGGGCGCGGCCTCCGCGCCCAGTCCCCCCGGGCCTTCGGGGGCGCCGGCCACTACAAAGTACCGGGCGCGGCCTCCGCGCCCGGTCCCCCCCGGCCGTCGGGGGCGCCGGCTCCTACTTCCATAACTCTTGATCTTGCTTAAGCAAGCCAGAAGTTGCGGACTGGAGGTCCGCTCCATTGGACTGCGCCTCAACTGTTTCCGTTGGTGCGAGCCTGCAGCTCGCAATTTTCGATGTGCCTTCAACCAGGGCTGCGAGCCCTGAGCTGGTAATGGAAGCCGGGCTTTCATCCCGAAGACAAATCGGTGCCATCGAATCTTCCGCGAGATCAAGAGTTCAGGAATTATGGTTTCCAGTCCGGGGTGTCCAAACCGTTTTTCAGACATTGCGCGGTTGGCATTAAGGAAAAACCGGAGTGGGTTATGGCGGTGTGGGTGTACAGTAGGGGTGTTGTTGCAAAAAGCATCAGTACACCATCCATTGCAATTAATTGATATGAGCGCAGAAAACTCCAGTTCGCAGCCGAACCCGAAGGAAAGCCCAGCGTCTCCGGAATCGGACAAGTCTCCGCAGCAGGAAAAGCCGCGAAAATCCGGCGGCGCCGGTCTGCCGCAAGGGCCTTCCGTGTGGTGGCGTCATTGGCCGTTGCTGTTGCTGGCGGTGGCGTTGTTGTTTCCTCTGCTGCAGGGAGATTATGGGCGGGCGCCGCAGATTTCCTATTCGCGCTTCAAGAGCGAACTGACCTCGGGCAATGTGGAAACGCTGACCGCCAAGGGCAACAAGCTGCGGGGAACGTTCAAAAACTCCATTCGCTATGTGCCGGGGGAAGCGAAGGGCGAAACGGGTGAGGACCAGCAGCCGCAAGCTGGGAATGGACAGAAGGACAAAGGGGAAGCGACAACCGAAAAGGGTGAGGAAGAGGCGGAAAAGACGAAGGAGTTTCGCACGGTGATGCCCCCCTTTGCCGACGAGGAGCTGATGGCGCAGATCAGCCGGCACGAAGTGGACTTCACCTCGAAAGGGGAGGAGGGCACCTCGTTTTGGATGATTCTGCTGAATCTTCTGCCGCTGCTGCTTCTGCTGGGCTTGTTTCTGCTGATGATGCGCGGCATGAGCCAGCAGGCGGGGGGAATGATGAGCATCGGGCAGTCGAAGGCGCGCCGCATCGACAAGGAGCGCAGCGACACCACGTTCGACGATGTGGCCGGGGTGGAGGAGCCCAAGCGGCGTTTGGAGGAGGTCGTTGATTTTCTGACCGATCCGAAGCGGTTTTCCCGCCTCGGATGCCGGGTTCCAAAGGGGGTGCTGCTAATGGGGCCGCCGGGTACGGGGAAAACGTTGCTTGCCCGTGCCGTGGCCGGGGAGGCCGATGTGCCGTTTTTCAGCATTACCGGCTCCGATTTTATGGAGATGTTCGTGGGAGTGGGGGCTTCGCGGGTGAGGGATCTTTTCAAGCGGGCGAAGGAGGAGAGCCCGTGCATCATTTTTGTCGACGAGTTGGACTCCATCGGGCGCAGTCGGGGCGCCGGTCTGGGCGGAGGGCACGACGAGCGGGAGCAGACGCTGAATCAGTTGCTCTCCGAGATCGACGGATTCGAGCCCAATGAGAGCATTGTCGTCATTGGCGGGACCAACCGCCCGGATACCTTGGACCCCGCCCTGATGCGGCCGGGGCGCTTCGATCGCCAGATTGTCATCGACCTGCCCACTCAGAAGGAACGGTACGAGATACTCAAGGTGCATGCCGCCGGAGTGCCGCTGGGTGAGGATGTGAATTTGCGGCAGGTGGCCAAGTCGATGCCGGGCCATTCGGGGGCGGACCTGGCCAATTTGGTCAACGAGGCGGCGCTGCTGGCCGCGCGGCGCGAACATTCCAACGTCACCGCGGCGGATTTCAGCGAAGCGCGCGATCAGGTGCTCATGGGGCAGCGCCGAGGCAGCCTGGTGTTGAGCGACGACGAGCGGCACACGGTGGCGCTCCACGAATCGGGACATGCTCTGGTGGCTCATTACTCGCCGTCGGCGGACCCGGTGGAGAAGGTCAGCATCATTCCCCGCGGGCGGGCGCTGGGCGGTACGCAGCAACTGCCGGAGGAACGGTTCAACCGCACGGTTGACGCGTTGCGTGCGCGGCTTCGAGTCATGCTTGGCGGGCGTGCGGCCGAGGAGGTGGTGGTGGGGACGATTTCCACCGGTGCCGCCGATGATCTGCAAAACGCCGGGCGCCTGGCTCGTCAGATGGTGGCCCGCTGGGGAATGGGCGAGAATTTCCGCAGCCTGGCATTCGAGCAGAAGGGTTCGCAGGTCTTTCTGGGCGAGCAGATTGCGCAGCAGAAAGAGTACAGCGAGCAAACGGCGCGCGAACTCGATCTGGAGATCAAAAAGCTGGTGGACCAGTGCTACCAGGAAGCGGTGGAACTGTTGAAGGAGAACTGCGAGCAGTTGCAGGCTCTCGCGGACAAACTGGAAGAGGAGGAAACTCTGGAAGGCAAAAGCCTGAAGGAGGTTCTGGAGGACACGGGAAGTCAAGGGAACGGAAAAACCGGCGGCGACGCCGAAGAAAAGGAAACCTGAACAATGAGTGATGCGTCAACAAATACCATGGAACTTGCCGGTGCCGACCTTCGTCTCGAAGTGGCCCCGGATTCGTTTGATTTCAACACCACCGCGGGTCTCGAGCCCCTAGTGGGGACCATCGGCCAGGACCGGGCGCTGGAGGCCATCGAGACCGGACTGGACATGTCGTCTCCCGGTTTCAACGTGTTCGCCGCCGGCTTGGGGGGCACGGGGCGCAATTCCACAATCCGCGCCCATGTCAATGCGCGGGCCGAGAACGAACCGGTCCCTTCGGACTGGTGCTATGTGAACAACTTCGATAACGAGGATCAGCCTCTGGCCCTCGAGCTTTCCGCCGGGAAAGGCCGGCAGCTTGCCGATGACATGGAGGAGCTGATCCGCGACTGCACCGAGGAGATCCCCAAGGCGTTCGAAAAAGAGGAGCACGCCCGCCAGAAGAACGAGGCGATGCAGAAGTTGAAGGACCGCCAGAGCGAGCTGTTGTCCGAACTGCAGAAAAAGGCCCGGGAACTCGATCATGACGTCAAGGCGACGCCGGCGGGGGTTACAGCCACGCCGCTGGTCAATGGCGAGCCGGTCGAGCAGGATGAGTTCGCCCGCTTGGACGAGGAGACCAAGGAGGACTTGCAGGAAAAGGGCAAGAAAGTCCAGCAACTGGTGGCGGAAACCCTTGCGCAAGTGCGTCGGGAGGAGAAAAAGGCCAAGGAGAATGTGCGCGAGCTGGACCGGCAGGTGGCCAACTTTGCTGCCGGGCACCTTGTGGAGAACCTGCAGCAGAAGTACGAGGAGCACGAGCAGGTGGTCGAGTACCTCAAAAAGGTGCAGGAGGACATCATCGACAACATCGACATGTTCAAGCCTCAGAACGAACAGCAACAGGCGCAGATGCAGATGCTTGGCATGCAGCCGCAGGCCAATTTCGACCGCTATCGGGTCAACGTGCTGGTCGACCGCAGCGAGAACGGGGGTGCACCGGTGGTCGACGAGCGCAACCCGACCTACTACAACCTGTTCGGGCGCCTGGAGTATCGCGCCAAAATGAATTCGATGGTCACCGGCTTCAACATGATCAAGGGCGGCGCTGTTCACCGCGCCAACGGCGGCTATCTGATCGTGCAGGCTTTGGACCTGTTGCGCAACCCGTTTGCGTACGAGGCGCTCAAGCGCACGCTGCGAACCGGGCGGCTGCGGCTGGAGAACATGTGGGAGCAGTACCAGGCTCTGCCGGCGGCAACCCTGCGCCCCGATTCCATCCCGATCGACGTCAAGGTGATCCTGGTGGGCAGCCCGCTGATCTATCACCTGTTGTACGCCCTCGACGAGGAGTTTCGCCGCCTGTTCAAGATCAAGGCCGATTTTGATGTGGATATGCCTCGGACCGAGGAGAACCTGGAGAAGTATGCCCAGTTTGTCAGCGCGCGATGTCAAGAGACGCAGCTTCCGCCGTTCGACCGCACCGCCGTGGCGCGGCTTGTCGAGCACAGCACGCGGGTGGCGGGACGGCAGAACCGCTTGTCGGCCTGCTTTCTGACCATTGCCGACGTCATTGCCGAAGCCGGAAGCCAGGCCGCAAAGAACAGCGAGGACGAAGTCACCTCGGACCATGTGGACGCCGCCATCGAAGCGGAACGCCGGCGGTCACGCCTGCTTCAGGACCGCATCCAACGAGCCATTGACGAGGACTTGGTGATGATCGACACCGACGGCTCGGTCACGGGCCAGGTGAACGGTCTCAGCGTCCACGACATGGGAGACTATCGGTTCGGCATGCCCTCGCGCATCACCTGCGTTTCCGCCGTCGGACGGGGAGGCGTGGTCAACATCGAGCGCGAAAGCAAGATGAGCGGCAGCATTCACGACAAGGGGGTGCTCATCCTCGGCGGGTTCATGCAAAGTCGATTTGGTCAGGACAAACCCTTGACTCTCAGCGCCAGCCTGTGTTTCGAACAGAACTATGGAGGAATCGATGGGGACAGCGCATCCTGCGCGGAGCTGTACGGGCTGCTTTCCTCGCTGGCGGAACTTCCCATCCGCCAGGACGTGGCGGTGACCGGATCGGTGAACCAGCGCGGCCAAGTGCAGCCCATCGGCGGAGTCAACGAAAAGATCGAGGGATTCTTCGAAGTCTGCCGACAGCGCGGTCTGACCGGCGAGCAGGGGGTGATGATCCCGCGTCGAAATCAGCAGGACCTGATGCTGCGACAGGAGGTCATCGACGCCGTGGAGCAGGGCAATTTCCACATCTGGGCGGTCAACGATGTCACCGAGGGCGTGGAAATCCTCACGGGCGTCGAGGCGGGCGAGCGAAAGCCGGAGGGGGGCTACCCGGAAGACACCGTCTTCGGGAAGGCCGACGCACGGCTGCGTGAGATGGCGGAAACGCTCAAGTCCTACGTTCCTGCTGCCGACGAAACGCGAGATGAGAATTCGTGAGAGCCGCTGCAGGAAGCCGAACGGTCATGAGCCGATTTTGTGAGCGTTACGTTTGACGCACTGCGTTGCAGAACTCTTGACCTCTTGCCTTGATTTGAATTCGAACGGCAGCGCTCCATCGGAAAATGGAGGCGGTGCAATTGTGATGGTTTAGCTTAACGCCCCCACCTGGCTCGGCCCGTTGGAGCGCATGATCTGAATTCTGGCCGTTGGGAAGGAGTTGGCCAGAGGCATGCGGGAAGCCCAATGGACATGCCGGGTCGGGGACGGTATGGTATGGGGTTGTTTGATTTGCCTGGTTCCGGATCGAAGAAAAAGAGGAGTGCGTCTCATCATGGATGCTCGGTTTTGGTCGATTTGTCTGGCGGTTGCAACTGCGACTGCGGTTGTCGGCGCGCAAGCCCAGGAGAATGGTTCGGGATTTCCACTGGGTGCGAAGGGTACCGAACTGGAAGCCAGCGCGGATGAATACGATTACAATCAGGAAACACGGGTGCTCGACGCCAGGGGCAACGTGCGCATCGGCTACGGTGATCTCGAGCTGCGCGCCGAATCGGTGCATTTCGAGGGCGAGACCGGCGCGATTCTGGCCGACGGCGGCGTGCAGGTTCTCAGCGAGGACGGCACGTTCGCCTGGCGGGGCGAGGAGGTGCGCGGCAATCTGGAGGAAAAACGCTTCGAGTTCGGCGCCTCAAGCGGTCGGCTGCGCAACTGGTTTTACCGGGTTGGACATGCCGAGCGCACCGACGAGGGTGTGTTCAAGCTTGACGACGTGGTGTTCAGCACCTGCGAGCACGTCGAAACCTCGGGACGCGCCGGACATTACTCCGTCCGCGCAAAGCGCGCGCGCAGTTGGCCGGACGGACGCTACAAGGCCTGGAGCCCCACCTTCCGGGTCGGCTCGGTTCCCCTTTTCTGGCTGCCCTATGTGGCCGGCGACAGCACCCGCGCCCAGGGATGGCATGTCAAAGGCGGGTATGCCGACGATCCGGGCGTCTTCCTGTTCGTCGAACGCGAGTTCACACTGGGCGAGCACTGGCGATCCCAGGCAATGATTCACTTGCGCCGCAACAACGGCCTGGCCCTCGGCAACGATCTTTATCACGAAACCGATTCCGCCAAGACCCGCCTGCTGGTCTACGGACTGAACGACAATGACGAGCCCGGCAGCGCCAGCGGACCGCATGCCGGCTTCAACCAGGGCTTCGACCGCGAGGACGAGCGTTATCGGCTGCGCCTCGAACATCGCTCGGAGCTGGCCGAGCACTGGCAATTGCGGGCGCAGGCCGAGTGGCTCAGCGACGTCGATATGCTCGAGGACTTCTTCGAGGACGAATACCGCCGCTCGCCCAATCCGCCATCGTTCGTCGAGCTGCGGCGAACAGGCCCCGACTGGACGCTCGCACTGCGCACCGAAGCGCGGCTCAATGATTTCGACACCGTCGTGCAGCGCCTGCCCGAGCTGACCGCCGGCATCCCGCGCCGTCCCCTCGGCA
Source organism: uncultured Victivallales bacterium (assembly GCA_964604795.1). Taxonomy (GTDB): domain Bacteria; phylum Verrucomicrobiota; class Lentisphaeria; order Oligosphaerales; family CAZSBQ01; genus CAZSBQ01. The sequence continues at coordinate 3,520 of CAZSBQ010000083.1, read as the reverse complement.
TGGGGTTCGAATACGAGGGCACGGCCTCGGTCGGACTCTACGAGCGCAAGTGGCGCGACTACGACGAGCCCCTCGGCCACCCGCTGCCCGAGGACTACGATTCGGCGCGCGCGGACACCCTGCACATGCTCTATCGTCCCTTCCGACTGGGCGCGCTGCACGTGGTCCCGAGAGCCGGCGGACGTGTCACCTGGTACGGCGACAGCAGTGCGAACCCCGCCGGCACCGACGAGAACCTGCAGCGGATGTTCGAGGCCGACGATCCTCTCGCTCCCTACAGCGGACCCGGTGCGCTCCAGCAGTTCGACGACGACGGCGGCGGCCAAACGCGCTTCGCGGGCGAACTCGGCGTCGAGCTGTCCACCACCTTCTACCGCACCCACCCGAACACCCACAACCGCCAGCTCGGACTCGACGGCTTCCGCCACGTGGTCCAGCCATACGCCAACTACACCTATGCGCCCGAGCCCTCCGAAGAGCGGGAGTTTCTCTATTTCTTCGATGAAATCGACCGGCTCACCGAGCAGCATTTCGTGCGTCTCGGCGTGCGGCAGTCAGCGCAGACTCGGCGGGACGAGCGCGTCCACGAAATCGCCAGTCTGGACACCTATGCCGACCTGCACGTCGAGGAGGATGACGACCATGACCGCGCGGGCAACGCCGGTGTCGACGCCCGGTTCCGTCCTTCCGAGGCGTTCGTGATCGATTTCAACGGCGTTGTCGACCTGGACGGCGGCGATACGCGCCTGGCGCGCCTGAACGGCGCATTCGGAACCGACGACTCCCTCCAAGTAGAGCTGGGCTACAGCTACCGCGACGACACCGACGCGCGAACCTACTACTCGATGGGATCGACGCTGATCGGCCCCTTGAGCCGCGAATGGCTGTTCAACCACTATGGGCGCAGCGAAACCCTCACCGCCCAGGCATCCTACCCGTTCAACCCGCGCACGCGACTCACCATCGGTTTGGAGTACGACGCCGAAGGCAGCCAATCCGCCGAAACCTTTGCTCGCCTGACCCGCCAGTTTCACTGCCTAATGGGCAGCGTGACCCTGAGCCAGGACAGCGACGACGAAGTGTCCCTGATGCTCTATTTCTGGATCAAGGACTACCCCCGATTCGGCGTCTCGACCAGCTCCGGATAATCTTCTGTCTTATACAACCCGCCAACCGACACCAACAAATAAGGAGACTCTCCCATGAGTGCCGACCGTCTTTCCCGCAACAGCTATCTGTCCAAAAACCAGGGCGAGTACCAAGACGCCATCGAAATCTGCGGACGCCGCTACACCAAGGTGGACGACCTCCGCTACGGAACCAACCCCCATCAAACCGCCGCCTACTACCGGCCCGACGACCTGCCCCCAGTCATCGGCGGCATGGAAGTGCTGAAAACCGGCAAGAGCGGTCTCTCCCAGACGAATCTGGAGGATATATCCTACGCGCTGAACATCTGCAAGTTCTTCGACCGACCGGCCTGCGCCTGTATGAAGCACGTCAACCCCAGCGGCGCCGCCGTCTCAATGCCCGGCGAGTCGCTCGTGCAGGTCTACCGCAAAGCGCGTGACTGCGATCCGCGCGCGGCCTTCGGCAGTGTCGTGGCTTTCAACGTGCCGGTGACCGCCGACGTCGCAAAGGAGATCATGAGCACGTTCGTGGAGTGCGTGGTGGCGCCCGAAATCGACGCGCCCGCCCTGGAAGTCTTCAACGACCAGGAAACCTACAAGCTCAACCGCCACATCCGCGTGCTCAAAAGCGGCAACCTGGCTGACCTTCCCAGCTTCGTCGACGATCCCGTCGAGGGCTACCAAACCCTGAAGATGCTCGCCGACGGCAGCGTCGTCATCGCCGATCCGCTGCTGACCGCACTGCGGGACGTCGCTGAACTGGCCCCCGCCTCCGGCGCCAACAAGCGCATGGGCGAACAGACCTCCATCGTCGAAGCCTCCGAGCAGCAGCGCGACGACCTGGTGAGCGCATGGTACATCAACCTCAACGTCCGCTCAAACGGCGTGGTGATCGTCAAAAACGGCGGAACCCTGGCCGTCGGAACCGGAGAACAGGACCGCGTCGGCGCCGTCGAACAAGCCATCTGGAAGTTCGAGAACAAATACCAGGGCAGCGAAACCATCGAGGGCGCCGTCATGGCCAGCGACGGCTTCTTCCCCTTCGCCGACGCCGTCGAAGTCGCCGCCCAGGCCGGGGTCAAAGCCGTTATCTCACCGGCGGGATCCCTCCGCGACGCCGACGTCATCGCCCGCGCCAACGAACTGGGCGTCGCACTGTTCCACGCCCCCGAACGCATCTTCTCCCACCACTGACAAAGCCCCGCAGCTCCGCCTGAAAGGCAGAGCCACAACGGAAAAAACCGTGGCACTGGCTTTCAGCCGGTGGTTCATTGGGGCCCACCGTGGCACTGGCTTTCAGCCGGTGGTTCATTGGGACCCACCGTGGCACTGGCTTTCAGCCGGTGCGTGTGCAGTTCTTGGGGACAGGCACTTGATGACTTGCCGCCAGTCGGTCTTGGGCGCTGCCCAAACCCGGCAGGGGAAATGATTTCTCCTGCCCCCCCGGGAGTCCAGGGACAACGTCCCTTTGGCGAGGGCTCGGGACGAGCAGCCCCAACTTTCACGTGCGTATCTGGTCGACGACATCCTGGGTGATGCGTTCCACGTCGAAGACACAAATCACCTGTCCCCAAGGCTCCTCATTCTGTGTTGCAACAAGCACTCCGGCGTCTCCTACTATTGAGTCCACTCAAAAAAAGCCATTCTCCCTGATTCCGAAGGCCTGAAAGGCCCCATCCGAGGCATGATTGAGGTTTTTAGAATGGACTCAGTCTTTATTCTTGACGGTTGCATGTACGCGGCGGGCGCCGTGTTCATTTTCCCTCGGTGGTGCGGAGTTGCCAGTGCAGCCGTTGTTCGGCCAAGTTGAGAGTTTCGCGTCGGTCGGGCAGGCTGTCGTAGCGGATGCCGGGTGCGCGCTCCGGGGCGATGATTTCGATGAGGGATCGAACCGTCGCCTGGGGATCGGCGGTCACTTCGCATTCCCAGACGACGAAGACCCGCCAGCCACGTTCTCGGAGTTGCCGTTCGTTTTCTTGGTCGCGCTCGACGTTGCGGGCGAATTTCCGCTCCCAAAAATCGCGCCGGGTGCCCGGCGTCGTGGCCCGGGGGCAACTCGGATGCCGGTGCCAAAAGCATCCATGCACAAAAATCACCGCCTGGTATTTCGGCATGACGATGTCCGGTTTGCCCGGCAGGTCCCGGCGTCGCAATGTGAAGCGCAGTCCGCATCGGTGCAGCAGGGAACGCACGATCAGCTCCGGCTTGGTGTTGCCGGAGCGAATCCGCGACATGGTCCAGCTGCGCCGCTCGGTTGTCAACGTGTCGCTCATGGAAAATGCCAGGGTCAATCCTAAATGCCAATAGACCGTACATCTTTCGACACTAATGTCAAATCAGCGCTGCGGAAATAGTTTTGGGGGATTTCTGCTGGAATTCTGATATTGGCG
>CAZSBQ010000082.1:4753-15787 GCA_964604795.1 uncultured Victivallales bacterium | reverse complement strand
AGCTCCCAAGGTGCTGAATGAACACCGAGGACCCCTCGAATCGGAACTCCTTCGGGAGCCTGACCGCCTGGCTCTGGCCGTTCTTGAATAGTTTTGCTGTCTTCATAATGGAAAATATATACTATGTGGCATATATGTCAAGATCGAACAACAGCATCAGCGGGCGCGTTTAGCGATCCGCTGCATGCATTCGTTCGCGTCAGCGATATACATCTCGCCGGTGCCCCACTTTAACAACCCACACCGTCAATTCATCATCCTGGACTGAATAAATGATGCGATATCTTCCCTGCCGGACGCGATACCGTTCCTGCCCTGAGAGCTTCTCACATCCCGGCGGGCGGGGATCCGCACCGAGTGATTCAATCCGGGCAAGCATACGCGACAATTCCCGCTTTGGAATCCGAGCAAGGTCTTTTTCCACCGATCTGCGGAAGAAAATACTATATCCGGCCATCTGCACGAAGCCTCTTGAGCATGTCCTCGTAACTGATCAAGGATTCTGCCCCGCGCTCCTCGAAAACAGCCAGATCCTCCGCGTCTTCAGTGAGGTAGTCCCTGGCAGCGTCATTGATGAGTTCAGATACGGACCGGGACGTTTCTGCTGCCTTGACACGCAAGGCACGATGTAACACAGGGTCAAAATAGATTGTAGAACGTTTGGTCATGGTTGACATGATTGCACCTCATTATTGAAATCAACACAACACCATAACGCTATAACGCTATAATGTCAACCAGCTCCCGTATTGCTCCTCTCGCGAACGTGAAGATCACTGGCGCGAGGTACGAGCGTCCATCCAGTGCATCTTGCTTGTTGGAATTTTTGTCGTTGCTTCTCTCGACTGCGGACTTCGCGGACACCTCCATTATACTGCCGAAACGAGCGGATGCCAAGACTCCGCCCTCCATCCGCCCTCTCCCATTTTCCTGTCCCCAATATTCCCTTCGGCATAGCCAATGACCTCACTGCCATCATGCCAATGCTTTATGATCTTGACCTTTGGCGTTGCCATATTCGTTTCCTTTCATAGCCTGTCCCAACGGGTCCATCTGCGGCGGCGATTAGCCGTCCGTAGCATGGCGCGGTTGGCCTAGTATTCCCTTGCACCATATTCCTATATGCCCTCTTGCGCGTTATGACCGCTCATGGTGGACCTAAACGGGTTGGAACTGCATTCCTTCATTCGTGTTGCTGTCAGCGGAGCAATGACCGACTTGGCCTCAGGACAGTCCGTCGAACAGGGGGCGAATCGTCGACAGCCGTTGCGCCAAGCGCAGGTTTCGTTGACCGCTGAAAGCGGCGTGTAGTGTGCCCTGCCCCGGGGCGTACCCGAATTCGCGGAGGCGCGACTCGATGGGAATCCAATGGAATACTATGCGTTGTGGGTCCAGCAGATCCAGTTGGTCGCGGAGGTGTGTTTCGAAGCAGCGTTGAGCGCTGGCGAGGCCAACCGTCTTCGCGACATCTGAGGCGGCAACTACGGTTCGGCATTTCGCGATGTTCAGATATGCGATACTCTCGATGTCGTAGTCCAGCAGTTCACGATTGCGCCGGTTCGCCAGATTGTTCGGCCAAGAGAGCATGTAGTTGCTGGTGATATCGTGCAGTGCCTCGAAGTCTTCCGCCGAGCCCGTTTCCGCCAAACGGTCTATGGCTCCAGTGTAATCACGGTCATTCGGGTCGTCGGTGTAACGCACCCCCGGGTTCGCACCAATGACCACCAGCCCGGCATAGCGCCGTCCCAGAAAACCAGGTTGCGGGGGATGCTTGGTCATGCTTGAGCATTCGGCGCGGCAACGATCCCGGAAGGGGCAATTGACCGCGTTCGCGGCAAGCTGGATGAACGATGAACGGAGTGTCGTGCAGGTTGTTGACATGGTCGCTACTCCTTCATAACGACCAAGATCACTCGCGAGGAATGGCGCAGAGCGAAGCGGCGCGCTATTCCTCGTCGAGTGCATCTTCTTGTTGGGCCATGATTTTGGTCTTTGTCTGCGTGATGTAGGCTGCTGCTCCCTCGCGAACGACATGCTCGTCATTGGATGGCGGTTGGAGCTTATAGGCCCATGCACGGCCAGGATGGATGACGTCCCAAGGCGCACGCTGCTGATTGTACCGTCCCTTGCCGGGATCGTGATTGCCGAAGCCGTCGATCTTCTGGTTCCACAGCGGGGAGTACATTTCGACCAGAAGCGATTCGGAAAGAGGAATCCAGATGTCGTCAACCACGAGAAAACGACAACGGAAGTCAGCAAGGTTGAGGTTCTCCGCAGCAGTGATCGAACCCGCATGCTCGGACAATCGCTTGTAAAGCGCTTGTGCGGGATCGGCACCGAGACCGTAGCCGCCTTTCCGTGCGCCTGCAGGTACTGCTTTCCCTACGTAGATAGGCCACCGATACTCCTCGTCCCGGTTCTGCTCGGCGATGTCCTCGTAGAGCGCGAAGTCGCCTTCGTAGTAAAGGGCGTAAATCCCAGCACCGATAAAAGGCTCGTCTGGCGGAAGCGGATGTACGGGTTGCTGAAGCATAGCTTCGGCAACACTCTCGCCCAAGTTGGTCTTGTCCAGAGGATTGAAGGGGGTTATTCGCTTCGGTTGCTTTGCCATTGGAATCCTTCAGGATAATTGTTGCAGAATGCTGTTGCCTACGACAGTAGCCAGTTCAACAGGAACGGCGTTTCCTATCTGTCGCATGGCTTCGGTCCATGAACCGCTGAAAACGTAATCATCGGGAAAGCTCTGCACGCGTGCGCTTTCGCGCACCGTGTAATAGCGATACGTCCCATCCGGGAGCGCCATCATATTCTCCCCACCGGGCACACCGTGGTCACCAGCTTTGAGAGCTTTGGACGGAGTATCCATCTCGCTCCCGGTGTGACCCGAATATGGTCGTGCTCCGTCTCGGAATTCATGATTCGGAACGGTGTCGGTCTTGTTGCGTGGATCGGGAAGGCCACGAAGGGCGTCCCGAACCGTTCGGCACCGTTCATCGGGGGGTGGAAGTAAACCAAATTCCGATTCGAGACGACCAACGCGAGCAGCCAGTTTGTCGGGCATTACCGGGCGTCTCTTCTTGGGGATGCGGTGTTCTTCCCAGTAGTCGCCGGTAACCCATTGATCCCACAGCAGGCGGTCAAAAGAGTGCGTTGCACTTGGGAATGACCACTCCTTCTGAAGATCAGAACGAAACCCCACGATAAAAACACGGTGCCGGTGTTGCGGAACGCCATAGTCGGCTGCGTTGAGTAGCCGGTAGACGACTTGGTATGAAAGGTCTCCTTCTTTCCGTCCTGTGTGGTGACGTTCGAGTCTGGAAAGATGGGATTGCCAGTCTTCATCCGGCTTGCGGACAAGCATTGGGTAGGACAACTGAAGTATGATGTAATGGAAGTAGCTCGCGAAGCTCTGGCGGAGTAAGCCCTTCACGTTCTCAAAAACAAAGCACTCCGGCCGCAGTTCGCGGACGGCGCGAACTGCTTCGGGAAACATATCGCGTTTGTCCTGATACGCCCGGTGCTTGCCACCGAGTGAGAAGGGCTGGCAAGGTGGCCCCCCTGCCACCATGTCAACGTGGTCGGCAAGTTCTGGGTAGTGAATGGTTTGCACGTCATCAGGAAACAGCTTCCATCCTTTGGCTAAGGGATGCCCTAGAGATTCATTCATATGAATAGTCGAGCAAGCATGTTCATTCCGCTCAATGAGAGCGGAATGATGCCATCCGCTTTGCTCAAGCCCAAGCGCGAGTCCGCCCGCGCCGGTAAACAACTCGATTGATGATCTTCCGTTCTTCATCTTCATTCCAAAAACCTCTTGATTCGATTCCTGAGTACCGACTCTTTCCTGACCTGGTACTCCCAGACAACCATGACGCCCCAGCCCAGCTTGCGAAGCTGCCTCCAAACATCTTCGTCTCTGGCCTTATTTTTCGCGAGTTTTGGTTCCCAAAACGAGCGCTTCGTGCGAGGCTGCCGATATTGTCGGCAGCCATGCTGGTGCCAGAAGCACCCATGCACGAAGATTACCTTCTTCCGGGACCGAAAAACAATATCAGGACTACCCGGAAGATCGCGTGCGTGCAGGCGGTACCGATAACCTATGTCCACAGAATTTGGTTGGATCCGGTCAGTTGAGTTTGCAATGGCTTTAGTATCAACGGGCATCCCTGCCTGTTGTGAAGTTCTCTGCAGCCGGGATGGCCGCAGCACGTAAGCAATCCAACCAAATTATGTGGACATAGCCGATAACCCATGCCGTGTAAAAGCCGCCGCACGATCATTTCCGGCTTCGTATCAGCATTTCGGATACGCGACATACGTTCGCTACGCTCTGCCGGAGTCAGCGGATCGTATCGAGGCATGTCGTCATCTCCTCTGGCCAACGTCAGCCTTCACAGACGCGACGGTAGGAGCGTTCTGTGCAAGGCTTGGTTCGCTACTTATAGATTTCTTTCCGGTGCCCGGTCGCTACTACTAGAACACGGAGGTGGTTGTCATCTATTTCGTAAATCACCCGATAAGAACCTATTCGAAGACGCCACGCAGAACGTCCGGAAAGTTTCTTGCATCCAGGAGGTCGGGGGTTATCGGCAAGTGACTTGATTGCTGTTATGATTCGTGGCTGATCCTGACGGTCAATCTTGCTCAGTTGCTTCTGCGCCGACCTCAGGATCTCGACTGAATACGTCATGCATCGTATCCTTCCTGGATCTCATGAACGGCTTGATCAAAAGGAATACTTTCCTGTGATGCTGATTTTGTCCGATCATATTCTCTGATGTCTTCAAGTTCTTCGAGTTCTTCGATGACCTTTTCCCAATCGCCCATTGGCAAAAGCACCGCCCGCGTGTGCTGTTCTTTGTCAACCACAAATTCAGGATGAATTGTCAGCATAGCCATGTCTCCTTTTTTCTAAATATACTATGCCTTTTGCATGCCCTTGATTCAATCTTTCTTGTGTTGCGAACGCTGGCCATCTGCGGCGGCGATACGCCGTCCGTAGCATGGCTTTGTTGGAATTTAAGATATTTTTTTCAACCGCTAATCACGCCAATCAAGCGAATCAAAGACAAGTTAAGATTCCGTTCTTATTCGCTTTATTCGCCCGATTAGCGGTTCAAAATCTTTTTTTCTTCCAACACTTACTAGGTTGCGCGCAAGATTTCGGGGAGGTTCTGTCCTTCCGCCGACTTGTGGTGCTTGCGCTGGTTGAGAGTGGAGGGAGCGAGTTCTCCCTGCCACTCAAGGATATGCGTAGTGTAGTACGGGTCCGACGGATTGTCAACTCGCCTGCCTTGGCGCAAGATTTCGGGGATATAGCCCGGATATGTTGCGTGCCAGATATCGGGAGGACGTGCGCTCTTGACATAGCTACTCTATGCGTGTATACTGAGGCTGTGAATGCAAGATTTCGGGGCTATAGCCCGGATATCTTGCGGAGTTTGCGGATTCTGTGTCGAACGGGGGTCCGCAGAGTGGCTGCGACCTGCGTGGACTGCGACCGTTGAGCTGCGGCAGGACGGCTGTTTTCAGGAGGTTGGCGATGTACGAAAAGGTACTTGCGGGGTTCGATGGATTTTTGCGCGAACGGGCGCTGGTGCGTTCGGGTTTGGAGCATCACTATGTCCGGTGGTACCGAGCAGAGTGATTTGTATCCGAATGCGGGAACGGAGTGGAAATGGCAGTGGGTGTTTCCGTCTTCAAAGTTGTCGACGGATTCGCGGGCGGGTGTGACGCGGCGGCATCACATCGACTCGTCCGGCATCAACAGGGCCGTTCGCGACGCGGCACGGAAAGCGGGGTTGAGCAAGCTGGTCAGCCCGCACACCCTGCGGCACAGTTTTGCTGCGCATTTGCTCCTGCAGGGCACGGATATTCGTCAAATTCAGGAGTATCCGGGCATGCGAATGTCGAGACGACGATGATCTACACTCACGTGGTGCGGGAGTTGACTCCGCAGGCGGACAGTCCGCTGGACCGATTGGGGTGCGGGGACGCTTGAGCGGCGGAGGCAGATGTGCGATTTGCCGGCACGGGGCGCGGGGGCTGCGCCCGGTACTTTGTAGGGGCCGGCGCCCCGACGGCCTGCGGGGGGACGGGCGCGGGGGCCGCGCCCGGTACTTTCTGCCCGAAGGCAATACTACACCACGGAATCTTCCGTGAGACCAAGAGTTCTGTGTTGACGTACGGATGCCATTTGGGTTGCAGAGAAGTTCACAACAGGCAGGGATGCCCGTTGATACTGAAGCCATTGCCAACTCAACTGACCGAATCCAGCCAAGTTCCATTGGAGCGAGCCTTCAGCCCGCAATTGCGTGTGTATCCTCTACCCAGGGCTGCGAGCCCTGGGCTGAGACTGGGGCGGGCATTCAGCCCGAAGGCAATTCGGCGCCCCCGCTATTTTTTTGCCAGTGACGCACTTTTTGGAGGACGTTTCGAGCAAACGCGCAATCGCAGCGTGCGGGACAGGGGTCCAAATCGTCCTTGTACAGGCAATGTCCTCCGCATTCTTTGGTTCCTGCGGCTCGTTCCCGGAAGATCGGTCCGTCATGGAGATCGAAGAAGAAGCCTGCTTCGATGCCCATCGTCGTGCCGCAGGAGTGATTGAAAAGAAACAGGCCCGCCTGCAAATCCTCGAAGAACACTTGGTAGCCGATGAGAGCCACGCCGGCATCGGAGAGAAACTTATCTCTTGTTTCCCAGACTGAGTTACACATCGGACAAACTTTGAAGGTGTCTTGAACAACATCCGGTTGCGGGTTCGAGCACGCCATGTCAGTCTCCGTGTTTGCCGTCTGCGCGGTTGCCGATGACGGTTCGGCCGGCGGCGATGAGAAGGTAGGCGGCGGCGGCAATCATGATGATGGTGGGCCCCGTGGGGAGGTTGGCCATGTAGCTGACCGCCATTCCGAAGGTGGAAAACACGAAGCAGAAGAGCACGGCCAAGGCAATCATGTGCCCGAGCCGCCGGGTCAAACTGCCTGCGGCCGCCGCCGGCAGGGTCAGCAGGGCAACCACCATGACGATGCCGACGATGCTGACCATCAACACTACGGTCAATGCGGTCAGACACAGCAGCAAAAGATACAGCCGTTCGACGGGCAATCCGCGCGCACGGGCAAATTCCTCGTCAAAGCACACTGCCTGCAACTCCGCAAGATAGAAGAAGGCCACCCCGACCACCACCACGTCAAGCACTGCGATCAGGATCAGGTCGCCGCGCGAAATCATCAGCACGTCGCCGAAGAGATAGGCCATCGGATCGAACTGCCCCGGCGCCGCGGAGATGCACAGCAGTCCCACCGCCATGCCGACGGCCCAGATGGCGCCGATCACGGTGTCCTCGCGCTGGCGGGCGTGCAGGCTGACCACGCCAATGATCAACGCGGACAACAGCGCGGCGGCGACGGCCCCGTGAAAGGGATCCAGCCAGTCCAGCCCGAACCGTCGCTGCAAATAGAGGGCAACCCCCACACCGCCCAGCACGGAGTGCGCCACGGCGCCGGCAATGTAGCTGATTCGCCGCGCGACCACGAAGGTGCCCACGGTGCCGAACGCCACGCTGGCCAGCACGCAGGCCAGCATGGCATAGCGGAAAAACGGAATCTCGGGATCGAGCAGCGCATGCAAAAAATCCATCATCGCTTCCCTCCCGCAGCCGCGCAGTTGTGGTCGTGCTGAACCATGTGCATGTCCGCGCCGTACAGTTCCTGGACCAGGTCCCCGGTCAATTCACTGGTGGGATGCACGCGCACGGTTTGCTTGACGCAGATCACGCGGGTGACCGCGCTGGAGACCACGCCCAAGTCGTGGGAGACGATCAGAATCGTCATGTGCGCGTTCAACTCGCGCAGGGTTTCGAACAAGCGGCTTTCGACGAAGGTGTCGACGTTTGCGGTCGGCTCGTCCAGAAGCAGCAGTTCCGGCTCCGTGGCGAGGGCGCGCGCCAGCAGGACGCGTTGGCGCTGTCCCCCCGAGAGCGCCTGAAACGAGCGCTCGCTCAAATCCTCGACATGCGCGCGCAGCATGGCCCGGTCGGCGGCCTCCCGGTCCGGCTTTCCGAAGCGCCATTTGCGGCGTCCCGTGCCCAGCCGCCCCATCATCACCACGTCCCGGACCGTGATCGGGAACAGCGGATCGAAGTGCACGTATTGGGGCAAATATCCGATGCGGTGGCGCGCGGCCTCCGGCGATTCTCCGAAAACCCTGACCGTGCCGCGCGACGGCTGCAGCAAGCCCAGTATCAGCTTGATGAGCGTGGTCTTGCCCCCGCCGTTGGGCCCGACGACAGACAGAAATTCGAATTCGGAAACAGTCAGGTTCACATCGGTCAGGACCGGTCGCCCCTCGAGAGTTAAATCAAGATTCCGCACCCGGACCACCTCGCGACGCTCGGAGGGTGTCTCCGGAACCGGCGGAGCGGCGGGGTGCGCGCGTTTCTCGGCGACATCAGTCATCGGCAAGCGACTCCCGGAGATTGCGGGCAATGGTGCGGAAGTTTTCCAGCAGGTCCTCGTCGAGCGGATCGAGCGGCACAACACTGCCGTTGATGGCGCGGGCAATGGTGCGGGCACTGTCGGTGTCGAATTGCGGCTGCACGAACAGAACGCGCACATTCTCCCGCTTGGCTTGCTGAATCAGGCTGCGAAGCTCGCGGGGCTTGGGCGAGCGGCCCGAGATTTCCACCGCCCGTTCCTCGAGTCCGTACGTGTCTCCGAAATAGCCGAAGGCGGGATGAAACACGTAAAAGGTCTTCCCCTTCAAAGGCTTCAGCAACTGCTGAATCTCCCGGTGCACCTCGTCGAGGTCCTCCTGCAACTGCTCCAGGTTCCGGCGATACAGCTCGGCGCGTTCGGGATCGGCTTCAATGAGCGCCTCGGCGATGGTATCGGCCATGATGCCGGCATTGACCGGCGACAACCAGATGTGCGGGTCCGCGCCCTGGTCGTCTCCGTGGTCATGCCCGTGGTCGCCTGCGTGTCCGTGTTCCGTTCCGTGCTCATGTTCGTGTTCGTGTTCGTGTTTGTCTCCCATCATGCGCTTGTCGATTCCGCGGTCCAGTTGGACAATTTCAAGATTTGCTTTTGTGCTGCGCACCTTTTGGATCAGGCGGTCTTCGAGGGGCAGGCCGACGGCGAAAAAGATTTGGCTGCGGGCGAGTCGCGTCATGGTCCGCGGTTTTGGGGAAAAGGTGTGCGGGTTCTGTCCGGGGGGCACCAGAACCTCAACATCGACGGCCCCCTCCCCTACCCGCTCGATCAAGTCCGCCGCAGGCGCGATGGTGGTGAAGCAGGAGATGTCCGGCGCCGCCGAAAGCGCACCGGCACATCCTGCCAACCAGACAGCCATAAGTTGCGCGATCCGCCAACGCCTGCCAGAGCCTGTCCAGAAAGGTTTGGACCTGGCTGTTGAGTTCAAAATGCCACCGCCGGGGTTCCCTTCGGGTCTGCCTTCGGCGGTGTCCCGGTGGAGCGAACGTTTGGAAAAAGGGCAAAAGAATTGCCCTTTTCGCCAACTTTCGCACCACTGCCACAAGGACAGTGGAGGCGGGACCCCCTTTCTGGACAGGGTCATGCCAGATGTCGTCCGTACCTGATTCATTGCTGGTTTCCTCCAAAACATTGTGATCAACATCAGCCTGAATAAGGTCAATCTACAAACGTTCCGCAGAATTGCCATCCGGGAGAATCTCACGCCACGGAGTTTCGTGCTCGACCTGATAGTCCTGGACCGAAGCCATATCCTTGTCGCCGCGACCGCTGAGATTGATCAGCAGCAGCTTTTCGCGCGAACATTTCGCCGCCCGCTTCATGGCTTCGGCAACGGCGTGGGCGGACTCGAGGGCGGGGATGATTCCCTCCAACTCGCAGAGCGCGCAGAATGCCGCGATGGCTTCGGCGTCGTCGATCGAGACGAATTCCGCCCGTCCGGTTTCATGGAGGAAGGCGTGTTCCGGTCCCACTCCGGGGTAGTCCAGGCCGGCGGAGATGGAATGTGTGGGCCGGATTTGCCCGTCCTCATCCTGCAGCAGAAAGGTCTTGTTGCCGTGCAGCACGCCGATCCGCCCGCCGCCGATGCTGGCCGCGTGGCGGCCGGTGCGGATGCCGTCCCCGCCTGCCTCGACGCCGATCAGACCGACCTCACGGTCCTGCTGAAAGCCGGCGAACAACCCCATGGCGTTGCTGCCGCCGCCCACGCAGGCGATGACTTCATCGGGAAGCCGACCCTCGGCACCCAGCATCTGCTCGCGCGATTCGGCGCCGATGATCGCCTGGAACTCCTTGACCATCTCCGGATACGGATGCGGACCGGCAACGGTCCCGATCACGTAGAAGGTGTCGTCCACCGTGGCCACCCAGTCGCGCAGCGCCTCGTTCATGGCGTCCTTCAGCGTGGCGGACCCGCTGCTGACCGGGATGACTTTGGCGCCGAGATACTTCATGCGCGCGACATTGGGCGCCTGACGGCGGATGTCCTCCTCGCCCATGAAGACGTCGCAGGACATGCCGAAGCGTGCTGCGGCGGTGGCGGTGGCTACGCCGTGCATGCCAGCGCCGGTTTCCGCTATCAGTCGCGGTTTCCCCATCTTGCGGGCCAGCAGGGCCTGTCCGATGGTGTTGTTGACCTTGTGGGCGCCGGTATGATTGAGGTCTTCGCGCTTGAGGTAGATTTTAGCGCCGCCGCAGTAGTCGGTCAGCCGCTCGGCGAAGTAGAGCGGACTGGGTCGCCCCACGTAATTGGCCAGCAGGTCGTCGAACTCGACGTGAAAGGCCTCGTCCGCCCAGTGTTGCCGAAAGGCGGCATCCAGCTCGACCAATGCGGGCATGAGCGTTTCGGCGACATACTGCCCGCCGAACCGTCCGTAATGTCCTTTCTTTTGAATCATGAAAGTGATCCTGTGAGACTTTTTGGTGTCAGGTTCTTAAAGTACTACAGGCATCCCTGCCTGTAGGGATTACCGGTGTCAGGTCCCGGCTGGTACCCGCGGGCTTCAGCCCGCGTCTCGGGTTCACGCGGCCTGAAGGCCGGTGGCAC
>CAZSBQ010000082.1:0-4653 GCA_964604795.1 uncultured Victivallales bacterium | reverse complement strand
ACCCGCGGGCTTCAGCCCGCGTCTCGGGTTCACGCGGCCTGAAGGCCGGTGGCACCAAGGGGTCGCCCGGAGGGTAGCCTCCCATCTCTTAGAGAGAGCGTGCATTTACTACCCGGCGGCGGCGCGGGCGGCGCGGACGAACAGTCTGACTTTCTCCGGGGCTTTGATGCCGGGTTCGGCTTCGACTCCGCTGCTGACGTCCACACCCCACGGCGCCACGGTCCGGACGGCTTCGGCGACGTTCTCCGGGTTCAATCCGCCGGCCAGCACTGTGCGCTTGCGGCTGGCCAATTTGGCGGCCAGCGACCAGTCCCCCACCACACCGGTGCCGCCCCGCTTGCCCGCCACTGCGGTGTCCGCAACCACAGCCGCGCACGGATACGAGCAGATGGACTGGATGTCGGAGTCGCCGGTCAGATGCACGACCCGCCACACCCGTCCGGTTCTCAGCTGCAACGCCAGGTCCGGCGATTCCTCGCCGTGCAACTGCACATGGTCCAAGTTGGCGGCGGCCAATGTCGCGCGGATATCCTCCAAACTGGAATCCACGAAAATGCCCACTGTGCGCACATGCGCGGGCAGCTGCCGTGTGATCTCCGCCACTTGCTCCGCCGTCACGAACCGGGGCGACGCCTCAGTCCGGATAAAGCCCAGGTAGTCGGCACCGGCATCGACGGCGCAACGCGCGTCCTCCAGACGGGTTATCCCGCAAATCTTCACGCGTATGCTCATGATGACAGCTCCTCCAGGGCTTTTCCGGGCCGGACGGCCCGCATCAGTGTTTCGCCGACCAGAAACGCGTCGGCCCCCTCCTTGCGCATGGCGGCCACATCACCGGCTGTGCGGATTCCGCTTTCGGCGACTTTCACGCAGGAATCGGGAATTCCGCGCAGCAGATTGGCCGTGACCTCGAGATCGGTTGTGAAGGTTTTGAGGTCGCGGCAGTTGATCCCGATCACCTCCGGGGTGAAAACAGCCAGCAATTCGTCGAGTTCCGTTTGATTGTGCACCTCGACAAGCGTCCGCATGCCAAGCGCGCGCGCCGTCTCGTTGAGACGCCGCAGCTGTTCGACCGGCAGTACCGCGGCAATGAGCAGAACGGCCGACGCGCCCAGCGTGCGCGCCTTAAGCACCTGGTACTCGTCCACGATGAAATCCTTGCGCAACACGGGGATGGACACATTTGCGGAGACCGCGCGCAGATAGGTGGGGCTGCCGTGGAAGAAGCGCACCTCGGTGAGCACCGACAGGGCGGCGGCACCCGCGGCCTCCAACTCCCGCGCCAGTGAAATCACCCCGAAGTCGCGTCGAATCTCGCCCGCGGACGGCGAGGCGCGCTTGAGTTCGGCGATGATGTTCGCCCGCCCCCCCTGGTCGCGCAGAGCCGCGGCGAAATCCGGCGGCGCGGGCATTTCCCGCGCGTGCTGCTCCAAGCGTTCCTGTGGCAGCATGCGGCGCGCCACCTCCAAGTCGCGGCGGGTGTGTTCAACAATGGTATCCAGAATGCTCATGGTCTTAGGTTCATGTCTCCTGCGTGGCTTCGACCAGAATGCGCAGCTTCTCGCGGGCGGCCCCGGAGGCAATGGATTCGCGGGCTTTTCCGAGTCCCTGGTCGAAACTGTCCGCCGCCTCGCCGGCCACAATCGCGGCGGCGGCATTGAGAAGCACCGCCTGCAGCGGCGCGCCGGGTTTGTTGTCAAGCACGTCACGCAGGATGGCGGCATTGGTCGCTGCATCGCCGCCGGCCAGCTGCTCGGGATCGCAGAAATCGCCGAGCACACGCTCGGCGGACAACTCGTAGGTCCGCACCTTGCCATCCCTCAGTTCGCTGACGCGGGTGACGTCTGTGCAGGTGATCTCATCCAAGCCGTCCATGCCGTGAACGATGAAGGCGCGCCGGGCGCCGAGTTCGCGCAGGGCCAGCGCAAACATCTCGGTCAGTTCCGGCGCGAAAACGCCGAGCACCTGCCCGGTGGCGCCGGCCGGATTGGTCAGCGGCCCCAGCATGTTGAAGATGGTCCGAATCCCCAGTTCCCGGCGTGGCCCGATGGCGTGCTTCATGGCCGGATGCATCTTGGGTGCGAACAGAAAACCGATGCCGTTTTCCTGCAGGCATTCCTCCATGATCAGGGGATCGGCGTCGATGTTGACGCCCAGCTCCCGGAGCACATCCGCGGATCCGCATTGGCTGGAGACGGCGCGGTTGCCGTGCTTGGCCACACAGATGCCGGCGCCCGCGGCGACGAATGCGGTGGTGGTGGAGATGTTGAAGGTGCTCATGCCGTCGCCGCCGGTTCCGCAGGTGTCCACCACGGATCGCGCGCCGGCGTCGATATAGGTGGCGTGTTCGCGCATTGAGGCGGCGGCGCCGCCGAGTTCCTCGGCGGTTTCCCCCTTCATGCGCAGGGCGGTGATGAACCCGGCGATCTGGGCGGGTGTGCATCCACCGTTCATGATTTCATCCATGGTCGCTCGCATGTCGGCGCCGGTCAGGTCCTGTCGCTCCACAAGGGCGGCTAGCGCTTCGTGTATCATATTGTCCTCCGCTGTGGTGTCTTTTTCGGGTGCTGTCGCGTGCTGTCTGGTGCTGTCGGATGCTTTCGGGTGCTTGCGGGTGCTGTCGGGTGCGGAGCAAATGCGGGGTGGCTAGCGCAGCCCGGCGCAGGTTAAAAAGTTGCCCAGCAGGCGTTTG
The DNA here is from genome assembly GCA_964604795.1 of uncultured Victivallales bacterium. Taxonomy (GTDB): domain Bacteria; phylum Verrucomicrobiota; class Lentisphaeria; order Oligosphaerales; family CAZSBQ01; genus CAZSBQ01. The sequence continues at coordinate 1,961 of CAZSBQ010000082.1, read as the reverse complement.
CCGGAGGTTGTCAGAATCGATTCCGGATGGAACTGCACGCCGTGGGTCTCGTGTTTCTTGTGACGCACGCCCATGATTTCGCCGTCCTCGGACTCCGCCGTGATCTCCAGGCACTCTGGCAGCGAGGCGCGCTCGGCCACCAGGGAGTGGTAGCGGATGGCGGAAAACGGCGATTTGAGCTTGGCAAACACCCCCTCGCCATTGTGCGTGATGTCGGAAGCCTTGCCGTGCATGATCGATCCCGCTCCCACTATGCTCCCGCCAAAGGCGCGCACGACCGCCTGGTGTCCCAGGCACACGCCGAGCAGCGGCGTGGCCCCGCTGAGCGCCCGCACGACTTCGATGCTGATCCCCGCCTGGTCCGGCGTGCACGGTCCCGGCGAAATGACCACCGCATCCGCGGACTTCGCAACCACGTCCGACACGGTGACCGCATCGTTGCGGACCACCTCGATGTCGCCGTGAAGCACCTCCAGGTACTGAACGAGATTGTAGGTGAACGAATCGTAGTTGTCGATGACCAGAATCATGGGCTTTGGGGATTTGGGATGTTAGAGCTTGAGTCCGTTGGCGGCCAGTTCGAGGGCGCGGATCATGCCCTGCGCCTTGTTGGCGGTTTCGTCCCATTCGTTTTCGGGGACCGAATCGTGGACGATGCCCGCGCCGGCCTGAACGGTGATTTGACCGCCGTCCGCGGCCAGGGTCCGAATGGTGATGGCCAAATCGGTGTTGCCGTCGTAGCCGATGTATCCCACTGCGCCGCCGTAGGGGCCGCGTGCAGCCGGTTCCAGCTCGCGAATGATCTCCATGGCGCGGATTTTCGGCGCGCCGGACAACGTTCCGGCCGGAAATGTAGCACGAATCAGATCAAACGCATCGCGCCCGGACTGCAGTTCCGCCTGAACGTGGGAAACGATGTGCATGACGTGCGAATACCGCTCGATGCTCATGAAGTCGGTGACCTGCACGCTGCCCGAACGCGCCACGCGCCCCAGGTCGTTGCGCGCCAAATCCACCAGCATGACGTGCTCCGCGCGCTCCTTCTCGTCGGCCAGCAACTCGTCCGCCAGCCGCCGATCCTCCTGTTCGGTCGCCCCGCGCGGACGCGTGCCGGCAATGGGCCGCGTCTCCGCCCGCGTCCCGGTCAGGCGCACCATGGCCTCCGGAGAGGCGCCGACCAACACCTTGTCGCCGCACTTCAGAAAAAAGGTGTACGGCGAGGGATTGATCAGCCGCAGCGCCCGGTACACGCTCAAGGGCGAGGTCCGCAACGGCCCCCGAAACCGACGGGACAAGACGGTCTGTATAACGTCGCCAGCAACGATGTATTCCTTCACACGACGAACCGCCGAGCAGAATTCCTCCTGAGTCAGGTTCGACTCCATCCGCACCGGCCCGTCCCCGCCGCCCTCGCTCAACCCCGGTTGCGGACTCCGCAGACGCTCCTCGATGCGCTCGATCCGCCGACATGCGTCCGCATACGCCGTCTCCAAGTCCGCAAACTCGTCAGGGCGCACGCTCACCACCACCTTGACGGTGTGCCGCACATTGTCGAAAACCGCCATCTCGTCGGTCAGCATCATGCACGAAGTCGGCCAGTCGGAATCCGCCCGGGGCGGAGGCATGCGCTCGAATTCCCCGATGGTCTCGTAGCCGATGAACCCCACCGCGCCCGCCACAAAGCGCGGCAGACCCTCCACCGGAACCAGCTCCTCGTCCTGCATCACCGCGCGAAGCGCCCGAAATCCCGTTTCTCCATCCTCGCCGACCGGATGCGTCGTTTCCCCCGTGCCCAAGTCCGTCAGCCGCGCCTCGCCGTCGCGCACCTCGAACACCTGGCGGGGATGCAGCCCGATCACCGAATAGCGCCCCCACTGCTCGCCGCCCTCCACGCTCTCCAGCAGCACCGCGTACTCGTCCTCGGCAAAGCGCGAAAACGCCGAAACCGGCGTCTCCATGTC
>CAZSBQ010000081.1:0-16203 GCA_964604795.1 uncultured Victivallales bacterium | reverse complement strand
CTTCGGGCTGAAAGCCCGGCCCAGTCCCAGCCCAGGGCTCGCAGCCCTGGGTAGAAGATAAACCGATAATTGCGGGCTGAAAGTCCGCTCCAATGGACATCGTTGCGGCAGAGGATTTTGGAGCGGACGTTCAGCCCGCAACTTCCTGCTTGCTTTTACCCCAGGGTCGCGGCCCCTGGGCTGAAACTGGACCGGGCCGTTGGCCCGGGAACCGCAACGGAATTCGGTCGTTCAATGTGCGCATAATTACGGGTTCTGACCACCGGCCGGGCCACCGGAGACCACGTCACATAGTACCACCGGCCTTTAGGCCGCGTGAGCTCGGAGACGCGGGCCTTCAGCCCGCAATTTTCGGAGATCCTTCAACCCAGGGCTGCGAGCCCTGGGCTGGAACTGGGCCGGGCTTTCATCCCGAAGGCAATTCGGCACCTGAGTAGAGGCTGGCGCCCCGACGGCCGGCGGGACGGGGCGCGGAGGCCGCGCCCGGTACTATGGGATGGGACGGGACGGGCGCGGAGGCCGCGCCCGGTACTATGGGACGGGACGGGCGCGGAGGCCGCGCCCGGTACTATGGGATGGGACGGGACGGGGCGCGGAGGCCGCGCCCGGTACTATGGGATGGGACGGGCGCGGAGGCCGCGCCCGGTACTATGGGATGGGACGGGGCGCGTAGGCCGCGCCCGTTACTCTTCTGCTGGAGCGTGCTCGATGCGGGCGGCCAGGGGGCAGCGGAGACAGTCTGTGCTCAGGGCCAGGCAGAAGTCCCGGTGGATGGCCAGCAGTCCCTGTTGATGGCAGGCGCGCTGGACGACGCGGCGGGCGCGGCTGGGCGGCAGGAAGAGGCGGTGTTCGACTTCCTTGAGCGAACGGTTGCTCTGCAGTTTGGGCATGCGCAGGAATGCGGACTCCGCCATGCGCAGCAAATCACTGTCGTCTCGCCGGGCGGCTTCCGCGGCGAGGTAGGGCAGGGCGATGTTGGTGGCGATGTCCTGGACTCGGCTTTGGCCGAGGAGGCGGGCGTTGCCGCTGGAGGGTGCCACGGCGGGCAGCCAGGGGGCGTTTCCTTCGTGCTGGATGGTCAGGATATCCTCGATGCGGCGGATCAGCTCACGCTCGTCCGTGCATGACCGGGCGGTTTCCAGCAGGTGCGCGCCGGGGGTGAAGTCGGTGTTGATCAGAAGGGAGACGCCGGCGGCCAGGCGGCGCTCGGGTCGATTGGCCGGTCGTACGCCACTCCAGGTCCAGTCGCCTTGCAGGGGGGATGCCCCGCACTGCCACCAACGGTCCCAGAGATGGCGGAGGGTCCGGCGGTCCTGTTGGTTGAGGGTTGATTCGCTGGGATCGGGGAGCAGGCCCGCCGTCCCGAAGAGCAGGGCGGCGCAGCCCAGCGCGGATTCGGTTTGCTTCAGGCTGTTCAGCGGAACGGCCCCGGCCAGTTCGCGGAAGGGGCGGCGGTTGGCGCGATAGCCAAGGGCGTCGAACAAGTGCTGGTAGAGGCCTTGTTCGGCGCCGCGCTCGTCAAGTGAACTCAGCAGGCGTCGGGTTTTTTCCCGAAATCGGGAGAGTCCGGCGGCCTCGAGCCAGGTGCGCAATTCATCGTCTTCACTGTCCATCCATTGCAGTGCGCAGCGTCCCGGCGGCACTTGGGCGGCATAGGAGTATTCCTCGCCGACGGCCAGAATGGACTGGCGGATTGTTTCGCCGATGCATTCGGAGAGGACCAGGCAGGGCGGGACGCGTCCGTCGTCGGTGTGGGCGGGGCGGGCGGAGGGGAGGGCGACCACGTGCAGGCAGACGTTTCCGTAGGCTGGGTCTCGGTGGTGTCCATGGGCGAACCAGTCCGCTTCGCGGCGGTGAATTTCCACGTCGCCCCAGAGGCGTTGGCCGCCGATGGCCAGGTTTGCCCGCAGAAAATCGGGTCCGCCTGCGGGGTTCCAGGTTCCCGGTGAGTGTATCTGCAGCTCCGCGCCGTCGCGGGTGTGCAGAGCGCCGCCGCCGCAGCGTTCATTCCACAACACCTGCAAAAATTGTTCGGCTTGTTGCAAAAGCGGTGTGGTGTTGCTATTTTCCCGGATGATGTCGGATTCGGGGATCGCGTATTTCACGCCGTCCCTAGCCGGCAGGTAGCGGTCGGTCAAAAGCAGGCGTGCCCGCATCAAGGCCGTTTCCATAGTCAACCTCCAATGTATGGAGTGAGTGAGTTTGTTGAAGGCAACTTGCGCTCCCGGCAACAAGACACCTTTCGAGCATGCTAATAAATATATGGAATAAAGAAGCAAGTGCAAGGCGGGCGCCGATTTTTTTTCTGGCGTTTGCGGTCTCGGTCGTTGCCGCAGCGAGCAGGGATCCGATTTCGGAGTCTCTGTCGTCCGACAGCCCGCGGGCGACACCGGTGGTGCGCGCAGTGCGGGACACTGTGCCGTGCGTGGTCAACATAAGCACTGAGCGCGTGGTTCGGGTCTCGGACCCGTTCGAATCGTTTTTCAACGACTTTTTCGGGGGGCCTCTCCGATACTACCGCGAGACGGTGCCGCTTGGCAGCGGGATCATTGTGGACGAGCGCGGTCTTCTGCTCACCAACCGGCATGTGGTTCAGCGCGCCTCGAAAATCACCATTCACCTGTGGAACGGCGAAAGCTGCGAAGCGCACTATGTGGCGGGGGACCGCGCCAACGACCTGGCTTTGCTGCGCATTGAGCCGGAGACGTACTCGGGGCAGCTGCATGCGGGACGTTTTGCGGTGCCGGGGGATCTGCTGCTCGGGGAACCGGTGATCGCGGTGGGGAACCCGTTCGGTCTGGAGCACAGTGTGACCTCCGGCGTTCTCAGCGCCCGCAACCGCAGTCTGCAGGAGGGCGATGTGGTGTTCGACGACATCCTGCAGACCGACGCTCCCATCAATCCGGGCAACAGCGGGGGGCCTCTGGTCAATGCGGAGGGCGACATCATCGGCCTCAATGTCGCGATCCGCAGCGATGCCGAGGGCATCGGCTTTGCGATCCCGGTGGGGCGCATAGAACAGGTTTTGGCGCGCTGGCTGGTGCCGTCGCGCTTCTCCCAGGCGGCGGCGGGATTGATACCGGGTACTCGGACTGTGAAGTCGGGAGGTTCCGAGGCGGTGGTGGAAGAGGTTCTTCCGGGGACGCCGGCGGCCGAAGCCAACCTCGAGCCCGGCGGCGTTATCCGCTCGATAAATGGCCGGGAGGTTTCCCGCGCCCTGGAGGTGGGGCGGATTTTGTGGCCTCTGGAAGAGGGGGACGAGGTGTCGATTCAGATGGATGACGGGAACCCACCCGTGCATCTGCGTGTATCAAGGATTTCGCCCGAGATGTATGTGGAGCGGCGGCTGGGGTTGCAGCTGCAAACGCTGACCGCGCCGTTGCGCAAGGCATTGGGGCTGCCCGAGGACGTTCGCGGGCTGATTGTCAGCGACATCAAGAAGGAGAGCCGTCGGCCGGAGTTGAATGTGCGCCGCGGCGACATTGTCGCCGCGATCGACAAAACGTCGGTTTCCTCCCTAAACGATGTGTATGAAGCCATAAAGGAGCACCGTTCCGGAGAAACCCTGCCGGTGACTCTCCTGACGATGGAAACCAGGCAGGGACGTCGATTTCTCCGGCAGTTGACCATCGAAATGCGCATTGAATAGCCGTGCACCTGAATCCGTGAGGATGTTTCGTCAATCTGCGAGGTGATGACCATGCCGAAGCAAATGCAGAATTATGCGTTTTTGGCTCTAGTCGGGGCTTTGCTGCTTGTGGGCGTGGCTGTGTTGGTGCCGGCGCAGGGGGAGTATCGGGAAGCCACGAAAAATCTGATGGAGGTTGACGAGGAATTGGCTCGGCAGGAGGAGCAGATTCTGAGCATCCGTCGTGAAATCAGCAGCCTCAAGAATGATTACCGCGCCATCGAGCGCGTCGCGCGCGAAAAATTCGGCTATTGCAAGGACGGCGAGAAAATTTATCATTTTGACGATCCCCCGAGTCCATGACGCGCGTGAATCAGTGATCGGTGATTGGTGATCAGTAATCAGGGTCCCGGATAGGGCATTTTACCGTAGCCCCGGACAACGTCCGGGGAAACAAGGAGTCCCCAAAAAAAAGAGATATCTTGGTACAGTTTGACCTCGAACGGCGGTGCCGCCACGGAACTGCCGGTGGTACAGTTGGGCTGGCTCAGCTTGGTTCTCGGGCCAACGGCCCTACCCTATTTATAGTACCCGGAGTGAGCCTGCGAACGACCGCGCGCCAGCGGGGGCCGCGACCCTGGGTTTGCAATCGCAAACCGAACGGCGGGCTGAAGGTCCACTCCAATGTCTTCCGCCGCATGGGTTGGGGCGGGCCTTCAGCCCGCAATTTCTGGTGTGCCACAAACCCAGGGCTGCGAGCCCTGGGCTGAGACTGGGCCGGGCTTTCAGCCCGAAGGCAATTCGGTACCACTGAATCTTCCGCTAGATCAAGAGTTCTGCAATCTCCTTCGCGGGCAACGTATTGAGGTGCCCTTGCAGGGCACATCAACGACCAAACCAAAATCCCCGGGCGTTGCCCGGGGCTACGATGAAACAGGCCTTTCAGGCCTTCGGAATCGGGAAAAATGACTTTTAAGGGGGGCTCAGTAATCCTGACCCTGAAACCTGAATAACCGATCACTGATCACTGGTAACCGATAACTGAACTCCCCATGTCCACACATGTTTCTTCCTCAAAGTCTTACGGTGCTTGTCGTTCGCTGTCGCTTCCGGCGGCGGTGGGTGATGTTCGTGCGTTGCGCATTGGCGGCGCGGTCTCTTTGACGGGGCGTGTGTTCACGGGGCGCGATGCGGTTCACCGTCATTTGGCGTCGGGCGGCACGTTGGACTGCGATCTTCGCGGCGGCGTGATCTATCACTGCGGGCCTGTGGTGGTGCGGGAGGGGAATGATTGGCGGGTGCGTGCCGCGGGGCCGACGACCTCCGAGCGGGAAGAGCCGTACATGGCCGAACTGATTCGGCGCTATGATCTGCGGGCGGTCATCGGCAAGGGGGGGATGGGGGAGTCCACACTTTCGGCCATGCGGGAGACGGGGTGCGTATACCTGCATGCGGTGGGGGGTGCCGCGCAAGTTTTGGCGGCCAATATCGAGGAGGTTGAGGCCGTTTACGGGTATGAGCAGTTTGGCGCTCCGGAGGCCGTTTGGCAGCTGCGCGTGCGCGATTTTCCCGTCGTGGTCACCATGGACAGCCACGGACGGAGTCTTCACGATGCGGTGGCGGAAACGTCCCGCCAGGCGCTTGATCGTCTGCTTGAAGCCTGATCCGTGAAAAAGCTTGAACCTGTTCAATTTCGGAACCAGCTCGGGGCGCGGAGGCCGCGCCCTCTACTTGGGCGCAGGCTCGTTTCGCGGAGTATCGCTCTTCTACCGAACGGGCTCATCCCCGTGCCCTCAGAAAGGAATTGCCCTGGTAGAGCGGGCCAGCCCTTGATTCCGGACGACGTTCACGTATACTACACGAACCATCGCTCCACAGCAACCGGAAAACAGCCTTTATGAAAATCATTGTTCAAGCCAACGAGGGGGAACGACGATACCGGCTCGAGTCGTTTCCCTGTCGCATCGGGCGCAGCAAATCCTGTGAGATTGTGGTTTCGGACTCCTCCATCTCATCGCATCACGCCACGGTCAAAAAGGGCTCCGACGGGTGCCTGTATTTGGTGGATAACGACAGCACTAACGGTGTCTATCGCGGAACCGAGCGCGTGCAGCGGGTGCCGCTCAGAGGAGAGACTGATCTTTTGCTCGGCAGCGTGCAGGTTCGTTTTCAACCGGAACAGGACGCGGACGACGCGGGCGGACAAACACGGAAAACCTCGGGGGACATCGCTGCCGCGGATGAACGCAAATGCTATTACCGGGACAACGGGCGAGAGTTCGGTCCGGTGAGCGTCGGCGAACTTCGCAACCGCATCGCGCGGGGGGATGTTAAGGAAAGCGACCTGGTGTGGTTGGAGGGCAGCACCTCGTGGGTCAAGGCATCGCGGGTGCCCGGCCTTTTGCGCAGCGAAGCGGCCGAGCAAGCTTCCAAAGCCGCCAAAACGACAGCCGAAAAAAGCCGTTCCGCAAAGTCGCCGGGCGCTTCCGGTCAGGCGGTTTCTCCGAAGAGCGCTTCCGCGGGAGGCGGCGCCGACTCGGGCGGCGCGAAATCCGCGGGCGCCAGCTCGGCGGCGTCTCCTCCTGTCCATCGTCCCGTGACTGCGGCGACGTCGTCGCGCGGCGAGATCACCTGCCCGCATTGCTGGCACTCGTTCAACGTCGAGGAGTTTTTGTACATCGCGCGCCATCAGAGTTTGGTGGGGGATCCCGTGTTGGGTCCGGAGGCGCCTCAGCGATTTTTGCCGTCGAAGTTCACGCCGGAGGGCAATGCGGTGGACAGCGCGGGGATGAGTTGCCCGGACATGGCGTGTCCGCGCTGTCATTTGCGGATTCCGCAGGGGGCCAGCGAGCAGCCGCCGCTGTTTTTGTCGATCGTCGGCGCGGCGGCCAGCGGCAAGTCGTTTTTTCTGACCGCGATGATCTGGATGCTGCGCAACAAGCTGTCGCGCAACTTCGCCATTTCGTTCACCGACACCGATGCGATCAACAACCAGATGATCAACGAGTGCGAGGAGCTGCTGTTTCTGAACTCCTCGCCCGACGAGCTGGTGGCGCTGCGCAAAACCGAACTGCAGGGCGAGCTGTACAACCAGGTGCTGCTGGACAACATGCTGATCAACCTGCCCAAGCCGTTCATGTTCACCATCACGCCCGCCGAGCACCATCCGGACTACGACGAGGTCCGACACAAGATGTTCCGGACGCTGGTGATGTACGACAATGCAGGCGAGCATTTCGAGCCCGGTATGGACTCGGTAGACAACCCGACAACCCGCCATCTGCTGCATTCCGACACGCTGTTTTTCCTCTTTGATCCCACCCAGGACGTCCGCTTCCGTCAACGCCTGGAAGTCGAGGACCCACAGTTGTCCAAGGGCAGCCGAGTACAGCGGCAGGAAATCCTGCTGACCGAAATGATCAACCGCATCAAAAAGTACTCCGGACTCCGAGCGGGCAGCAAATCCGCCAAAACCCTGATTCTGCTCATCGCCAAGGCCGATGTCTGGCTCGAACTGCTGAACTTCGACTTTCCGGACGAACCCTGGGAGTGGGAAAACAAATTCAACACCTGCGCGCTGGACGTCAACATGATCAAGAACGTGTCGTTCGCCACGCGCGCCCTGCTCGAGGAAGTCTGCCCGGAGATCGTGGCGACGGCGGAAACCTTCGCGGGCGATGTGCTGTACCTGCCGAACAGCGCGCTGGGGCGCAGTCCGGAACTCAATCCGGACACGGGGATGCTCGGCATCCGCCCGCGCGACATGACTCCCATCTGGGTCACGGTTCCGCTGCTCTATTTTCTCTACGAGCGAGGCATGGTCCCCGCGATGCCGAAGTCGCGCGTCAAGGAGGAGATTCCCGAGGTGGTTCCCGTCGACTGCAAGACTTCCGGGGACGTTGTGTTCATCACGCTGCCGGACCGCAAGCAGCCGCTGCAGGTGCCCGTGTTCTACATGGGCGCCCGCTTGCGGGACCCGCAAACGGGGGTGTGGTTCGACATGCCGACGCGCCGAAATGCCCGCCGCACCGGCCCGCGCGCCGATGCCAACACCAACGCGAAGGGTTGACCCGTGGCTGAAGAGTTGTACTACACATCGGCCGAACGGGGTTTGCGCCCCGGCACGCGGGGGTTTTCGACCGTGGCCTACACGCGCGGCATGTCGCCCGCGCTCATCCGCCTGCTCGAGTCCCTGAGCGCCTACAAGGGGACGTACGCCGTTCACGACCCGCGCTCGGCGACCAACCCCGCGGCCTACTCCCACTACCGCTATACCTTGGTCGGAAAAACGGTCAGCATCCTCTCCCGCGTCGGTGATTCCGGGAAGGACCACACCAACCGCAGCAACAAGCTTGCCCACCACGTTGTGCTTTCCCAGCGCGAGCGCCCCGCCGGCGGACCCGCCTGGCTGGCCACCCGCGACGGGTTCCTTGAGACAGTCTGGGAACGCCCTCCCCAAGTGCTTGAAGAACCCAGGAACGTGCCCGACGGCGACTACGAGGGCACTTTCGCGGCCAACTGGGAGGACGTTGTCGGCGACGCTGGCTGGGCGGGCGAGTTGGCCTGTTCCTTCGTGCAGCGCCGTTCCGAACCGGTGTTTCTGGTTTTCGAGCCGGGCATGCCGATGCTGTCGATGATCAGCGAGGCGATGGCTCTGCTCGAGCCGCGGCTGCGTTGGCTGGTCACCTTCAACACGTACTTCACGGCCTTGCCCGCCGGGCTCACCTGCTCCTGGCGCTGCTGCGTTCCGGACGCCTATTGCCTGCGCGAAGCCAAGCGCATGCGACGGACTAGGATCATCGATCTGACCAACCCCGAGCCGCTGACCCAGGACAATCCGCTGGTCGCCTGCGCCCGCGATGGAACCCCCGTGCCGGACGACATGTCCGGAACTCGCGGCGGCAAGTCCTTCGTCAAAATGTCCAACCGCACCCGCAAGTCTCTGCGCATGACGCCCCGTCCGCGCGGAACCGAGGAAGGAGATACTGCCGATGATGCCTGAAGAACGGCTGGTCAGTCAGATTCGGGACTTTGTTCGCGCGGAGAATCCGGAACCGACTCCGGAGATCGAGGATCTGGCCGAGCAGTATGCCGAACTCTGCGAAGTCGTCAACGAACGTCTGATCAAATGCGGCGATTTTCTGGACAAGGGAATGCGCTCCGAGGCGGTCCACGAGATGCAGGTTCCCCCGCCGCTGCTTGAACAGGTGGACGTGCTGAATTTTCGGGAAGTGACCAAGTGGCGCAACCTCTGCGAGGATTTGGGGTTGCGCGTGTTCACGCCGTTGCGCGTGGACATTGTCGACCGTCTCCGTGCCGAAGCCACCACCGAGGAGGCTCTTGCGCCGCTCTTGAACGAATACCGGCGGCTGGTGCACCACGGTTCGCGCGACGAGCGCATCAACATCCTTCGCCGCATCCGCGAACACGATGCCGACAATCCCGTGTGGTACGAAAATCTGGCCCCTCTCGAGGAAGCTCAGCTCGAGGAACTCGTTCCCCGGATCCGGCAGGCGCTTGAAGCCGAGGACATCCCGGCTCTCGCCAAACTGCGCGATGAACTCGAACATCCGCAGCGCGCCTGCCCGGCGCCGGAAGAGCTGGTGCGGCAGGTAAATTCGGTGCTGCGCTCCAGCGAGCTGCGCGAAGCACGCGCAAAAGCCGATGAACTCACCTCCGACATTGAGGAGGCCTACGGCAACCGGGACGAGGAACGCCTGGAACGTCTGCTGGCAAAGTGGGACGAGGTGACCGCGGACGACGAGGTTCGCGTGGACGACACGCAGCGCCAACGGGTCGAAAACATTCGAGAGTGGCTGCAAAGCGAGCAGAAGAAGCGGCGCGCCGACCGGCAGTTTCAGGAAGCGCTCTCCGCCCTGGAGTCGCAGGTCACCCGCGATCTGCCCGACCGCGACGAGGTTCGCCGTCTGTGGCGCGAAGTGATGAATTCCGACCGTCCCGTGCCCGCGGATGTGCGCGAGCGGGTGATGGCCGCCATCTCCCGTGTGGACGAGCACGAGCGCTCGCGCCGTCGCCGGCGTGTTTTGGTGGGTGGCGCGGCCTTTTTGCTCCTCCTGGTGCTCATCGTGGGAGTGGGCGTGGTCCTTCACAGCGTCCAGACCCGCAATCGGGCCATTCGTCAAGTTGCCACACTAGTGGAAAACGAGGACTACCGCGCCGCGCTGAATGCCCTCGAACGCGTGAAAAGCAACAGCCCCTCCATCTACGCCACCTCCGAAATGCAGCAGCTGCGCTCCCGTGCGGAAACAGCCCTGCAGCAGCGGGAACAGCGACGGGCGGCGTTTCAGGCAAGCATGGACAAGCTCAGGGCCATCGGCAAGGCCGGGTTTGACGCCTCCGAAAGCCGTGTCCGAAGCCTGGTCGAAGAAGCCGAGGAATTGGCCGTCGAGGAGTCGCAGAAGGCACGCCTGAAATCGTGGCGCGACAGCCGTGAACTTGCTCAAATGCGCGACCGGGAACAGCGCGAAGTGCGCTTCAGTCAAGCCCTGAGAAGCTTGCGGAACCAACTCGAAGCCAACCAGGAAAAGAACTTTTCCAGCTTCGAAGCCGAACAGGAGGCCATCGAGGATATGCGGCAGCAGCTCGACCAAGTCCGGGCCGAAGCCGATCAGGTCGCCGAAAGCAGCCTCGAAAAACTCGATCCCATCGAGGAACAAATCGCCGCCTGGCAGCAGGACCTGGATGCGCGCATCCAGGAACGCGAGACGCGGCTTGAGAAGAAGCAGCGAATGCTCCGCGCCATTGACAACGCCCCCCCGGACCTGGACCTGCTCGTCACTCTCATGCGCGGCTTTGTCGAGGACCATCCCGAGGATCCAAACATCCCGCGCATGCGCCGAGTACTCGAGGATGTGCAACTGTTTCGCGACATGCTGGCCCTGGAAAACTTTTCGATTAAAGACTTTCCGCTGGAGGACGAGGATAAGACCGCCGTCAAGCAGCAGCTAGACGCTCTGCCGCAGGGCGAGCGCAGCATCTGGCACGAGGACCTCGAGCGCGCCCTGGCCGTCACCGAGCGATTCCCCGAAGCGGTGAAAGCGCTCAACGCCATCGGCAAACTGCCCGGACTCGACCTGAAAGTTTTCGAAATACGCCGGCGCAACAGCCAAGTCTGGCAAAAAGTCTACTATCCGGAGACCATACTCGACCGCGACGGCGAACTCTATTGGGGACGCGTGTGCCGAACCTCCTCCGATGAGGCCAAGCCCTGGGTGGAACACCGCAAATTCAGCAGCGAGGACTACGAGGTGCGGATTGCTCGGCGCGACGAGTCCAACTTGGTGCCACACGCGAAATATGTCCGAGAACTCGCCGAGCAGGTTCGGAACCGCGAACAGCGGATCGACGCCTTTCTGGCCGAGGTCATGCAGACCGTGCTCGAGCACGAGGAACTGCCGCCCATTCCGAAGGCCTGGTTGCTGGATATCTGTTCCGCCGCCCTGCGGAAATGCGCCGTTCACCCGGTCAAAGACCTGGAGCGGATTCGCGAACTGCTCGGTGACGTGCCCCGCAAGGACAATTGGTTTCATCTGGACCATCCCGACGTCGCCGAACTCAACGAACGGCTTGAAATGGCCTTGGAGCGGTTCCCCGACATCCCGCCGATCCTCGACTCCATCCGGCGCCACCACAAATTGCTCTCCGCCACGCTTAGCCGTCAACCCGGTTTTGTCGGGCGCGTCGTGGCCGATGACGACAACGGGCAGATGCAACTGGACGTACCCGGAGACACCCCGGAAGCCTGGATTATCCGCATTCATCCGGACCGGCGCGAACGCGAAATCCGCATCGTGTCCGACCCGCAGGCACCGGACGACGGCGCACTTCGCGTCGATCCGGCTGCGAAGTCCGCAGTGTACGACGGACAACTCCTGTTCGCGCCAAGCGACGGACGGCGCACCGACGCCATCCGCCGCAGCCTTGACGCCTCCGAAGAGGAGATCAGCATTTACTCCGCCTGGCCCCGGCGATAGTAGAATTACTGGGCGCGGCCCCCCCAGCTAGTACCGGGCGCGGCCCCCGCGCCCAGTGCCGGAACCCCGGCCGTCGGGGCCGCCGGCCTCTACAAGTAGCGGGCGCGGCCCCCGCGCCCAGTGGCGGAACCCGGCCGTCGGGGCCGCCGGCCTCTGCAAGTGCCGGGCGCGGCCCCCGCGCCCAGTGCCGGAACCCGGCCGTCGAGGCCGCCGGTGGCATCGGCCATTACTGAGATGAGAAGACCCATGAGACGACAAAAAATCAACGAGGTGCTGAAAACCACCGAACGCGGAGTGGAAGTGGTGGTGGCCGGATGGGTGCGGACGCGACGGGACTCCAAGGGCGGATTCTCGTTTCTGCAGATCAATGACGGCTCCTGTTTCGAGTCTCTGCAGGTCGTGGCCGGCGAGGAATTAACGAACTACCGCGACGAGGTTTGCCGTCTCCATCCCGGCGCATCGGTGCGGGTGACGGGGGCGTTGGTCGAATCCGCGGGCAAAGGCCAGGATGTCGAGGTTCAGGCGCGCAAAGTGAAGGTGCTGGGCCATTCCGACCCGGAGGAGTACCCCTTGGGAAAGCAGCGGGTTTCCTTCGAGCGCTTGCGGGAACTGGCGCACCTTAGGCCCCGAACCAACGCGTTCGGCGCCGTGGCCCGCGTGCGCAATGCACTGGCTCAGGCCACCCACCGCTTTTTTGATCAGCGCGGATTCCTGTACGTCCACACCCCGATCATCACCGGCAGCGACTGCGAGGGCGCCGGCGAGATGTTTCGTGTGACCACGCTGCCGCCCGGATACACGGACGCGGGACAGGCTGACGGCAAGCCTTCCCTGCGCGAGGATTTCTTCGGACGCCCGACGTATTTGACAGTCAGCGGCCAACTGGAGGGCGAGGCCTACGCCTGCGCGCTCGGGGAAATCTACACCTTCGGCCCCACGTTTCGGGCGGAAAACTCCAACACGCGCCGCCATTTGGCCGAGTTTTGGATGGTCGAACCGGAAATGGCCTTCGCGGACCTCGCGGATGACGCGGATTTGGCCGAGGATTATCTGCGACATCTGTTTCAAACGGTCCTGGACCGCTGCGGGAGCGATCTGGCGTTTTTTGAAAAGCGGGTTGATTCGACGGTTTTGACCCGGCTGCGCGCCCTGGCCGAGGTGGAGTTTCGGCGCGTGACCTACACTGAGGCCGTCGAGCTGCTGCAGCGCTCGGGTGCGTCCTTCGAGTATCCGGTGCAGTGGGGATGCGATCTGCAGTCCGAGCATGAGCGCCACCTCACCGAGGAGGTGTTTGGCGGTCCGGTGACGATCACCGACTACCCGCGTGAAATCAAGGCGTTCTACATGCGTCTGAACGACGACGAGCGCACAGTGGCGGCGATGGATGTGCTGCTGCCCTCGGTGGGGGAAATCATCGGCGGCAGCCAGCGGGAGGACCGCTTGGATGTTCTGGATGCGCGGGTTCGCGATGCCGGCCTTGATCCGGCGGCGTATTGGTGGTATTATGATTTGCGGCGGTTCGGCGGTGTTCCCCATGCCGGATTCGGCCTGGGATTCGAGCGCATCGTTCAGTTCTGCACGGGCATGCAAAACATCCGCGACGTGATCCCGTTTCCGCGCACCCCGCGTTCCGCCGAGTTTTAGACCGCATCCGATCAACAAGACACAGGAGAACTTCGATGAACACAGCATGTGCGATGAGCGGGAAGAACGGTGGAATTGCAATGCGGTTTCCGCACAGGCGAAAGGGAGGCTTTATGTGTTGTTTGGCGGCTGCGCTGATGCTGTTGCCGGGCGCATCGGTCTTTTCACAGGAAGCGGTCGACGAGAAAAAGGCGGAAAAAGATGACGTGCGCCCGCCGACGCCGGTCGAACTTGCGGAAATCCTGGTCCCGGAAATGCGCGACGTGTTGACACTGGCCGTTCAGGGCCTGCGCGAACGCGCTCATGAGGATCCCGACTTCTTCTTCGTTTCGCCAAAGAGGAACCGACGGGTGGCCGGACATAAGGAGGTGGCGGTGCGCTACACCAAAAAAGTGGTCGAACGCCCCGTCTACGAATACGAGACCTACAAGACCGTGGTCAACACCGGCGGGGATTCCGAGCAGGGGGCCGGACAATTGAAAACGGTGACGCGCCGTCGACGCGTCAAACAGATCGGCACAAAAAAGGAGGAACGACTCGTGCGCGACAAGGAGGGGGATATCGTCAGAATGCATCGTCGCCCCATTTGGGAGACAGGCGGGCCGGATGAGCATTTCCCCGGCTTCTTCGCCCAGAATGCCATGGGCCTGTACCTGTGCGCCAAGGCCGGGGTCCCGATGGATGACGAACTGATGGAGGCCACCTCCCACAACGTCGCGAACCTGGCTCTCGGATACGGGCTGACCGACCGGACCTGGGATTTGGCCTGGCTGACGGCGGCCATGGTCAATATGCCGAAGGACGACGCGCTTTTCCGCGAGGCATCCGAACGCATGGTCGCCAAATTGCTGCTGGGACAGATTAAGAAGGGCGAAGGCGCGGGGCTGTGGGGACCGGTTTGTGTGGACCCGGATGTCCTGTTCGCGCTGGTCGAGTTCGAGCGCGAACTCTACGCCGACGAGGTTCAGCGATGGACGGAGAAGCTGAAGGACAGCCCGGACCGCGAACTCTACAAGGAGCGACTCGCCGACGCGAAGGAACGATTCAAAGAGTATCGGAATCAATACCCGTGGGTGAGCCAGCTCGGCTTCGAGTTCCGCGAGGTCAGGCGCCACCGGAATGATGTCAGTCCGCACGGCGACTACCTTTTCGACATGCAGTCGAACACCGGAATGGACAGCGGAAGAAATGCCCGCCTGCAGGGGTTGCCCAGCTACATCTACGAGGAGAAGCTGGCCGACGTGGAGTCCACCTCGATTGTTCTCTTCGCATTGCGCGAAGCCGCCGACAACGGCTACCTGCCGGACCGGGGGTGGGTTCCGAAGACGCCGGACGGCGAACCGCTTGTGACGCCCCGGGATACGGACGAAGCCATCCGCTCGGCCTTCGCGGGCGTGGCCAAACGCGTCAATTCCAACGGAACCGCCGACGAGGGCAATCTCTGGATGCGCACAAATGCCTTCGAGGGGATGGCCGGGATCGATTTGCCCTACACGGAGGACCGCATCGACCCCTTGAGTTCGGACATCACCTTCACCAGCTCGGCGCGCGCCTGCATGGCGCTGCTGGACGCCGCCGCGTTGATTGACGACACCAAAAGGTTGGATATGCAGACGTTCAAAACCTCGAAACGAACGGTGCGCGCGATGGTGGAAGGGTTCCTGACCGACGACATGCGCGGCCTGAAGGTCGGCGGACACGCTGAGCCCTACGAATTCGTGTTCCAGGTCGCCCGCGCGGCGGACAATCCCTTGGACTTGGCCCCCGACGAGCGCAATCTTTGGGCTTGGATGTCCGAATATGTGTTGCAGAACCATACTGTGGTCAGGGAGGAAATCGAAGAAAAAGAGGAGGGCAAGGATGAAGACAAGGCCGAGCCGGATGCCGGAGAGCCACGGGAACCGGAGCACCTCCCCGTTGCGAAGGCGGCGGTGTGGCTTAAGGGAAATGAGGCATCCCTGGTCAGCAGTATCCAGGAATTCATCCCCAAAGAGCGCTTGGCGGCCTATGGGGGCGAGCGGGAGGAATTGAACGAACAGCGGCAAAAGAAGCTCGACAACAGCATCCGAGGCTACAAGCATAGACTGACCCGACGCTTGACCAAAGACGTGGTCGCCACAGTCTACGCCGGCGAATGCCTCTTGGCTGGTCTCCGTCCGCCCGTTGCCGGAGTCTGGGCCTGGAACGCGCGGCAACCGCGCTTGGCGACGATTGAGCCGATGGTCAAGCGCCTGGCTGCGGAACACGACGTCGAGCTATCGCCGGTCGTCATCGATCCCAGGTTTCCGCCCAACGCGGCCACCGGTATACCGCTGCTGATGATCAGCGGCAGTGGCGAGTTTGCGCCGGTGGTCGAGAACGGTGTCGATTCATTGGTCGCCTACCTCGAAGCGGGCGGCAAACTGGTCGTCGAAGCACCGGCCACGGATGACGGGATTGGGTTTCTCAAAGCGGTCCAAAAAGAGGTTGCCGAGCGCCTGCCGGGGGCTGAAACCGTGCGGCTGCCGCCGATGGCGGACGATCTGCCGACCGTTGTCGGTGTTCGCGACGAGGATGGGCTGAGGGCGGTTTTCCTGCCTGTGGCGGGATCGCGCGAACAAATGCGCGAAAACGTCTTCAGTCCGGGGGCCGCTAAAAAGTTCGTCTACCTGCTGCTGGGAAAATCCTTGCCCGACGACTATTTCCATCCGCAGTACGCCATACATTGGGACCAAATCCTCGACTACGAGGAGGAAATGCGTCGGAAGCGTGAACAGGAAGAGTGAACTCGGGATTCCGCCAAGGACAAAACGATGGATATTGATACACTGACCACGTCAATCAGGGAGTGAACGGCTAAACAGTCCTTTCCGATGATTAATCACCGCAAGGACAGTCAGTCACGCTATGTCCACAGAATTTGGTTGGATCCGGTCAGTTGAGTTCGCAATGGCTTTA
>CAZSBQ010000080.1:0-16513 GCA_964604795.1 uncultured Victivallales bacterium | reverse complement strand
CCGGCAAGACCATCCGCATCAAGAGCCCGCAGCGCCTTCGAAAGTGCCTCGACGATGCGGCCCCCGTGGCGGCGAAGGCCGATGAGGCGACCAAGGAAGCCGCCGACGCGCCCCAGCGCGACACGGGCGAACCTGTCGCGACCGGTGGCCAACGTGGCGACGACGAGGCCAAGCCGATGAGCCTGCTCGACGCGGCGGCGCACCTGCTGAGCCTGGGCACCGGCGACCCGATGGGCTGCAAAGACATCGTGGACCTAGCGATCCAGCGGAGCCTGTGGGCACCCCGCAACGGCGGCAGGACACCCGCCAACACGCTCAGCGCCGCCATGCGGCGTGAGATCAAGGCCAAGGGCGACGCCAGCCGGTTCCGCCTGGCCGAGCGGGGGAAGTTCGCCTTGGCCGACAAAGCCTGATTCTCGACCACACCACCTCGCAACCCCGCCACCCGGCGGGGTTCTCTTCGGCCTGACTTCCCAATTTACCCCAAGGCCACCAAGCCAATCCGATGAGCCTGGATTCTCGGGCATTCCCGCCATACAATTTCGCCGACACGAAAGAACAAGTTGCCGTTCTTTCTGAGGACGTACCACTTGTTTTGGGCTGTGCCCCATGGCTCCATCTAGACACGACGTTCCGGCTGTTGTTCTTACTACCTGCACAAACGGCCTAGCCGTTGCGCGCTGCTTGCATCAACACGGCGTTCCTGTCCTTGCGATGACATCTATCCCCCACGACGGACATGCGCATTCCCGCTGTCTTCAGCAGGTATGGAGTCACGACGAGGGCCATCGCATAGGCGTTCTCCTCGACAAGATCAAACATTTGCCGCATCGGCCTGTCCTCTTCGCAACCAGCGATCAGGATGTTCTTGCGCTTGCCTCACAGGCACATGTCCTCGAACCGCACTGTCATCTTACTCTGCCGCCGTCGCGTGTTGTACTGCGAGGAATAAGCAAGTGTGGCTTTGCCTCCGATGCTGCGGCTGCTTGCTTGCCAATTCCAAGGACCATGTGCATTCCTATAGACGAGCCCGTTCCCTCATGCTTCTCAGACTTAGCGCTGCCCTGCGTAGTAAAACCGGAGTTTAGCTCTTTTCCAGATGGACACATTGTTGGCATGACAGTTCGCTTCGTCAAGACGCGATCAGAGCTGGCTCTTGCCGTGCATACCTTCCGGCAGCTAGGCTGCAGCCTCGTCGTTCAAGAATGGGTGCCCGGTGAAGACCAGAACATTATCTTTTGCCTGCAGTACTACGCGCACGACGCCACGCTCCTGGCCAGCTTTACTGGCCGCAAGCTTAGACAATGGCCCCCAATAGTTGGTAGCACGGCATCCTGCGAGCCATACGCGTCTCCTGAAGCCGTTAGACTGTCCACGGCCTATTTTCGGTCACTTGGCATGACGGGTCTCTGCTCTATGGAATTCAAGATACATGAGTCGACGAAAGAACTCCTATTGATCGAGCCCACGATTGGCCGCACGGACCGCCAGAGCGACCTTGCTACTGCGAATGGTTGCCCACTACCATATATCGCATACTGCGATATGTTGCGCCTTTCGATGCCTGACACTGCCCTTCACGCAGTGCCCGTGCGTTGGGTCGACGTATGCTCAGAAGCACAAGCAGCGTACGCCGCCATCACGCAACGCCCAGGACGGTTCTTCCGGTGGCTGCGTTCGTTGCGGCCGCCACTGAGGTTGTCCGTATGGTCCATCACGGATCCTCTCCCTTCACTATATTCGGCGTGCAAGCTATGTTACCATACTTGTCAACATGCGGCGGCACGGCTGCGGCAGTCCATCTCGTATATCAAACGGGCCGCAGCACGTCTATGTCGGACACTGCGCGCACATTCTGCCATCCTTTCGCGCAATGGCATACGCTGCATGACCGCTATATGTCGTCGCCTTAGACTGAGCAAATCATCGCGTCGAGGGATACTGTCGTCTCCTGCAGTCCAGGCAGCTCCCACGTCGAGTGTTGTGGCTGTCTCCCCAGACAGTCACGCTTCACCCTCATGCAGACCACCAGCAGGATCTGAAGACCCGTGGAGTGTAGTGATCATTGAAGCAGTAGGCCACTGCAATGCTCACTGTTCGTATTGTCCTCAGGGCGCTGGGCTGCTGCCAGAACAAAACATGGCTCCTATTGAGATAGCCCTTCTAGATAAGGCGTTGGCTCTTGCTATGCAAGGCCGCTCACGGACACTGTATCTGCATCACAGAGGAGAGCCGTTTCTTCACCCAGAACTGGACATCGTTGTGCGACGCGTTCGCCGAGCAGGATTTGAGGCTTCATTTTCAACAAACCTGGCTGCCGCAACACCTACCATGATGGAACGTGTTCTTCGTGCTGGAGTAACCGAGATCACCGTCCACTTGAGCGGCGGCGCTACGGTGCTTCCCGAAAAGACGCTGTTCGACAGACTGCGCGTCCTGTGGTTGGCTAATGAGCAGATCAACAATGGCTGTTGCAGCATCAGTATCTCTTATGGCCTTATGAATGAGCGTCAGGACGCCGTGCTGAGACGGCTCCTTCCGCAGGTGCGACAAATTGGGCCGCTGCCGTTATACCTCTACACACCCCATGATTGGTGCGCAATGCACTCGTGCCATGGACAACGCCGGGATTGGCATATGTGTCCCTGGCTAACCAACCGGTGTTGCGCTGTGCTCAGTTGCGGCGATGTGGTTGTCTGCTGCCTTGACCAATGGCGACACTCATCTATTGTGAATGTTCGCCAGATCAGCACGCTAAGCGATGCTTACTTGGCGCACCGTGACATATGCTCAGGCTGTACCCAAGAGTTTTCACAGATGGAGTGGCTTGCTGAATGCCTGCGCTCCAGGTGAGAACGCCTTCTGGGAACTGTAGACTGCTGGACGGGGACGACGCAAGTCGTGGTGATGTTGTCCGGTAGATGTTGCCGAAGTTGTGATGACGACACCGCACAAGACCCTTATCCTTCACGCACCAATATGCCGCCCTATCCTCACTGCTTCCCGTAATACCTCCTGATACAACCATTCAGGCAAATGCCTTAATAGTGGCGATAGGACCACGCTCTCCAGCTCTTGATCAGCAAACCATGTTGCAATACCGAGCATTCTGTAGCTCATCTGGTCTCTGTGACCGGCGTCCTCGCTTCTCAGGCCAAACACCGCTTTGGGCGACGTGCCGCGCTCGTCGATGCTGATCATACAGTTGCATCCGTCTTCGGAGTGGCCGAATATGCTGTTAACGGCTTCTGTGAGCTCCTGGAATCGTAGGTTGCCCTCAATGTCATTGTACCTGGCCACAATCTCGGCCGACAAGCATCGGTGCTTCCCTATCATGCGGCGCAGATTCGCGCGTTCGCTTGCGACGTTGGCTGCAACATCCCGCTCATGGGGCAGATGGACTCCAATGGCATGCCTATTGAAGAACATAGGCACACCAGATTGCCACGCACGAAAGCCCCATTCCATATCTTCAGCCCCCCAGCCCTTGAACGATTCGTCAAACAATAAAGAATGGTCGCCAATCAACTGGTGATTGATCGACACGTTGCCAGACCAGAAAAATGCCCATGGTAGAGGAATATGTTCCCCCTTAACGACGTGGGTCAGGGTTCCTTGACTGGTCGCATTCTCTACGTCAGCAGATGCTATGCAACGAGTAATTACATCCCATCTCGCATCCAGCGTTGTTGCATCTCTCGTTCCCCCACAATCGTCCCTCAACGACGCGCTCACTCCAACAACGCGATCCTCTTTCAGATACGGATTGAACGACGCCACTGCTCCAGCCACTGCGCACACACCGGACGAGTGGCAACGCAAGTGCTCACGCAGAAAACCTGGCCCGACCACAATGTCAGCGTCGAGCAAGATAAGAACATCGCCAGTACTATTGGCAATGCCAACGTTTCGGGCGCGGGAAACATTCCATGTGGCTCCTGGCACCGAGACGATCCTGTGTCGTACACCCGCTGCCGCATACGATGCTCTGGTTACGTCGGTGTGCGACATGCGAGACCCAGCAACCACGATGTCGTAGCTGTAGCCACAATCCTCCTGAGAAACAAGACTAGCCAACACCCTGCATAGGCTATCTGTTCGGCTATAGGCCGGAATAATGATTGTTGCGCTGGGCTGGTGCATGCTCTGGACCTATCGGCTTCTGAGGCCTTTCCGCCAGACCTGAACGACTGTCCCCTCCTTCACGTCCAGCACCCCGTTCGACTCCTCAACTCGGGCAGGCAACTCATCCTCACTCACCAGCTCATGGCCCATGGCCTTCATACATGGCTCAAGGATTCTCTTCTGATACCGGCGGCAATGGCTAAGCACGAAATATGAGGCACGCCCATTAAGCAACGTCATCGGAGCGGGCCGTATGTAATAGAGGCAGCTCGATGCAAACAGCACGTCGCATTCTGGTACAGTCTGATTCGCACCGATTGAAAGCACCTGTGCCCGGCCTTTCACGCCTGCCTCAAGCTCGCGCGCAAAGGGCTCATATGGCTCACAGGCCGTGATTGTGCGATCTGGATACCTATCCAGGAGTCGAAGCGTGAATGTTCCGACACACGCCCCGATCTCGACAAGTGTGCGCCAAGGGAAGCGAGCCAACACGGATAGCTCCAACTGGTATCGTTCTTCTTCGTATCGCGATGATGCCAGGAACCAAGGGTCAGATACACTTACTTCCGGCACGGTCATGAAACTCCGTATCCGCTCATGGGGTGAAACGGCGTTGTCCCAGGGATCATCTGGATCGTAGACAGGCATTCTCGCCATCTCGGCGTAATACCGCAGGACCAAAGCAGCGGGCACCTTGCGGTATGTTTCCACCGGGGACAGGTCCCCGACACCAATCTCGCGATCGCGCAGCAGTGTAGCATATGTGCTGTTTGTGGTAGACAGTTTGCGCTGATACTGCTCGGCGGTGAGAACGACTACTTCATCCGGAAATCCGGACTCTGAGGCAACCCAGATGTCCCCAAAGGCGATGGCAGCGGCAACTGCGGCGATGCACTCGCCCCATCGGCCAGCAGTAAAGCTGTGCGTATAAACAGAATCGAAAGTGCCCAGTCCCTTCAGTCGCTCAGCTACAAATGCGACGGGAAGAAGGTCGTCGGCCAGAGGAGGGCATCCAAGACTAGACACCTGACCTAATCCCAAGGCGTTTGCTGACGAGCGTAAGGCGCTGCCATAGGGGCATCCGTTCATCTCTGACTTGATCGTGACCACTGTCCAGTCGTCTTCAGGATGCTGTTGCACTAGGCCGGAGAATCTCACCTCGCACCCAGGCGTCTCCACCACAATCAGGTTGCGCATTCGGGTAGCCTCCCCACGGGCTTACTGAACTCGGCACCGTCTTTGAGTTCGCGGCGCAGTGACAGCAAATGGCGATACGCACAGCAGCGAGCCGCTTTCTCTTCGAGAAATCTGACCACCTCGTCATCGTCAAATACGTAGCTTGTATCCCCTGCGTAGGCGACGTGGTAGATGATGTGGTCATGTAGGAACGCATAGCCTCTGCGCGCCTTCAAGAAGTGCACGAGAATCTGGTCCTCAAGGTAAGGTAGCTCTGGACACAGCAGATGCTCTACCTGTTCGTAATCCTCCCGCCTCACGGCAAGGCACAGCCCCAGTGCTATGTTCCCTTCGGATACGCCGCTCTTGTCAGGAAGAACCAAGCCGTACATGTAGGCATATTCATTCAGGACCGGTCGCTCATTATCGACGTCGAACGCAAGGGGAGAGGCCACGGCAACGTCATAGTGCCTGAGCACCCATGCAAGCCGAGACAGCGTATCGTGCCGAGTGAAAAGAACATCGTTATCAAGCAAGACAACAATATCGCTGTTCGCAAGAGACATGCCATGCTGCTTGATAGCAGCAACACCAGAGCTCTCGGATGGATGGACTTCGACGCACCAGCTCTTGTGCCTCAATGCAAGGAGCAGCTTGCGCACTTGTGGATGCTGTGCTACCTGCGGATCACCGTTCTCGACGAGCACCAAGCGGGCAGATTCACTCAACTCTTGGGACAGCAGCCCTGTGAGCGTTGAGCACAGTGTATCAGGCCGATAGTGTGAGGGGAGGACAATATCCACGGCTCACTCCTCTTCTCGTAAACAGAATGCACAACGGAACCCATTGTTCTGCCCTCGGCAATCGACCTCGCTTTCGTCCCTCGCGTAGCATGCCTGATCCACTTCATTTCGCCGGAACGAACCGCCCTTGATCGTAACGTTGCCGCCTCCTCGAAATGGCCGCGGGGATGGCGTCCACTCAGGAGCAAACGCGTCAGACACGAACTCCCAGACATTGCCTGCCATGTCATAGACTCCGGTAGGCGTTCGGCCCTTCGGGTAGCGATCCACAGGAGTTGTGCAGCCAACTCCCCATGCGTCAGGCCCCCAGACTTCCTGCGTATTTGCCCTCCCGGCGTCCCAGTCGTTACCCCAAGGAAACCTATGGCCCTCCAAGCCAGTGGCCGCAGCTTCCCATTGGCATTCGTTTGGCATGAATCCGCCAGCCCATATACAGAAGGCCCATGCATCCCACCAGTCCACGCCAACTACGGGGTGGTCGGCACGATTCCACGGATCAGTAAGCCAGTACTGCGGCTGGTGGGGCTTGCCAACTGGCTGCAAAGGATGACGGTAGGCCTTGTCGCCATAAAGACAGAGCGCATCCAGGAACGCTGCATATTCACGGTTTGTGACAGGAAATGCCCCTATCGCAAAGGCGTCAATACGCATCCGAGCACGGGCTGGCCCAAGAGAGTACGCACCAGACGGTATCGTGATTCGCTTCATTCCTGCTGCAGATGCCCCATTCGCAGACAAGTCGCAGTGCATGGATGACGGGACGCGCTGCTTCTCAATCCAGTAATCCCCGATGGCGAGTGCGTCGAGCCCGCTGCCGTAGAAACATCGAATGGCGTCCTTTGGCGTCGCCACTATCGGCTCGCCTCTAACATTGAAAGACGTGTTCAGCACGGCGGGAACGCCAGTCAGTTCCTTAAACCGATACAACAGTCGCCAGAATAGTGGCTGGGCCTGCTGCGTGACGACATGGGGGCGGCTGGTTCCGTCGACATGAACGACAGCCGGAATCGCCTTCTTCGCTCTATCGGTAACAGGCAAGACATGCGTCATTAATGGGACATCACGCGATCCAGGAATGTAGTCGTCCGCATCCTCCCATAACACGCTTGGGCAGAATGGACGCCATCTTTCCCTGAACTTAACGGCCGCATTTACGCGATCCCGAGCGGCAGTATGACGCGGGTCTGCTAGAATACTTCTTCCGCCAAGTGCGCGAGGCCCCCCCTCCATTCGGCCCTGAAACCATCCCACGACTTTGCCTTGAGACAGACTTGTTGCGGTCTGCTGGCAGATGTCATCGACTTCCACAAATGGCACGCCGCATTCCACCAGGGAGTTACGGATCTGCTCCGAGCTGAAACTTGGGCCCAGATGGGTTGTGAACTTGGCACCACCAGCATCATGCAATCTCCCACCGGCCACGACCAGAGCTGCGCCAAGGGATTGTCCAGCATCGGACGCCATTGGGAGTACGAAGACACGGTCGAACAGTCCCGATGCATGAATGCGGCCATTTGCCTTGCAGTTAAGGGCAACTCCGCCATTCACACAGAGTGCTGTATGCCCCGTCTCTTCGCGCCATCTCCGCAACAGCCCAAGAAGGACTTCCTCCAAGATGGCCTGAGCGGCATACGCAAGGTCTTCATGGCATGCCAGTATTTCACTGTCCGGCGAGCGAGGCAGTATCCCCAACAGCTCGACCAATGCATCCGTATACTCCGTTGAGTAGGAATGCCGGCCAGAGTAGGTCATCTTGGGGTCAAGCCGGTAGTCTCCTGTCTCTGACTGCGAAAGGACCTTCTGCATCTTGGACAGAAGGTCATTCCTTGGCCTGCCATACGATGCGAGTCCCATAACCTTGTACTCGTCCTCGCCCGGCGTGAATCCGAGAAAAGCTGTCATAGTCGAGTAGAACCATCCAAGGGAGTGAGGGATGTGGACCGCGTGCCTCAATGACACCCTATTCTCACAACCCGTCCAGAGTGAGGTCGCAAGCTCCTCGCCATTGCCGTCGACCACCAGTACCAGCGCGTCCTCGAATCCAGAACAAGCAAACGCGCCACATGCATGGGCCTGATGATGGGGCACGCATGTTAGCCGCGGGACAACTGACCCTCCGATGCTTCGCCAGATGGTCTGAACATCACGGTGTATCCTGGCCCAACTGTATTGCCGCAACGAATCCTCCTCCCAGAACACGGTCTCCTGATCGGGAGGCACTCGTTCGCTCAGATCGCGGTAGAAGTCTTCCATTGCTCCGTCGCTGTACCTGCCCACATCCCACGGAAATGCTATCGCATCTATGTCTCCCGGCGACAAACCTGCGATCTGTAGACATCTCCGCGCCGACATGATTGGGCGAATGCCATCAGACTTCTTGAGCCGCGAGAGCCTTTCCTCCTCGCAGAACGCAGCAATCCTGCCATCGCTCACTACACACGCCGAGGGATCTATTCCGATAAAGTTCAGGCCCAACACGTTCATCGCCCGACCTCCTGAATGTAGATTCCCACGCAACACAGCAGAACATATCGACGGTCACATCGCATCTGAATTACCGTGGCACAGAGAGAGACCTTGGCGTCTAGGGTACTCATTGCACACCGCCACCAGGCTGAAGCGCCCTATTTACAGACTCATACAAAGCTCTCGGCACGCAATGCCCGAACTCTCGCATCGCGACTTCCTGAACCATTTCGTTCCGTGCAATCGCATAGCACATATCGGTACTACACACAAAAGCTTCTGGAGAGCATCTGCCCTTTACGAGCAATTTCGCGATGATCTGTCCTATATTGCCCTTCCGTTCCTGGTCCAGTGTAGCAGGTATGTGCTGTAGCAGGCACCACGCGGCAGCCTCTCGCTGGTACGGACCCGAAAAGCTCCCCCTGTTCAGGGCACTGAGAACTGACACTAGGTCCCCCTCATGCAGGTTGCCGATGCGAAATATATGATTAGGGCACGCGCCAACCACTCCATCGGGGGCAACGGACACGCAGTGTCCGATACCACGGTATTCGAGATGCCCGGACACTAGGTGGGAAATGACACCGGCCGGAACGCCGCCAAGAGAAGGATAAAGCACTTCGCCACCCAGATCTTCGTCATAGTGAGGCAGATTCAATGGACAGTTGACATCCATAACTCTTGGCCCGTCAGTCCAGTCCCATGCCAAAGCACGAGCTCGGCCAATCCTCTGCAAATCCTGAGCGTATACATACAGTCTCTTCTCTCCACACTTCCACCACGACTCGCTCGCCTTAGTAGCCCCCAGCATGCACATCAGTGTATTCAGAAGAGCGTGCGAGTGCCCTGACGGCTCCCTAATCGTTGAAATATGAATTACTTTGTCTCTGGTCCCAAACCCAACGCTCATGAACGCACGTATGGCGCTCGCCACAACATCAAGAGGAACCGCACCTACTATACCAGGTGCATTATGATACTTATCTACGCTGATATTGAGTTTTTCTAGGCCTGCCTTCGCAAGGCAGTCAGCGATCATGTCAGGCGACCTAGTTAATATGTCGGAATGACATTGCTCCTCTCGCTGCATGTCTGTGCCTGGAGAAGAGGCTCCAATAAGCCCCCCGTTAGTTATTAATTCTGATTTGAGACCAAGAGAGTGGCCGAACGACATAGCAGCAACCAACGCGTCGCTTCTCAATAGAGCCTCCCCTCCTGAGAAAATCAGATTGGCCACGGAGGGCATCCGAAATAGCGATACAAATGACTTGATGGCTGCCTTAATGAGGGGAAGCCGCAGTTCGTCTGCAATTACCTCTGCGTTGTCTGGCCCAACGGATGAGTTGGCGCAGCAATCACACTGGCAGTTACAGCGCCAAGTCATGTCAATTTGGAGAGACAGCGGAACATACCACCACTGTGCTGCCTCGTCGCGCAAGTACTGGCCATGCAACATGGTTAGCGTCCTCGCACACATGGAGCACTGGCACCTGCCGTTACCCATGCCACAATATCCTCTGCGACTTGCGTGCTCCGTGTTCGCCTTCTCGCCATCATCGTGCGCTCCGAGTGAGGCCAATGAATGTTCATTCCAGAGGCAAAACGGAGTCCCCACTGAGCTGGATTCGTTGAACGAAACATGCCTATGCTCGGCACGCCACCAAGATCAGCAGCATGTAACATGCAGGAGTCGCAACCAAGAAAGGCGTCTGCAGAGCGTACCAGCGCGAAAACTCGTTCTAGGGTATTCCCGGCAATGGTATGTGCGCCACACTCCAAGAGTTTATCACGATACGCTGGAACCGCCTCTGAGACAAGAACAAGTGACCAGTCATTCAGCGCTGTGTGCAGGTGACTTACGAGGGCTGTTACTTCTTCGGGAACAAGACACTTAGCTCCTCCCGTTTCAAAATGCATAACCAGCAACCGCTTTGAGCCTCCGGTCAGTCCCGATTTCTGACAACGCGCCCATGTCCACGCCTCTTCAGGCAGAGCCCACGTCAAGTCCATAGCCGGGACCGTCAACCCAAGGACTGGCCTGACTAAGCCGATCATGCGGTCCACCTGGTGTGCGGCACCAGTGCTATCGCCAGCGTACTCCGCCAGTGCCTTGTGGCCCCATGCTATGTCGCGAGGAGCTATAATGCTTAGCCACGATCGCAGCGCCACACTACTATAGGGAACCAGCACAACACACGATGCAGCAACGGGGCATCCTGCTGCTGCACGAACAGAATCGAACTCCCATCCGTGCTCCATTGCTGACATGGGCACCTCGATAACAGACGTAAATGCACAGCCTGAGTAGAATAGCCGTGTCATTCCATCGCGGGTAACAAGCGTTACCCGTGTTCCAAGACCAGCAGCCAAGGCATTCATCGCGGGAATACTTAGAATATGGTCCCCTAAGCCATCCGCGCAAAACACAACTACGCTTTCCTGGCGTCCTTCTGCAGCTGGCTTATTCTCCATGTCTGGCCTCCCCTCGCGTTCGCCAAGTCGGAACCCCTAGTGCATCATCCTTCAGCCAGTCCATGTCCCAGTCACACTGCAAACAGGCTCGACAGATGCCTCGTTGTGATAGGTGGCAGTCTTCGATTCGGTCGAGGTCGTGGACATTCGCGACTGCCGAGCATCTGAACTGGTCTAAACAGCAGATCACAAGGTCACCGTTGCTGAGGACAGCACAGCATTTCTCTGACCACCACTGGCACTTTCGAAAGTCGACCCCGCAGTCGGCCCTATCAGCCAAGCTTGGCCAATCGTGAGGAACGTAGAAGCGTATAGGCATTGTCTCGTCGTAATAGGGCGACTGCTCTAGCCGCTTAAGCACCTCGTCCTTCGTTTCCCCATACAGACCGTAGTTGACCTCAATGCGACACCCGTTGTTACGGATACGCCAGTTGGACTTTCTGGCATGATGAATTCGGAACAGCAACTCATCAGATGGCAGGACTGTTGTGCCACCGCTGAGGTGGATTTCCATCTGGCTCAGGCCGGCGTGGAGAACCTGGTCGATGCGGTCGGGAGTTGCCGCGATCAGGTTGGTCGATAAGTATGCGGCAAAACCAGCCTCTTGGACCTGACGAACGACAGCATGCAACTCGGGGTGAAGGAACGGTTCTCCGCGATGGTGCAGGTACATCGCACGTGCTCTGCCCATCCTGGCAAGGGACAGTGCGCGACTGAGCGTGTCGAACGCGATAGGTTCACAACCATCTGCTCCAATCAGCCCAGCTCCCTGAGGGCAATATGCGCAGGCTGCGTTACATCGTCCCACAGCCTCGATCATCATGATGCTCCAGGGCACATCCGTATCAGCCCTGTCTGGCGTTGCTTCATGGGCTGGGTCTCGCGCCACCCCATGCCGCGCGTCCGTACCACGCGACTGAAATGCTGGATCAGTTCCGCTCAGGGAAGGTGGGCGATGTACGGGAATTGCGATGCCTCGAGCGACTGCCGTTTTCCGCAAGCGCTCGGTCTCTGCTTCCGTGGAAGCGCACTCCATCAGCCAGACACGTTCAGCGCCAGGGCGGCAGAAGCGTCTTGCGTGGGCAGCAAGCTGAGCTGCTAGCCCCTTGGTATGCTGCGATTCATACGAACAAGCTACGCCGAGCTTCCATTCAGTTCCGCCGGGAATCTCCACAATCTCGCTTGTCAATCGCACCGTTCTGGACACGGCAAACGACTCAACGCACGAGTCAACGTACTCAGGTGACACCTCGGCAGCGTACGGCAGGTCTTCGTACACAAAGGCACGATTGCAGCCTGACGCTATCGCCATTCCTGCCTCGCGCACTATCAGGTGATCGACATGCTGCCCTAGTCCTAGAGGCACGAAGAGGTCTGTATTGCATCCGACCATGCTCACGAGGGCCTTGGCAAGTTGCGAAGCAAGCGACAGATCGTCCGCGAGGAGAGGTCGAGAGATACACACTTCACCTGACAGGTACCCCTCCCGTAGCGGCGCGTCGTCATAGCCCAGCCAAGCCCCTTCCACCCGCGTCCCATTCGGAACACCCTCCGCAAGCAATGCAAGGAAGCGACGATCTTCGTTCTTGCGTTGCTCGGAGACGGTAGTTCCGGGCGGCGGGGAGCCGTACTCCATATACCGTGTCTGCGAGAACACCGTTATCACCTGGACAGAGCGCCCGGTGAGGGCATACTGCCGCAGTAGCCCGGCCAGTGAGTAGCAGGCGTCGTCACTGTGTGGGGAAAGTACGACAACTCTGGATGCAGTATGCGGATTCATCGTGGACTCCAGCCAACGGCAGCCCTATGCTTCCCTGGCAGGTTGGGGCAGATGCTCCTTCAACCAGGCGTCTCGCACCTGCCAAGCCTTGTCGTCTGTCATCGGAACGGGCGGACTCTTCATGTAGACAGCGCACACTTCCCCAATTGGTCCACCGATCTGCCTATCCAATGCGATCTGCGCGAAGCGAATGACGTCCGTAACGACCCCGGCAGAATTTGGCGAGTCACAGACCTCCAGCTTGCACTCAAGACGCATCGGAGCACCCGCGAAGCCGCGTCCCTGGATATGCACATAGCACCACTTGTTATCCTTTAGCCAGGCAACGTGATCACTGGGGCCGATATGGACATGCTCGCCGTCCAACGGCACCTTCTGGATCGACCGAACAGCTTCTCTCTTGGAGATTCGTTTAGCAGCAAGACGTTCGTGATCCAACATATTGTAGAAATCCATGTTGCCACCGAAGTTCAACTGGTAGGTATTGTCGATCACATAGCCTTTCCGCTCAATGTGCTCGACGATGATCCTATGCAGAAGAGTCGCCCCGAACTGGCTCTTTATGTCGTCCCCTAGAAGAGGTAGGCCCGCCTCGGAGAAGCGTCGGGATATCTCTACATCCGAAGCCAGGAACTCAGGAATGCAGTTGACGAAGGCACATCCGGCCTCAATCGCAATATCCGCCCACCAACGTGTCGCTGTGGAACTGCCAACCGGGAGGTAGTTCACGATCATGCTTGCTTGCGAGTCCCGAAGGACACGGAGTACACTATCGCGAGAACTCTCTACTGGGTTATGCACGCGTTCATGGTAGTGTTTCCCTAATCCATCGAGAATGGGTGCAGGAGACACCGGAGTACCAAGAGGCGGCACGCTGTACAGGCGATCGGCATTGTTAGGGCCCGCGTAAATGGCCTCAGACAGATCAAGGCCGACTTTAGAGGGATCAACGTCGAAAGCCGCGACGATGTGGATATCCCCGACCGCATAGCCGCCGACGCTGTGGGTAATAAGGCCGTCTGTTGCCTGAGGATGATCGCGGTAATACTCGATCCCCTGAACCAAAGCAGAGGCGCAGTTTCCGACCCCTACTATTGCCACTGTGATCCCGTTCATAAGTCTGCCTTTCCGGAAAGACGCAATTCGCTGTTGATGATAGAAGCCCAATGCTCAATCGTGGCGCTGGTCTGGGCGTGGAACGGATACGTTTCGTTGCCAAGAACGAACGACGACTGCATTATCGCCGTGGATAAGGGCGTGATGGCCGTGAGGTGCCGGTACTCGGAACGTTCAGAGACTAGAGTCCCTGGCCATGTGTCATATGGAACCCCTTCACGATCTAGGACAGCTACCAGGCGGTCACGTAGTGACGACGGCATTCGGAGTCGTAGCTTGTGCCACGTCGGCCGGACTCCGTCTGCGCATGGCTGAACGATACCCCGGTACTGCGCATCAATGCACTGGGTGAACAGCGCGTAGTTCCTCTGTGCAACATCAAGGATATTGTCGAGTCGTCGCAGTTGAGACGCCGCAATCGCGGCAGAAAGCTCCGTAATCTCGTAACTCAACCCGATGGTGTCATTTCGTCCGGGCGAAGCGAGATCCGTGAGCCTTGCCCACACATCGGGTGAGTTCGTTACGACGAGGCCCCCTTGTCCGCCGCAAAGAGGCTTGACCTGATTGAGGCTGAAGCAAGAGACGATGCCCCAACTTCCAGCATGTTCGCTATGTCGCGAGGCACCATGGGCTTGGCACGCATCCTCCACTATCGGCAGTTCCGGAAGCGCCTCACACAGGGCATGTACATCACAGGGGTAGCCATGGAGATGGACAGGAATGACCGCCTTGGTGCGACATGTTCTCTTGGCCACTGCGTCTGACGCGCTGATGTTGTAGTCGTGCTCGTTCACGTCCACGAAGACAGGAGTGGCTCCGCAGTTGACGACGGGCGACACCGTGCCGCAATAGGTGAGGTTCGGCACAAGCACTTCATCCCCGGGCCCAATGTCAATAGCCCGGAGGGCGAGGTGTATAGCGTGAGTACACGAACTGACCGCCCGGCAATGGCGGACCCGAATGTACTGGGCGAACGCTTCCTCAAGCTGTGTGGCAATCGGCCCTTTGACAAAGACACTGCGCTCCATGACATCTTCAACCGCTCGCATATCGTCACCGCTGATGAGTGGCCATGCGATTAGCTGTGGTGCTCTCTCGCTTCTAGTCGCTTGTTGCTGATAGGAGTGGGTTGGTGTCTCGCTGTTGTTCATTGGCTGTCATCCTCGCAATCTGTCGCGATTGGAATCGGCTTGTCTGGACGCCTGTCTCGGCTGTAGACGGGCGGCTTCTCTCGTACGTTGTGAAGGCCGCACAGAAGCCCGTGGCTTCGCAAGGCGTCACGAGGCCCTGCAGCCTGCGTCCCCACCGGCATTGCCCGAGCGCACCCACGCCTCGACCTCGCTCAGCTTGAACTTCCAGAGCCGGCCGACCTTGTGGGCAGGCATTCCTTTACGGTCGATCCACTTGTAGACCGTGTCGCGCTTCACCCCCAGGTACTCGGCGATCTCCGCCACGGACTGCCATCGCTCAGCCATGCCGTAAGTCCTGTTTTGGAACCACACCGATGGCCAAAGGCGAAAACGTTCCGCCAAGGGTCGCGAGAATCCGGCCAGACTGAGCATTATTCTGAGCGAACAAGCCTGACCTGTCAATCTAAAACCGGATGAGTCTCGGTCAATGCAGTTCAATTGGACAGACCAGGCCCGGCGATGGCCTTAGCGGTGTGAACCGACGCTGTTGCGGGCAGGAAGAACCGGGGCGGGTCAATGTTCACGTGGCGGCGTCTCACTCCGCCGGTTCCGCCCGTCTCGGCCGTATTCTCGACCTGCTGTCCGATGGTCGCTCCTTTCTCAAGTCCCGATCATGGGCGATGGGAGTTGCCATCGCCAAGGCGTACCGGCGGGCAGATTCATCCGCGCGGGCCCATGCGTTCTCCAGACCGGAAGACCGACCAGGCGGGCCGAATCAAGCGAAATCCCCCACAGCAGCGCGAGGACCTTCCGGAGGTCCAGCGTCGCCTGGTCCGCCTCCCTTACGGGCACGGGCTGGATGGTCACCGAGTCGGCCGGGATCGGCGACGGGGATACGACTGCGGTGAGGCCTGGGACGCTCCGGAAGCCGTTATCGAGTAGATAGTTAGGGCTGACCAGCCCCCGCACGACAAGGACTACAAGGTCCGCGCCCGGATGGCCTTGGTCCTCGACCCACGCGGTGATCTCGGCCAAGCTGCGCAGCTTTCGTGGCATGCGGCGAAGCGCGGCCAGGATCTGGAGTTCTTCGGTCGTGCAGTCCAGTAGACGTCCGATCTCGACCGCTCGCCAGGGGGCCAGATGCGTCACGAGGCTCTTGGACTCGAAATCATACAGCAGCAGCGCCTTACGATCCGCCTCGATCAGAAGCATCGGCCGGTAGGCAAGCTCGACCGACCAGTCGCGGCCGGGGAATTCGCGCCGCAGCTTGCGAAGGACGGTCTTCTCGTCGACCCGCACGGGCAGGAAGATGGAGGGCCAGACAAGCTCCTCGTCGCACCTGTCCTCGTCCTCGTTACATGCTGTGGAAGTAAGGCTTGCAGCAGAACTTCTGGTGCCGCCGTCTATGGCCTGGACGAGGTCGGGCAGGTGACAGGGCCGATCGT
>CAZSBQ010000079.1:0-16588 GCA_964604795.1 uncultured Victivallales bacterium | reverse complement strand
CTCAGTCATCACACCGGTATGGTCGGATTGAAGATCGATGGCAAGCAGTCGGTGACCAACGCCATTGTCCGAGACGTGCAGGTGCATCCGCTGACCCAGCACATCCTGCACATGGATTGCCTGGGCGTTCGGGCCGACGAGGAAATTTCGATCAACGTACCCATCGAACCTCAGGGCGAAGCGGCGGGCGTGCATGAGGGAGGTATCCTCAACCAGCTGCACTACGAACTTGAAATCACCTGCCTGCCCGGCAATGTCCCCGAGTCCATCGCCGTCAATGTCGAAGCGTTGAATGTCGGCGACTCTTTGGCCATCGGCGATTTGCCGAAGATTGAGGGGATAGAATTCGCGGGCGATCCCGAAGAAACCGTGTTTGTGGTATCCGTCCCCACCGAGGAGCCGAGCGAAGAGGAACTCGAGGAGGGCGCAGAACTCGAGGGGGCCGAACCCGAGCTCATCGGCGGCGCCGAATCCGCGGAAGGCGAGAACCGGGAGGAATAGGCGCATGGACGACCATAGGCGGTGCGCCGCAGCGGCAAACCGCTTCCGGAGGTCCTTGTGGATATGGACGGCGTCAATCTGATAGTTGGTCTGGGGAACCCCGGCGACGAGTATGCCGACACCCGGCACAACATCGGGTTTTTGGTGGCCGAGGCCGTGGCCGCGCGGCTGCGCAATGCAAAAGTCGGCAAAGCGTTCCACGGGCGTTGGATTGACGGACAGTTCGCCGGACGCGCGGTTTCGGTGCTGGTGCCGATGACGTTTATGAACCGCAGCGGCGACGCAATCGACGCCGCAGTTCGCGCCGGTCGCTGTGAGCCGAGCAGGTTGCTGGTTGTGTATGATTGTCTGGACCTGCCCTTCGGGCGTATTAGAATGCGGCAGCAGGGCGGCAGCGGCGGCCACCGCGGGTTGCAGTCGATCATCGATGCGGTCGGACATTCCGAGGTGCCGCGGTTGCGCGTTGGAATCGGCCGTCCCGATGATGCCGGAACCGTGGATTACGTGCTCGGCCCGTGGAACGCGGAAGAGCGCGAAGGTTTGTCGGAGGTGATCGATACAGCCGCCGAAGCCGTGCTGACCGCAGTGCGCAAGGGTGTCGTCGCAGCGATGAATCAATATAACAGGTGGAGTTTAACAACCCCGGACGCCGAAAACGGCGCGGAGCCCAAAGAGACGGAGTTAGAGCATTGAAAAAGTACGAAGCAATATTCATTCTGGATGAGCGGCATGTCGAGGATGGCGGTGAAGCCTT
Organism: uncultured Victivallales bacterium; assembly: GCA_964604795.1. Lineage (GTDB taxonomy): Bacteria > Verrucomicrobiota > Lentisphaeria > Oligosphaerales > CAZSBQ01 > CAZSBQ01. Next base: position 15,333 of record CAZSBQ010000079.1, on the reverse strand, counting down.
TGCCGCTGAAGTGGAAGAAGCCATCGGGACGCTCGGCGGCAAACTCGACGAGAAAAAGGCCCTCGGCCGCAAAACCTTCGCCCGCGAGATCAAGAAGAAAAAAAGCGGCATCTACTGGCAGTTCGTCGTCGAGCTGGCCCCCGAAAAGGTGGCCGAGCTGCAGGAGCGCTATCGTCTCAACCAAGTGGTCATGCGGCTTGAGGTGTTCCTCTATGAGGAGCCCCCCGCCAACATGCCGACCATGAGTATGAGCGAAGATGTCGGCGTCTGAGAATGTCGGGTTGCCAGTTGGCCGGAGCGCGCTATTGTACCCGACTTGCAGTCAGCAAACGAACAAAATGGCTTGCCGAGAAAAACTGCGCGCAAGCAATGAACAACAGGACTAAGCATGGGCCAGAATACGCGAACAAAGCGACGCACTCGACGCAAGACGACGCGACGCAAGGTGTGCCGACTCTGCGAAAATCAGATCACCTTCATCGACTACAAGGATGTGGATTTTCTCCGTCGGTATCAGACTGAGCAGGGCAAGATCCTTTCCCGGCGCATCACGGGAAATTGCTTCAAACATCAGAAGTCGATTTCCGCAGCCATCAAGCGCGCACGCAATCTGGCGCTGGTGCCCTAGCGGCATCCGCCGCAGGCGGCAAAGCAAACGCCGGACGCAAGTCACGACGGCATCCGCGGCGAAACGAATCGAGCATGGCGCCGCGGACCACACAAAGCAGCAGACAGTTGAAGCAGGAGTACCAATCGATGGCCGTGGAATTGATCCTACTGGAAGATGTCAAGGGCTTGGGGACGATGGGTGAGCAGGTGAAGGTGAAGGACGGCTATGCCCGCAACTTTCTCGTCCCCAGGGAAAAAGCCATGCGCGCAACTCCCGATGCGATCCATCGGTTGGAGGCGCGACGAGAAAAAATTCGAGCCGAGGAAGAGGCCCGCAAGGTGTCCGCCGAGCAAATGGCCGAAACCTTGGGGCGCATGTCGGTGACGCTGACTGTCGAGGCGGGCGACGACGACAAGTTGTACGGTTCGGTCGGACCGCAGCAGGTAGCCGAGGCGCTGCAGGAAAACGGTGCCGAAGTGGACCGCAAGCAGATACAGATGGACGAACCCATCCGGCAGCTGGGCGTGTACAACGTCGACGTTTCCCTGCACCCCGAGGTTCAGACCACCGTCAAGGTCTGGGTCGTGCGGGCTTGATGAACCTTCGAACCGGGGCCTTTTCAGCGATTTCGAGGGTATGGGCAAATGCCTGAGCAACAGCGCCCCAATGCAAGCGACAAGCCTCTTCTTCTGCCGGCCGGCCGGGGACTGCCGTACAATCGCGAAGCGGAAGTTGCCGTTCTGGGCTCGATCCTGCTGGACCCTGAGCAGGCGCTTGAAACGGTTCTGACCAAGCTGGACAGTGAAGAGCACTTTCACAGCGTCGCGCATCAGGCGGTGTACCGTGCCGTGCGAAGATTGTCCCAGGAAGGGGGCCGGCACGTCGATCTTGTTTCGCTGGGGGACATGCTCGAACGCTACAGCGAGCTGGAGCTGACTGGTGGGCGCGAGTACCTTATGGAACTCATGTCCAGCGTGGTCACTGCGGCCAATGTCGAGACCTACGCCGAAATTGTCCGCCAGAACTCGCTTCTTCGGCGCCTGATCCGCACTTCCTCCAACATCATTCAGCGGTGCACGGATCCGGAAGAGGACACCGCCGCGATGCTCGACGAGATCGAGACCGACATCACCCGTCTGACTGGGATGGAGGCAGGGTCCGAAGCCACTCCCATTGGCGATTGTGTTATGGGCGCGGTCGATCATATGGAGAGTTTGCACCGCGGGGATGAGGCCGCCGTCGGCATCCAGACCGGGTATGCCGATCTGGATGAGTGCATCACGGGGTTGAAGCCGGGCGAAATGTTCGTGCTGGCCGCGCGCCCCTCCATCGGCAAGACGGCATTCGCCTTGAACATGGCCGCCAACATGGCCTTGGCGGAAAATCCGGTGTCGGTGGGTGTGTTCAGCCTGGAAATGAGTAGGGAGCTGCTCACGCTCCGGTTTCTGTGTTCGGAAGCCCGGGTCAATTTGCAGGACATTCGGGAAGGTGCGGTTGCGCGGGCCCGCTGGAATGAGATCACCGAGGCGGCCGGACGGCTTCGGGACGCGCCCATCTGCATTGATGACACCGGCAACATCGACATTGTCGAGATGCGCGCCAAGGCTCGACGCATGCACCGCAAGTATAACGTGCAGGTGCTGGTGGTGGACTATTTGCAGTTGATGAAATCCTCGTCCGGGCGCAATGCCACCCGCGAAAACGAGGTGGCCAAGAACTCCATGGGCATCAAAAGCCTGGCCAAGGAACTGGAAGTGCCCATCATCGTGCTGGCGCAGCTCAACCGTCAAGCCGAACAGCCCGGCCAGCGACCCAAGTTATCCCACTTGCGCGAATCCGGGTCCATCGAGCAGGATGCCGACGTCGTCGCCCTCCTGCACCGGGACCGCGAGGCCGACGCCGGCACCGAGGACGTCAATGAGATGGACGCCGAATTGATCATCGCCAAGCACAGAAACGGCCCCACTGGTATTATTCCACTTACTTTCCTCAAGCAATTCACGCGCTTTGAAAGCCGCGCGCGCTTTGCCGACGAGGATGTGCCCTAGGCAACTCCGTCCAGGGTGACGCCACCTGGCAAATTCACGGTCTGAACCTAACCAAGGAGTTTTTCATGGAATCCACTACCGATCAATGCGTGCAGGGCAGGGCGGTCATCCTGGTGTTCGCGCTGTGCGTCGTTCATGCGGTCGCGCAGGAACAGCAGCCCCCGATCATTCGCGAAATTGATGTCCAGCCGCCTGCCGTGGCCGACACCTACGGTGAAATGATTGACGCCAACATGACGACTGAGGTGGGAGAACGCCTGAAGCCGGACGTTTTGTCCGAGGACATTAAGAGACTCTACAAGACGGGCAAGTTTCAGACTGTGCGGACGCGCGTGGCACCGCTGGAGGCCGACGGTGCGCGTCTGATCCTGGAGTTGGAGATTCGCCCGGTGGTTCGCCTCTTTGACATCGAGGGCAATCAGCGCATCAAGGACAAGAAGATTCGGCGCGAGATCGGGCATGAGGAGGGGGCGGTGCTCGACGAGAAGAAGCTCAGTCAGGACGCCGAGAAGATTCGCAAGCTCTACCTCGACAAGGGGTATGTCGAAACCAAAGTGACCCCTCTGAAGCAGGAAGCCGGCCCCGGGGCCGTCGACGTGGTCTTCCAAATCTCCGAGTCGGGGCGCAGCAAGGTCCGCAAGGTGACTTTCGAGGGTAACTCGGTGTTTTCCGACCGCCAGTTGCGCAAGACCATCCAGACCAGGGCCAAGTGGTTGGCTTACCTGTTCAACACAGGTTTTCTCAATGAAGCCGAACTCGCAGCCGACCGACAACGCCTGGCGGAACGCTATGCGAATGCTGGATACCTGGATTTCACCATCGAGGACATCGAGCGCGAATACACCGACAACCGCAAATGGGTGCGGCTGCATTTCGAGATCGAGGAAGAGAGGCCCTATACTGTTTCCGAGATCGATGTGAGCGGCAATCAGAAGTTCGGCACCGACGAGTTGCTGAACTTGGTCCCCCTGGAGGAAGGCGAGCGATTTCGAAGGGAAGCCGAGCGGGATGGCGCGCAGGCCATCAACAGCAAGTATCACCAGCACGGCTATCTCGAGGCGCGGGCCAGCCCCGAGCGCAATGTCAACCCGGTCGAGCATACGGTGGCGGTGCGGTATCAGATACAGGAAGGGGTGCCCTCGACGATCCGGGAAATTCACATCGAGGGTAACCGCATCACCGAGGATCGCGTGATCCGTCGGGAGCTGGGAATTTATCCCGGCGAACTGGCCGACAAACGCAAGATCGACGCCGCAAAAAAACGTCTGCGGAACCTTGGCTATTTCAGTTCGGTGGAAATCATGCCGCTTGTCACCGAAGAACCCGACGAGCGCGACATGCGCGTGGTCGTCGAGGAAACTGAAACCGGCCGCCTAATGCTCGGCGGCGGATTCTCGACCGACGACGACCTGGTGGGAATGTTCGAGGTCAGCCAGTCCAATTTCTCCCTGCTTAACTGGCCCACGTTTCGTGGGGCGGGACAAAAGCTGCGGCTGCGGGCGCAGCTCGGCACCGAGCGCAACGATTTCGTACTCTCTTTTGTCGAACCCTGGCTGTTTCACAAGCGCCTGCGCCTGAGCGCCGACCTGTATGCGCGCGACCGCGAGTACGACGAGTACACCGAGGAAAAGGCGGGAGTCACGCTGAGCCTGGCCCGCTCCTGGGGCAAAAACTGGCGGCAAAGCGTCGGCGTTCGCTTCGAGGACATCTCGCTCACGGATTTCGAGACCACCTCGAACGCTTTGCTCGACGAAGAGGGCGACTACGGACATCATGCACTCCTGCTCAGCTTCACACGGGACACAAGGGACAGCTATAGGAATCCGCGACGCGGCTCTCGTCTCGGATTCAGCACCGAGCTGATGAGCGAAGCATGGGGCAGCTACGGAGACATATACAGGGTGCGCGGGACACTGTCCCGATACTTCCCTCTGTTTGAGGAAAGCGCGATCAAGGTCGGCGGCGAAATCGCCACGGCGGACGGTGTGGGTGGAGACCGCGTAGCCATCATCGACCGCTATTTCGCCGGTGGTTCCACTTCGCTGCGCGGATTCGAGCTGCGCGATGTCGGCCCCCTCGATCCCGTAACCGGCGATTCTCTGGGCGGCCAATCTCTACTGCTCGGCGGCATCGAGCTGCGCGTGCCCTTGGTGGAAATGGTGATAGGACGCGCCTTCTGCGACTTCGGCAATGTCTGGGAGGACGCCGCGGACTGGAATCCCTCCGAGCTGAACGCCAGTGTGGGGCTCGGCGTGGAACTTAGGCTCCCCATCGGTCCGGTCACGCTGGATTACGGCATTCCCGTGGTCACCGAGCAGGACGAGTTGGACGACAGCGGACGACTGCACTTCAATATGGGCTACACATTCTGAGTGATCAGTGGTCGGTGACTGATGACTGATGACTGATGACTGATGACTGATGACTGATAACTTGTAATCGATAACCGAACTCATGCGCATTCTTCAGCGTCATATTGCCGGACAGTTCCTGGCCACCACCGGCCTCGCGGCGGCCGTGCTCCTGTTCATCCTACTGTCCGGCAACCTCATGCGGGCGTTCGAGCTGCTTGCACGCGGCGTGCCGAGTGGGACGATTCTGGCCTTTGTGGCGTATCTTCTGCCGCGGCTTTTGACCTATACCATTCCGCTGGCCGTGCTGTGCGGGGCGGTCGTGATGTTCAGCCGTTTGTCGGCCGACAATGAGATCACCGCCATGCGCGCAAGCGGAACCAGTCTCTGGCAGATTCTTTCACCCTGCCTGTGGATTACGCTGTTCTTGTCCGCTGCCTGCCTGATTTTGCACACCTGGGTGTCGCCCATCTGCCACGAACGCGCCGACCGGCTCAAGCACGGCGCCGCGCTGACCAATGCCGCGGCATTCCTGGAACCGGGCAGGCAGGTGCAGTTGCCCGGTCATGTGCTCTATGTCGAGGAGATCGACGGCGACCGCCTGCGCCACGTCCAAGTCTACACGCTTGATGACCAAGGCGAGCTGCGCGAGGATATTCACGCTCGCAAGGGGCGACTCTTCGAGGGCGAGGAGGGAGCTTTGACCTTGCTCATGCAGAACGCGGTCATCGCCCAGCGCGGCAAAGCCGCATCCGGAGGCGGTGGCAAGCGCATTCAGACTCCCGAACTGAAGCTGCAGATCAATGTCGACGCCCTCACCGGTCAGGCCCGTCTTTTTCGCGATCCCGACTACCTGCGACTGCCGGATTTGTTCAGCGCCATCGATGTGCTGCGTGAACGCGGGCGGGACGTGACCAGCTTGTATGTGGAGCTGCACACCCGCTTGTCGTTGTCGATGGCACCCGTGGCATTCCTGCTGATCGGCATACCCTTCGGCATTCGAACGCAACGCAGCGAAACCTCCATCGGCATGGTGGTCAGCCTGGGCCTGGCATTGGTCTTTTACGCCTTTATTGTCGTGGCCGACAACCTGAAGTCGAATCCGGCGGCTCATCCGGATTTGATTGTTTGGATTCCCGCAGTGCTCTATCAAGTTGGTGGTCTGCTGGGGCTCCACTATATTGCCAGCCGTTGACCGCTGTCTTTGTTTCCCATGCCCGGCGCGTTTCCCTCTTCCCAGGGGGCGTGGCGGTGCGCATTCAATCCACCAATCTCTTTGCCCGGTATTTCGGAACTCTATGGCCGATCCCAATCAGAACATCCGCAATTTCGCCATCATCGCTCATATCGATCACGGCAAATCCACGCTCGCCGACCGCTTTCTCATGCACACCGGAGCCATTGACGAGCGAAATTTCCGCGATCAGGTCCTCGACGACATGGACCTGGAGCGCGAACGCGGCATCACCATCAAATCCCATCCCGTTTTCATGACCTATCGGAATGCTCAAGGGGCGACGTACGAACTCAATCTGATCGACACACCCGGACACGTGGACTTCTCCTATGAGGTCAGCCGCAGTCTCGCCGCCTGTGAGGGTGCGGTGCTGCTGGTCGACGCCGCCCAGGGCGTGCAGGCTCAGACGGTGGCCAACGTCAATCTCGCCACAGCGCTGGACCTGGTCGTGATCCCGGTCATCAACAAGATCGACCTGCCCGCAGCCAACATCGAACTGTGCCTGGAGCAAATCGAGGAGCTGCTGGCGATCCCGGCCGAAGATGTCATGCAGGTCAGCGCCAAGTCGGACATCGGCGTGGACGAAGTGCTCGACGCGGTCGTCAAGCGGGTGCCACCGCCCTCCAGCCGACAACCCGAAACTCTGCGCGCGCTAGTGTTCGACTCGATCTACAACGCCTATCGCGGCGTGATCAGCTATGTGCGAGTGTTCGATGGCGAACTGGCCGTGGGCAGCGCCCTGCAACTGTTCAGCACCGGCCTGCAGGCCGAAGTCAAGGAGTTGGGCGTTTTCAAACCCCAGATGACTCCCTGCGACCAGCTGCGGGCCGGCGATGTCGGATATCTGATCTCCAACACGAAGAATCCCGCCGATGTGCCCATCGGCGACACGATCACCCGCGCGGGAAAGCCCTGTGACGCCCCGCTGTCCGGTTTCGAGGACGTTCATCCCATGGTCTTCAGCGGCATCTATCCCGTGGACACCAGGGACTACGAAAACCTCAAACTGAACCTGTCGAAGTTTCAGCTCAACGATCCCGCGCTGACCGTGCAGCTGGAGTCCTCCGCCGCCCTCGGCGCAGGCTTCCGCTGCGGCTTCCTCGGACTGCTCCACATGGAAATTGTTCAGGAGCGCCTCCGACGGGAATACAACATGGAAATCATCGTCACCTATCCCAGCGTGATCTATCAAGTGTATCGCAAGGACGGCGAAATGCTCGAGCTGGAAAACCCGGTCCATCTGCCCGATCCAACCGAAATCGAACGAATCGAGGAACCCATCATCGAAGCCCGCATCATGACCCCGTCCGACTATCTGGGCGCGATCATGAACCTGATTATGGAGAAACGCGGACAGGTGACCCACACCGACAACGTCGACCGACTGCATGTCATGGTCACCGCCGAGCTGCCCCTGCACGAGATCGTCATCGACTTCTACGACAAGCTCAAAACCATCACGCGCGGATACGGCAGCATGGACTACGACGCCAAGGGCTACCGCGAAGGGCCCCTGGTCAAAATGGAAATCCTGGTGAACAGCGAGCCGGTCGACGCCTTCGCCACCATTGTTCATCGCGACCAGGCCGAATACCGCGGGCGCCAGCTTGCCCAGCGGCTGCGCGATGAAATCCCGCGCCAGATGTTCGCCATCGCCGTACAGGCCGCCGTGGGAGGACGCGTGGTCGCCCGCGAAACCGTCAAGGCCCTGCGCAAAAACGTCACCGCCAAATGTTACGGCGGCGACATCAGCCGGAAGCGCAAGCTGCTCGAAAAGCAGAAAGAGGGCAAAAAGAAAATGAAGCAGTTCGGCCAGGTTTCCATTCCCCAGGAAGCGTTTGTGGCCGTTCTGAAAACCACGGACAAAAAAGACTGACATGGCACTTCACTGGATACTTCTCATCGACGCCGCCGTGCTCTACCTCCTGTTCGGACGCTCTCTGCGCCGCATGCTGACTCCGCAGCGCCGCAAACTGCGAGCAACGCTGGGGGAGTACCGTCGACACTTGCGGCACTTGCAACGGCGCGACGGTGATCTGCTCTCCGACGACCAGCATCGGCAGGTGGAGCACCTGTTGGAAAGCTCGCAGACCGAGCGGAACGAAGATCAGGAACCGATCAAACAGAAAATCATGGAACTCGACAAGGCCTTGCCATCACTGGCACCGGTCCGTCGCCCCGCCTGGACCCGCGAGTACCTCGAAGTCCTGGTGGTGGCCGTCGGCATCGCCTTCGGCATCAGAGCGCTGTTTCTGCAGCCGTTCAAGATTCCGACCGGCAGCATGCAGCCCACACTCTACGGCATCCACGCCGCCCCCATGGACCGGGCGGAACCTCCTTCCCCTCCGCGCCAGGCATTCGACTTTCTGCACTACTCCAAACGGTACGCCCATGCCGTAGTCGAGCGCTCCGGCCGGCTCGAGGGAGTCTATCCGGCTCGCCCCGCCATCCCGCTTTGGCCCTCGGTCGAGGTGCGGATTGCCGGCGTGGAGTACCGCTTGCCCGGCAAGGCCGATCACCGCCAGCCGGGCGCGGTGCATACCTATCTCAATATGCCCGCCTCAAGCCGCGACCGGCTGCCGTACTACGAAGAGGGCGAACCCCTCGCCCATGCCGTCCTCAAACTGGGCGATCACCTCTTCGTCAATCGCTGGCATTACTCCTTTCAAGAGCCACGCCGCGGTGACATCACCGTCTTCACAACCACCGGCATCCGTGATCAAAAAGGGAATTCGCTCACTGGGCGCTACTACATCAAACGCCTCGTCGGACTGCCCGGAGAAGACCTCAAAATCGTCAATGACCGACTGCACGTGCGCGAAAAGGGCGCTGCCGAGTTCCGCCCCGTCAGCGGCGACGACCACCCCGCATTCGAACGCATCTACGCCAAGAAGAACGGCTATGAGGGACACACTCACACCGCTCACGGACGTACAGGCAGCTTCCTGACCGACGATGACGATGTATTCCACGTCCCCGAAAATCACTATTTCATGCTCGGCGACAATACCGACAACAGCCGGGACAGCCGCTTCTGGGGCGCCGTCCCGCGCGAAAACCTCGTCGGCCCGGCAGCATTCGCCTGGTGGCCGTTCTCCGAGCGATGGGGCCCGATCGGGTCGCGCAACGGAGTCGCAAAGAAAAACCGCGAATAAAATTCGGCGGACAATCAGCACAAGCATGAATCCGCGAAATTCCCGCAGTGCCGCTTGGATGTTGGACGTTGATCCCTCATAGTGTAGGCGCTCCGAGCGCTAAACCGCAAATCTGCAAGAGCTAAAAACAGGAGACTGTCACCATGGAAAACCTCGTCATCATCGGGACCGGACCGGCGGGACTCACTGCGGCCACCTATGCAGCACGGGCAAGCCTTGAACCCCTTGTGGTCGCCGGCACCATGCCCGGCGGACAGCTCACGCAGACCACCGAGGTGGAAAATTATCCGGGATTCCCGGAAGGTATCCAGGGGTTCGATCTCATGGATGGCATGCGCAAGCAGGCCGAGCGCTTCGGCGCGCGCATGAAAAACGCCCAGATCGAGGCGGCCGACCTCCAAGCTGGAGGTCCGCACACCCTCCGTCTTCTCGGCGGGGAAACCATCGAATGCAAGGCCCTGCTCATTGCCTCCGGAGCACACCCGCGCGAACTCGGACTGCCCTCCGAACAGGCGCTGAAAAACAAGGGCGTGTCCTACTGCGCAACCTGCGACGGCGCCTTTTTTCGAGATGTGCCCATTGTCGTGGTCGGCGGCGGCGATTCCGCCATCGAGGAAGCGCTGTTCCTCACCCGCTTCGGCAGCAAGGTCATTCTGGTTCACCGGAGGGACGAGCTGCGCGCCCAGCAGATCATGCAGGAGCGCGCCTTCGCCAATAAAAAAATCGAATACCGATGGAGCTGCGTGGTGGACGAGATTCTGGCCGGCGAGGAGGAAAAGGTGCGCGGGGTTCGCCTGCGCAACCGCAAAACCGATGAACTCTTCGAGGAGGAATGCGCCGCCGTGTTCATCGCCATCGGCCACATTCCCAACACACAACCCTTTGAAAATCAGCTCGGCATGGACGAGGATGGATACCTCGAATTGCGCGAATGCACCTCGCGAACCAATATCGAGGGCGTCTTCGCCGCGGGCGATTGCGCGGACCGAGTCTACCAGCAGGCGGTCACCGCCGCCGGTATGGGATGTCGAGCCGCCATCGACGCCGAACGATGGCTGGCCTAGTCCGCATGACCGAGCCGACCTGCGGACTCCGCATTCCTCCTCGCATCCTTCAACACCAATCACCACTATGCAGAACAATACCAACAACCTGCCGGAACTGCTGCCACGCAAAACCGTCGCCATTGCCGGACTTGGCCTGTTGGGCGGGTCCCTCGGCCTGGCATTGCGACGGGCGCTCCCCGATCTTCGCGTGCTCGGTTGCGCCCGCCGACCCGAAAGCATTCGCCAAGCCCTGCAAATGAACGCTGTTCACGACGGTGCCACAACGCCCGAGACCATTCTGCCCCAAGCCGACCTCACCGTGGTCTGCATGCCCGTGTCCGCCACGATTGACTTCGTCGAAAAACACGCCGCCGACTGGAGTGCGGGCAGCGGGGTCACCGACGTGGGCAGCACCAAATCCACCATCGTCGAAGCCTGCACGCAAGCTTTGGCGTCGAACGGAGTCGCCTTCGTCGGCAGTCACCCCATGGCAGGCAAGGAAAGCGCCGGACTGGACCACGCCGACACCATGCTGTACCAGGACGCAACCGTCTTTCTCTGCGCCGAAAGCTCTCTCGATGAAGCGATCGGTGAAGCCGTCAAACGCCTCTGGGAAGCGGCCGGCGCCCAAACAGCCGCCATCGATCCGCACACTCACGACGCGCTGGTCGCCCGAACCAGCCATGTCCTCCATCTGCTGGCCGCCGCCGCCGTGCGTCAGCTGCCCGACGATCCCAACGCCGTCAGGGCAACCGCAGGAGCGTTCCGCGACGTCACACGCATTGCCGCCAGCTCTCCGGACATGTGGACCGATATCTGCCGCCAAAATCGATCGGAGGTGCTGAAAGGCATGGATGAACTCATCGGCACGCTTGTCAGCTACGCACATTGCATCCGCCAACAAGACTGGAACAGCTTGACCTACGAACTGCAGGTGGCCCGAAGGTGCCGCCTCAAATGGGAAAAGGCGAAAACAGGAGGCGGCGGCAACGATGAGTGATGCAGGGATGCTCAACAGCATTCAAAAACCCGCCGATGTTCAGGCACTGCCCGCGGACGCGCTCCCCGAACTCGCCGATGAGCTGCGCCAACGCATCCTCAGCGTCGTTTCCCGAAACGGCGGACACCTGGCATCCAACCTCGGAACCGTCGAGCTGACCGTCGCGCTCTGCCGTGTCTTCGACCTGGACGAGGACGCACTCATCTGGGACACCGGACACCAAGCCTATTCCTATAAGCTGCTCACCGGACGCAATCAGCTTTTCGACTCCCTCCGCCAGGACGACGGATGCGGCGCATTTCTCAACCGCAGCGAAAGCCCCTACGATCTGTTCGGCGCCGGACACGCAGGCACCGCTATCTCCGCGGCACTCGGATTCGCCGCCGCACGCGACCGACAAAAGCGCGCAGGCCATGTCGTCGCCGTCGCAGGCGACGGCGCGCTCGGCTGCGGAGTCGCACTCGAGGGACTGAACAGCATCATTGAAACCACCGAAGATTTCACCCTCGTGCTCAACGACAACCGCATGTCCATCGCGCCCAACGTCGGCGCGCTGTCCCAATATCTCAACCGCACCATTTCAGGACAGCGCTATCAGCGGGCGCGCAGAAAAATCGCCGGGGCCGTCGATGCCATCCCGCTGGTTGGACGACACCTGCACAAATGGTTCAGCAGTGTGCTGCTCGCCGCCAAAGGGCTGCTTACCCCCGGCGCCGTCTTCGAAGAACTCGGGCTGTCCTACATCGGGCCGCTGGACGGACACGACATCCCCGAACTGATCCGCACCTTCCAAGCCGTGCGGAAAATCAAACGCCCCACCGTCGTTCATGTCCTCACTGAAAAGGGCCATGGGTACCCAAATGCCGTCAAAGCACCCGAAACCTTCCACGGCATGGGACGGTTCGACCTGGAATCCGGCGCGCCCGAGGAAAAAATCGGCATCGACAGCCCGCAATCCAAAACCTTTTCATCCCACCTCGGCGACACCCTCTGCTCGCTCATGAGGCGAGATCCCGACGTCGTGGCCATCACCGCGGGAATGTGCCACGGCACTGGCCTCATGGCCGTGCAAAGCCAGTTTCCCGACCGATTCTTCGACGTGGGCATCGCCGAAGAGCATGCCGTCGTCTTCGCTGCCGGACTGGCCGCCGCAGGCATGAAGCCGGTCGTGGCCGTCTACGCCACCTTCATGCAGCGGGCATTCGACTATGTCTTTCACGACGTGGTCCTGCAGAACCTGCCCGTTATCTTCTGCCTGGACCGGGCCGGCGTCGTCGAGGACGGCCCGACCCATCACGGCATCCACGACCTGGCCCTTTGGTTCGCGCTGCCCGGCTTGGACATTCTGCAACCTGCGGATGCCACCATGATGACTGCCATGCTCGACCAGCAGGTGAAAGCGGAGCGGCCTGCCGTGCTGCGCTATCCGAAAAGCTCCGCGGAACCCCTGGAGACCGATGCGCCGCCTCCCTGCCGGCAGGGCAGGGCGGCCGTGCTGCGCGACGGCGCAGACGTCGCCATCTGGGCCGTCGGACGCGAAGTGGCCACCGCTCTCAGCAGCGCACGCGCGCTCGAAATCGCCGGCATCTCAGCCACCGTCGTCGATGTCCGAAGCCTGCAGCCCCTCGATGCCGAGCGCCTTCGCGATCAGGCCGCCCGCATGCCCCTGGTCACCATCGAAAATCACTGCACCGATTCCGGATTCGCCGTCCGCGTTCGCGCACTCCTCAGCAATATCCCGAACCTTAAATTGCTGACCCGAGGATGGCCCGCGGAAAACATCCCCGGCGGAACCGAACAGGTGTTGCGCCAAAAATTCCGCATGACACCCGAAGCACTCGCCGAAGACATCGCTCAATTCGTCCAAACCCATCCCACCCCCGCGAAATCGTGATCCGCCACTGCAGCCCATCCGAACTCATTCACCGCCGGCGCACGCGCACCGTTGGCCACACCGCTCGGCTGTTCACGGGGCTCCGCAGTGGGCTGGCAGCCCTGCTGCTGACGACCTGCGGGTGCCTGCACGTCAAGCAGGAACTGATCATTCACCGCAACGGTTCCGCACGGCTCCTGCTGCACTATTCCATGCCTGAAGATGCCGTCCCCCTCGCCCGACAACTCGTGCAAGCCGCGGACTCCGCAAACGCCGGCGACAAAGAACCGGCATGGTGGCTCAATCAGCAGGCATGCCGCGAACACCTCGAAGGTACCGGACTCAAACTGGAACGCCACCGCACATACAACGCCGACAATCGAACCCACACCATCCTCGAATGCCGAGCCGAAAACCTCCATGACGCACTCGGAAACGGCCCGCTGAAAAACCTCAGACTCAGCGAAACCCCCGACGGGAATCTCAAACTCACCGTCGACAACCCCGAACTGGAATCCCTCCGCCAAAACGGACCAATCCCGGAAAACCTGCGCATCGAATTCATCATCACCACTCCCACTCCCATAACCAGCACCAACGGCATCCAAACCGAAGACCGCACGACCACATGGCTCGTGACCCGAGAAACGCTGATCGACAACGGCGTCGCCGACTTCAGCGTCCAATTCAAACCCAGGGGCGAAACAAGCAGCCCCGCAGAAAAGGCTGAACAATGATCATCCCAGGACTCACCTCCATCACATTCCGCTCGCTCACAGCCGAGCAAATCATCAAACAGGTCAGCCAAGCGGGCCTGAGCGCCATCGAATGGGGAGGTGACCTGCACGCACCCCATGGCGACACCAAACTCGCCGCACAAATCCGTCGGCAAACCCAAGAGGCCGGCCTCGAACTGCCATCCTACGGCGCCTACTACCGCGCAGGAGAAACTGACGGACCCGACTTCGATGCCGTCATGGACTCCGCCCAGGCGCTCGGCGTAAGCACAATCCGCGTCTGGGCCGGAAAACGCCCCAGCGCTCAAGCCGACGAACACTACCGTAAAACCGTCGTCGACGACCTCGTCCGCATCGCAGACCTCGCGGCCGCAGCCGGACTCGTCGTCGCCACCGAATACCATGCCAACACCCTGACCGACTCCATCGAGTCGGCACGCCAACTCCTGGACGAAGCCGACCATCCCGGCTTGCTGACCTACTGGCAACCCCCCAACGGAGCACCGCGCGAACACTGCCTCCAAAGCCTCGAATCCGTCCTCGACAAACTCGCCAATATCCACGTATTCCACTGGACCGCCACCCCCGACGGCATCGACCGGCGCCCTCTCAAAGAAGGAACCGACGCCTGGACCGCCTACTTCCAAGCAGCCGCCCGAACCGGACGAAAACACTACGCACTCATGGAATTCGTCCGCGACGAATCCCTCGACCAATTCGCCCAAGATGCCGCAACCCTGCGGAACCTCCTGTAGCAAAGCAACAGGTCCCCAAACACCAAAGAAGCCCGGATACCGCGGGAGGCAGTTACAGCGGGAGCCAGTCACCGCGGGAGGCAGTTGCCGCAGGATGCCATTATTGGCCTCCATCCCCCCTTCCCTCAAGGGTGGCCTTACTCTATTATGGAAAATTTTTATTAATAAGTACATAAGGGATAAAGCTGACCATAGTTAAGACATGAGCACTGAGACCATGAACACGCCGTTTCGCATTGTTTTGTTCGCACCGGAAATACCGCAGAACACCGGCACCATCGGGCGGTTATGCGTATGCTGCGGGGCGGAACTACACCTGATCGAGCCGCTCGGATTCGAGGTGACCGAAACGAGGCTGCGCCGCGCCGGGCTGGACTACTGGCACCATCTTACCTGGCGCGTGCATCCCAACTGGTCCGCGTTTGTGGAAGACCAAGTGCCCGAACGCCTGTTTTTCGCCACGGCACACGCGCAGCGAACCATCTATCAAACCGCGTTCCGCGCGGGCGACTGGCTGGTGT
>CAZSBQ010000078.1:0-16680 GCA_964604795.1 uncultured Victivallales bacterium | reverse complement strand
TGCCGGCATGAGCATCATCCTCGTCTTTTTCGTCCTCGGCCTGGCGGTCATCTGCACCGTCCCCGCCCCCCAGCCGCCGCGAATGAAACCTGACAAGGAGGGAAACGAAATAATCCCGAAGGGTACGATCAATCCATAGCGGATCGTGGACAGTACTGCGGGGACCCGAAAACGGGTTATACCCCGCCGATTTTACATAATGAACGCATTAATGCAGTATGGTGAACGCTCAATACCATTTTGTTTAGGTGTGCACGCGATTATTGGTATACTTGGTGCATGTTGTGTTTGCGCATTGGAGTTTCAAGCGGGGTGGCGAAGGATCGCACCCACTAGGGGAGGATCGCTCGGGCAGGGGAATTCCGGAGAGGGCGAAAGTCCCCTTGAGCCCCGCCGTTTGCCGAATAGCGGGGCAGGTTTCCTGCACCGGGACGTGCGTCGTCTCCGGTGGGGCACCGGCATGGCACCCGACACCCGACACCCGACACCTGCATACTGATCACTGATCACTGCTCACTGCTCACTGATTACTGCTCACTGCTCACTGCTCACTTCCCGTCCATGCTTTTGACCCATTTCTTTGCGGACTCCGCAACCTTCTTTGCCTGGTCCTCGTCGGTCATTTCGGTCAGGTAGCGTTTGAAGAGGGCGTACAGGAGTGTCTGGAAGATATGCAGGTTGGTGATGCGCTCTTCGAAGGCACTGTCGGGATCGAGGGCCTCGCCCTGCGGCAGTTTGAGTCCGCGGATGATGAAGGCGTCGGCGTCGATGGTGGCGTTCCAGGCGTCGTTGCCGCGCGCGAACATCAGTTTGGCCCGCTTGAGCTTTTTGCCCACTTCGAGGGCTGCCTTGGCTTCGGCGCTAAGGGTGGGCAGCCCCTTGCGGATGGCCGATTCGTGGGCGCCGGGGCCTTCGGCGACAAACACCAGCGGGCCGTCGACCAACAGACCGAATTCGCCCAGCTGGCTCTTGGGCAGCTTGCCCTCGTGGGCCTCCTGGTACCACCACAGCCAAGTGAGAAAATCCTGCCCCAGCGTGCCGGAAGCCTGGCCGTCGGCGATGGACGGCGAGACATT
The DNA here is from genome assembly GCA_964604795.1 of uncultured Victivallales bacterium. GTDB lineage: Bacteria > Verrucomicrobiota > Lentisphaeria > Oligosphaerales > CAZSBQ01 > CAZSBQ01. The sequence continues at coordinate 15,604 of CAZSBQ010000078.1, read as the reverse complement.
GAGCGTTGGCACGACATCCGGGTTGATGGAGTACAGGTCGGGGGCGGCCACATCGGGTGTCAGGGCGATGGGCTCGAAGCCGACGGTGTCTCGAAAGTATCCGAGGAAGGTGTCCAGTTGCGTGTCCGAGGTGGCGCTGACGTACAGCCGCTCGGAGGACTCGTCCACGACAAAGCCGATGCCGCCGACTTGGGGCGGCATTTTGGGCAGCAGTCGTTCGGAAACCTCTTCCTTGATGGCCTTTTTCTCCTTGCGGGAGATTGTTGAGCTGTTATTCTCGGCCATGCGGCTGAGTTCCGCCATGCGGCACTCGGCCTGCAGGAGGGAGGCGGGAACTTTGCGTTGAGCCTGGCGAAGCGTAAGGGTCAGGTATCCGCCCCGATAGGCGGTTTCCTCGTCGATGCGGGTTTCGAGCAGGTGGCGCGCGACCCAGCCCCACACGGGTTCGTCGCGCACGGCGGCGAGATCCCCGCCGGCCTTGGCGGCGAAGCGGTCGAGGACGTCCTTCGGCATGGGTTGGGGCAGCAGGCAGACGCGGCAGGTGACGGAGCCTTGATCAAAGGGCATGGTTCAAATTCTCCTGTTCGGTGGACAACTCCAAGAAAAACGGCCAACCCGGGGATGCCGGATCGGCCGTGAAGAAAACGTGAGCAGGGTCATCGCTTCGGCTTGCGCTGAACGAGCAAAACTAGCGGGCGTAGTACTCAACAACCCGGGTAACCTCGACGGGGACGGGGATTTCCTCGACCATCGGCGCGCGCGTCAGGGTGACCTTGGCGCTTTCGCGGTCGCAGGCCAGGTACGGCGGCGGCACAACGTCCGAATTCTGCGCCATGCTGGCCAGGGCGGGAGAGCGCTCGGAGCTGATCGAAACGACTTGGCCGGGGCGAAGGGTGCAACCATTGCGGTCCACGACATGTCCGTCCACGAGGACGTGACGGTGGGTGACGGCCTGCTTGGCCGCATGGATGGTCGGGGCCAGCCCGCTGCGGTACACCACCGAGGACAGGCGCGTCTCGAGCGCAATCAGCAGCTTGTCGCCGGTGACGCCCTCGCCCGCCTTCGCTTTGTGATAGCTGAAGACCAGCTGCTTCTCGGTCAGGTCATAGTGCGTGCGCAGCTTCTGTTTCTCGAGGAGAAGCTCGCCATAGATGGATTGCTTTCGGCGGCGCGTGCGCCCGTGCATTCCGCTCATATAGGGACGTTTGACGCTGGGACATTTGGGGTCGCCCCAGACGCATTCCCCGACGCGACGGCAAAGTTTGTGCTTGGAACCAGTTCTCTTCATAATTCCGAAATCCTCGCTTCGGCAGTTTGAGTGCGGCAAACAAAACGCGTACTATAGCGATGTTCCGACGGTCTGCAAGTGCGCCTGCGAGAGAATGTCGTATCCGGCTCTCTGCCCGTATGACCCGGGTTGTTCCGCTCACGCGCGCACAACCATATTTTGACCGGCAAGCGTGCGCCTCGATAATTGCGGGGGGGGGCGCAAGCCGCAGCCGCAACGCATCAGACCCAGGGCAATTCCTTTCTGAGGGAGGGGGCGGCGTGATCCCGCCCCCCCGATGGAGAGGGCGAGACTCCGTCGAGCCGGGGTTGCCGACACTGGAACCTCGGGTGTCCCGTCGAAGGCGACGCCCTCCCACGGGCCGTCGGGGCGCCGGCCCCTACCAAGTAGAGGGCGCGGCCTCCGCGCCCCGTGTCGGTCTCCCGATGACGATGCGTTTCCCGGCGCAGGCAACCGACCCCGCCATTCGTTCGACGGCGGGGCTCGTCGGAGTCCCGCCCCTCAACGCGTCCCGCGCGAGTTTTACATCCCCCCACAATCTGTTGCAGAAAAGAAGTTTGCCATTCAGACAGTGCCCTGCATCGGACCAGCCGTCAACCGTTTTTTTCGCGGTTTCACTACTATAGCATAAAGGAGAAGCATCGTGCAGCTCTGATGCGGGGCAATCCCGGGACGGCTCATGTTCTCGGACTGTGTTTGACAACGGCAAAAGTCTTGTTATGGTATTGGGATTCAAGCCCTGGTTGGGTATAATCTCCCTGTGCATAGCAGTCTTGACCCGGTCTTCCGATGGTTTTCGGAAGCGCCGCATCCACCTGACAACTTCTCAACTGGGCATTGCGCACTTGTGCGCCTGAGTCCGTGAAAAAGTAGCCTCCGATTCTTTGCAACCGTTCATACATTCGTCCGCGTGGCGCGCGTTGGTTCCATATCCAGAGAGTTTGCATCGGTGTATCCTCGTTTTTCCATGCGCGATTGGGTTCAGGTGTAGGGTCTATGGATGGTCGGTCTGCGAGCCGCTCGCGCATTTCGACGCTAGGCGCTTCGTTTTTCCCGGCGCTCATGTGAGTGCCCCGTGGCGTATCCATCACTGTTGAATCGAAGGCGTTTATGGCTTTAGTAGGAATTACCGGCGGACCGGCGGCGGGAAAAACCACGGCACTTGAGGTGCTGGAGGAACTTGGCGCTGTCGTGGTTGATTCGGACAGGATAGTTCATGACTTGTATCGTGAGGATGCGGGGTTGCGGCAAAGCATGCGGCAGCGCTGGGGTGCGGCGGCATTCAACGACTCCGGTGAGATTGACCGCTGTTGGGTTGCCGACAAGGTTTTCGCATCCGCGGCGGAACGGGAATGGTTGAACGGCGAGGTGCATCCGCGGGTGAAACAACGCATTCTGGATTTGGACGCGAGCGGCGGCTCGGCCCCCTTGCACTGTGCGGTTCCGCTTTTGTTTGAAGTTGGATGGCAGGACATCATGCTGGCCACCTGCGCGGTATGGTGCCCCGAGCAAAGGCAGCGGGCGCGATTGCGTCGGCGGGGGTGGGACGACAACCGGATTCAGAAATGCCTGGACGCTCAGATGGCGGCGGATGAGAAGCTGGAGCGAGCCGATTTCGGGTTGATCAACATCGGAACAAAGACGATTTTGCGAAATCAGTGTCGGCGACTGCTGACGCGCATCAAGGAAACGCTCGACGGAGGAGCGAACGGCACATGTCAATGAGCGCCGAATCGACACCGGCGAACAGCAATCATATGGATTGAGGAATCATCAACACCCCGGACGAGCGCAGCCCGCGGGAAACACGGCCATTCGTCCGCAATAGACGAACCCGAGGAAAACACCATGACAGAAGAAAAAGCAAAAAAAACTCGTCGACCAACCACCCGAAAAAAAGCCAACGCCGAAAAGCCCCAAGCCGCTGAGACGAAAAACGAAGCGAATGCGGAAGGTGCCGCTGAATCCGCAACGACCAAGGCGGAGCCCGAAACCGAACGCAGGAAAGCTCCGAAAACAGCGAATGACTCCGCAAAGCACACGGAGGAGGAAACGCAACAACCTCAAATCAACGCCCCCAAAAAGGAGAGCGTCGCTGCGGCGGACGACAAGACGGAGACCGATGCGGAGGGCAAGACCGAGCACGAGGCGCAGGGCGGCGGCAATGCCGGCGGCGACGGACGCAAGAAATCCGGTGGTCGCGGCAGTGGACGTAAACGCCAGGGCGGCAAGCATCGCGACCAGGTCGCCGAAAACTACGACCTGACGCAGCTGCAGGCCTGTTCGATGATCGAGCTGACGCAGATGGCGCTGAGTTTGGATATCGAGGGGGTCGGCTCGCTCAGCAAGCACGATCTGATTTTCGAGATTCTCAAGGCGAACGTCGAGAAGAACGGTCTGATGTACGGCGGCGGCGCGTTGGAAGTGCTGCCGGACGGATTCGGATTTTTGCGCAATGCCGAGTACAGCTACTATCCGTGCCCGGAGGACATCTACATGAGTCCGTCGCAGGTGCGTCGATTCTCGCTGCGCACCGGCGATTCGGTGTTCGGGCAGATTCGCCAGCCGCGCGAGAAGGAACGGTTCTTCGCGATGCTCAAGGTTGAGTCGATCAACGGCGAAGCGCCGATGCAGAAGAAGGAGAAGGTGCCGTTCGAAAATCTGACCCCGCTGTTTCCGACCAGCCGGCTGATCATGGAGCGCGAGTCGGAGGAGCTGGGCATGCGCGCGGTGGACCTGATCACCCCCATCGGGCGCGGACAGCGCGGTCTCATCGTGGCCGCGCCCCGCACCGGCAAAACCGTGATCCTGCAGAAGATGGCCAACAGCATTACCGAAAACAACGACGATATCGTGCTGATGGTTCTGCTGATTGACGAGCGTCCGGAGGAAGTGACCGACATGAAGCGCAACGTCGACGGCGAGGTGATTCACTCCTGCTTCGACGAGCCGCCCGAGCGCCATGTGCAGGTCGCCGAAATGGTCATCGAGAAGGCCCGACGCCAGGTCGAGCACGGTCGCCATGTGGTCATTCTGCTGGACAGTATCACCCGGCTGGCTCGCGCCTACAACACGATCCAGCCTCACAGCGGACGGATTCTTTCCGGCGGCGTCGACGCCAACGCGCTGCACAAGCCCAAGCGCTTCTTCGGTTCGGCGCGCAACATCGAGGAGGGCGGCAGCCTGACGATTCTGGCCACCGCGCTGGTGGATACCGGCAGCCGCATGGACGAGGTGATCTTCGAGGAATTCAAAGGCACCGGCAACATGGAACTGCATTTGGACCGGCATCTGGTTGACAAACGCATTTTCCCTGCTTTAAATATCGAGAAGAGCGGCACTCGGCGCGAGGAGCTGCTGCTGCACCCCGACGAACTCGAACGGGTGTGGAAGCTGCGGCGGGTGCTCAACGGGGTCTCCTCGGTGGAGGCCATGGAGCTGATGCTCAACAAACTCAAAAAGACGAAGAACAACATCGAGTTTCTCGTGTCGCTGCAGGTGTGAACTGCTGCGCTCGCGAAAAAAAAAGTCCCTCGGTGCGCACAATGGCATCGACAAGCTAGGGGAGTCCGAAACACTCTATGGAAACGATCAAGTGTCCCTACTGCGAATGCACCGTCCGCATGACAGATGTGGATGCCGACGGCGGTGCCTGCCCGGAATGCGGCGCCATTCTGACAGGCTCCGCCCTCTTCGATGACGTCCCCTTCGACACCGACGAGGTGGACGAGGAACTGGGGCGCATCGGCGACGACCAGGAGCTGGACAGCTCCGGAACCGACGAGTTCTGATCAGTGAAGGCGTCACCGGCGAGGAATGATGAGCGAACAGACGAACGTCGTCTACGACGAAAGCAAAATCAAAACGCTGAGTTCCCTGGAGCACATCCGCACCCGGCCCGGCATGTACATCGGCCGGCTGGGCGACGGCAGCCATCAGGATGACGGCATCTATGTCCTTCTCAAGGAAGTCATCGACAATGCGGTCGATGAATTCATCATGGGGCAGGGCCGGCGGATCGACGTTTCGATCTCCGAGGATGATCGCGTCACCGTCCGCGACTTCGGCCGCGGCATTCCGCTGGGCAAAGTCATCGAGTGCGTGTCGGTGATCAACACCGGCGCGAAGTACAACAACGAAGTGTTCCAGTTCTCCGTCGGACTCAACGGCGTGGGCACCAAGGCGGTCAACGCCCTGTCGGAATACTTCGAGGTGGTCTCGCGCCGGGACGGAAAGTTCAAGCGCGCGGTCTTCAAGTCGGGAACCCTGCAGTCCGAGAAGGAGGGCGAATGCGGCGACGAGCCGAACGGCACCGAAATCATCTTTCGGCCCGATCCGGACTTTTTCCCCGACTTCTCGTTCAACGAGGTGTTTGTCCGCCGTCGCCTGTGGAACTACGCCTACCTGAACAGCGGGCTCAGCCTGTACTGGAAGGGCGAGCGCTTCGTCTCCCGCAACGGCCTGCGCGACCTGCTCGGCGAAAAGGTCGAGTCCGAGCGCGCCTACGAGATCATCTACCACCGCGAAACGAAGATCGAGTTCGCCTTCTGCCACACCTCCACCTTCGGCGAGGTCTACTATTCGTTCGTCAACGGACAGTACACCAACGACGGCGGCACTCATCAGTCCGCCTTCCGCGAGGGAATCCTCAAGGGCATCAACGAGTACGCGAACAAGAACTACGACGGTGCGGACGTGCGCAACGGCATCGTCGGCGCCATCGCGGTGAAAATTCAGGAGCCGATCTTCGAATCCCAGACCAAAAACAAGCTGGGCAACAACGATATCCGCGCCGACCTGGTATCCGCCATCAAGGCCGCCGTGGCCAAACACCTCTACAAAACCCCGGAAACCGCCGAACGGATCATCGACAAGATCGCACAGAATGAAAAGGTCCGCCGGGAAGTCCAGGCCGTGCGCAATCAGGCCAAGGAAAAAGCGAAAAAGGTCTCGCTGAAGATCCCCAAGCTGCGCGACTGCAAGTACCATCTGTGCGACGACAAGGAAAAGGGCGCAGAGTCCATGGTCTTCCTCACCGAGGGCCAGTCCGCGGCCGGCTCGATGATCTGCTGCCGAAACGTCGACAATCAGGCGGTCTTCTGCCTCAAGGGAAAGCCGCTCAACGCCTTTGGACATCGCTTCAAAACCGTCTACGCCAACGAGGAATTCTACTACATTATGCGTGCCCTCGGCATCGAGAACGGCATCGAGGGGCTGCGCTACGAAAAGGTTGTCATCGCGACCGACGCCGACGTCGACGGCCTGCACATCCGCAACCTGATCATCACGTTTTTTCTGACGTTTTTCGAGCAGCTGGTCCTCTCCGAGCATCTCTACGTGCTCGAGACGCCGCTGTACCGTGCCCGCAACAAGAAGGAAACCTTCTACTGCTACAGCGACATCGAGCTGACCGAAGCCAAACGCAAGCTGGGCAAGGCCGCCGAAGTCACCCGCTTCAAAGGACTCGGCGAAATTTCCCCCAAGGAGTTCGGCCAGTTCATCGGCTCGAACATCCGCCTGCTGCCGGTCACCGTCAACAACATGGGCAACGTCCCCGGACTGCTGACCTTCTTCATGGGCAAGAACACAAAGGAGCGCCGCGACTACATTATGGGAAACCTGATGTGACGCGCCGAGGACTCCAACCCGGCACTCATCCCCGCAGCCTTCAACTATGACCGACGATCCTCAAAATCAGAACGGCCCCGACGAAGCGCCGTCCCCGGCGCCCGCGCCGGAAGCCGTAGCGGACTCCGCACCCGCCGAGCCACCGGTCGATCCCAGCGGTGACGCGCCCGCGGAAAACGGCGACGCCGTGGCGGTCGACGGCGACGCCACGGCCAAGGCCGCCGAGGACGATTTCCTGTCCAACATGATGGCGGGCAACTTCATCGAGTACGCCTCCTACGTCATCAAGGAGCGCGCCATTCCCGACGTGGACGACGGGCTCAAACCCGTCCAGCGCCGGATTCTGCATTCGCTGCACCAGATCGACGACGGCCGCTTCCACAAGGTGGCCAACGTCATCGGCCACACCATGCAGTACCACCCTCACGGCGACGCTTCCATCGGCAGCGCCCTCGTGGTGCTGGCCAACAAGGAATTCTACATCGACAAGCAGGGGAACTTCGGCAACATCCACACCGGCGACGCCGCCTCCGCCGCGCGCTACATCGAATGCCGTCTCACCCCGCTCGCCCGCGACATCCTGTTCAACCCGGAAATCACCGAGTTCGAGGACTCCTACGACGGGCGCAACCGCGAGCCGATCCGCCTGCCCGCCAAGCTGCCCTCCCTGCTCATGCTCGGCGCCGACGGCATCGCCGTCGGCATGTCCACCCGCATCCTGCCGCACAACTTCAACGAGCTGATCGACACCCAAATCGCCATCCTGCGCGGCAAATCCAAGCCCGTCTACCCCGACTTCCTCACCGGCGGGCTCATGGACGTCGGCGACTACGACGACGGCACCGGCAAAGTCAAGGTCCGAGCGCTTATCGAAATCGTCGACGACAAAACCCTGGCCATCCGCGAAGTCCCCGCGGGCACCACCACCGAAAGCCTGATGGGAAACATCGAGGACGCCGTCCGGCACGGCAAAATCAAAATCGCCCAGATCAAGGACTACACCGCCGAAAACGTCGAGATCGAGATCAAGCTGCCCCGCGGCATGCACGCCAAGGAGACCATCAAGCGCCTCTACGCCTACACCGATTGCGAAGTCAACATCTCCTCCTCGATCATGGTCATTTGCGAAAACGAGCCGGTGATGATGACCGTCAGCGAAATTCTGCAGCGCAACGCCGACAAGCTCCAGGAGTACCTGCATTGGGAACTGCAGATTCGCCTGGGACGGCTCAACGAGAGCTTCCACGCCAAAACCCTGGCCCAAATCTTCATCGAAAACCGCATCTACAAGCGCATTGAGGACTGTGAGACCTGGCAGGCCGTCCTGGCCGAAGTCCACGCCGGTCTCGAACCGTTCAGCGACCAGTTCCGGCGCGCCGTCACCGACGAGGACATCGAACGGCTCCTGCAACTGCAAATCCGCCGCATCTCCAAATTCGACCTCGACAGGAACCGGCAGGAACTGGACGACATCCTCCGGCAGATCGAGGAAACCCAGGACAATCTCGACAATCTCACCCGCTACGCCGTCGACTACCTCAAAAAAATCAAAAAAACCTACGGCAAGCAATTTCCGCGCCGCACCGAAATCACCGACCTGGGCGAAGTCGACGCCCGCCAGGTCGCCCTCAAAAACCTGCGCGTCGGACACGACCGGCAGAACAACTTTGTCGGCACCGAGGTCAAAAACAGCAACAAATCCGAGGAACCCATCCTCTGCACCGAGTACGACCGACTCGTGCTCATGCGCAACGACGGTCAGTACAAGGTCGTCCCCGTCCCCGAAAAACTCTACACCGGCCAGCTAAAATACGTCTTCAAGTCCGACAAGGAGCAGGTGTACTCCATGCTCTACCGCGACCGCAAAAGCGGCGTCATCTACGCCAAGCGATTCCGCATCGACAGCTACATCATGGACCGCGACTACAAGGCCGTCCCCGAGGGCTGCATCATCGAAAACATCTACACCAACTACGGCGTGGTCGTGCGCTGCGAACTCAAAAAAAGCAAGCGCAGTAAAATCGACCACGTCGACGTCGACTTCGACCAGATCAAACTGCGCTCCGCCGGCGCGCGCGGATTCAAGGTCACCGACAAACCCGTCAAAAGCTACGTCCAGTTCAAGCGCGGCACCCCCGAGCCCCAAAGCCGCGAAGCCGAAGAGAACAACGAAAACGGCGACGAAAACGGCAACGGCAACGAAAACGAGCCGAATCAAGCCACCCCCGTCCCCGAAGCTCCAAGCAGGCCCCCCGCATCGGCCAAAACCGAGCCGCCCGCGAAGCCCGCAGCCAAAGCAAACAGCAAACCCGCCCCAAATAAGAAACAAGCAAAGGACAAGGACGCCAGCCCGGACACCCCCGCAACCACAGAACCGGCCGGCAAATCCGACATCGCCGACGAATGGCGCAAACGAAGTGACAGCGCGCTCAAGGGAAACGGCAAAGGAAGGCGCCTGGTCGACGAAGAAACCCCCTTCTTCCTCGAATAATCCGCCGCATTCCCCGCGCCTTGTCCTCCGGCTGGGCCGTCACCAAGTAGCGGGCGCGGCCTCCGCGCCCCGTGCCGGCATCCCGAAGCCGACACGTTCGCCGACGCAGGCAACCTGACCCTGCCATTCGGCAAACGGCGGGGCTCGACGGAGTCTCGCCCTCTCACCGCGTCCTGTTCGATATATACCACACAATCTGTTGCCGAGTGCATTCTACCAGTCAGAGAAGAAGATGCCTTGCGAGACAATTGTTTGTGCTTGGCACCCGGTCATTTCGGTAGTATGGTGGAGGTTTCTGCGAAGTCCGCAGTCGAGAGAAGCGAGGACAAAAATTCCACAAGCAAGATGCACTGGACGCTCGTACCTCGCGCCAGTGATCTTCACGTTATAACCGCATAGAGGCAAGGAACAGACTGTGATACCATCGCTGGTTGCAATATGCGCATATGTCGCCCGGTTGGTATGGATAGCGGCTTTGCTCGTCGCTGCAATCTACGCATGTCGCCGCTTACGTTTACCTACTGTTCCCTGGGTGGTGGGATACTACGTTCTCGGTTCCCTGCTCGGCATTCCTATGCCATGGGTAATAAGAAATGTGCTCGATTCAGCCACTCCACCTACCTTTCATGGAAACACGGGGGCTTTTCTCCAAACGATGTCTTATCTCAGCGCCTCCCTTGAGACGTTTGGTTCGTGTGTGGTGACGCTCCTTCTGATGTCTGAATTTTCATTCGTGCTTGCGAATTCATCTTTTAGGGAGAATCTTGCCGTACCTACGTTTGTCGCCAACGCCCGGAACCACGCCGTATTGATCGGCTGTGTTTTGATAGTCTCGTTGCTGATTATACCAGTCGTATGGGGTGTCGTGTGCCTGTCGTAGTGCGATACTCTTGAACTCAAGAAAATCCGTCTACAATAAGAACTGCATTGGATGGACTCGTACTGGAAACGCAGAGCATCCCGGTGGCCCGTAGGGAAGTAACTACGAAACACGCGAAAGACACGAAGAAGAAGACGAAAGATTGAGTTTTAAAAGGTGAGCTATCCAACGCTCTTCTCGGCATTTTCGACAAACACTAAGGAAGGACTTGAATGAGCTGTATTTCCAGCTTGCAGAATCCGCGCGTCAAACATGTGGTCCGTCTGCGCGACCGGCGCGACCGCGACCGCGAGGGACTGATGATCATTGAGGGGTACCGGCCGCTGCTGCACGCCGCGGACAATGGGTACCCCGTGCGGGAGATCTACTTCTGCGACGACCTGTTTCAGGGCGACAACGAACCCGCGCTGCTGGAGCGCCTGGCGCAGGGCGGTGCCGAAGTGGTCCCCGTCAGTGCCGAGGTTTTGAGCAAAATGGCCTACCGGGATCGCCCGGAGGGACTGGTCGCCGTTGCGCCGCAGCGCCGCAGGCACATCGCCGACCTGGAGCTGCCGATCAATCCCTTCCTGTTGGTGGCCGAAGCCATCGAGAAGCCGGGAAATCTCGGCACGATGCTGCGCTCTGCGGATGCCGCAGGTGTGAACGCACTCATTCTCTGCGACCGCTGCACTGATCTTTTCAATCCCAATGTCGTCCGCGCCAGCATTGGCACCCTGTTCACGGTTCCCGTTGCCGAGGGCACGAGCGAGGAGGTCCTCCAGTGGCTCAAGCAGAAGGGTGTCGCTACCCTCGCGGCCACTCCGCACACCGAATCGGTCTATACCGACGTCGATCTCACCGGGCCGATCGCCATAACCGTCGGAACCGAGCAATACGGACTCAGTAAGCGATGGATGGAGCATGCCGACCTGAAGGTCAAAATCCCCATGTTCGGCCAGGCCGATTCCCTCAACGTGGCCACCGCCACCACTCTCTTTCTCTTTGAAACCGTCCGCCAGCGAACCTGCGCCGCCGTGAGAGGGCTAGATGCCGTCGAGCCGGGCGCGGAGGCCGCGCCCGGCACTGAGTAGAGGCCGGCGCCCCCGACGGCCGGCGCGCCCGGCACTGAGTAGAGGCCGGCGCCCTCGACGGCCGGCGGGACGGCGCGCCCGGTACTGAGTAGAGGCCGGCGCCCGCTACTTGGGCATCTCGACGGCCTGCGGAGGACGAGGCGCGGACACCGCGTCGTCTTTCGGAACTCCGGTATTGTTTCGGCGGGGAGCGTTTATAGTTTCGGTGTGCGATTGTCCGGAAAACCTGAATCTGGCGCGGAATGCTCATGCGGAATGGTTGCAATAGTTTGTCTCGTCGTCTGCCGCTTGTGAGTGGTATGCTGTTGGCCGTGCTGCTGGTCTGCTTTTTTGCGGAGTTCGCGACGGGGGAGGAGGAGCTGCGGTTTCCGCGTCCGGAGTTTGATGCCGACTATAGTTTTCCGGAAGTTCAGGATCCGCTGCCGCGTTCGGAGAGCGCCCCCTATTTGGATGTGGCAGTTTTGGCGTTGGCGCTGGCGTTGGCGGGGTGGCTGGGGCTGCGGACGCGATCGCGGGCGGGGCTGGTTGGGATAGTGGTGCTGGGGCTGTTGTATTTCGGGTTTTGGCGTCAGGGTTGCGTGTGCGCGGTGGGCTCGGTGCAGAACATCGCCCAGGGGCTTGCCGATCCGGCTGGTATGGTGGTGATGCGGTCAACCCTGCTGTTCTTTGCGCTGCCGCTGGTGTTCGCGCTCTACGTGGGACGGAGCTTTTGCGCGGGGGTGTGTCCGCTGGGGGCGATTCAGGACTTGGTTTTGCTGCGCCCGTTGCGGGTGCCTGCGGCCATCGACGAGCCGCTTCGGCTGCTGCGTCATCTGTACTTGGCTCTGGGAGTGCTGCTAGCCGCGACGGCGACCGCCTACCTGGTTTGCCGACAGGACCCGTTTATTGCGATTTTTCGGTTCGGCGGTCCGAGTGGCCCGTTGGTTTTCGGGCTGGGGCTGTTGGTGGTCGGCACCGTGGTGGGGCGTCCGTACTGCCGCTATTTGTGCCCGTACGGGGTATTGCTGGGTTGGGCGGCGCGAATTTCGCGGCGGCATGTGAGTATCACACCGGACGAGTGCATCAACTGCGGTCTGTGTGAGGATGCCTGTCCGTTTGGCGCGATTCATCCGCCGGTGAGGACGAAGTGGAACGAATCGCGCGCTCGCGGCGTACGCAGACTGGCGCGACTGATCGTCTTGACTCCGCTGATTGCTCTCGCCGCCGGTTGGATGGGGCATCGACTCACGCCAGGCCTGACCTGGTTGCACCAGGATGCCCGGTTGCTGAATGAATTGCGAACGGCGCAACCGGCCGATGCGCTGTCCGCAGACGCGCGGGGGTACCTGAACAGCGGAGGACAGCCGGAGGAATTGGTCGAGCGCGTGAGCCGCCGCAGTGACCAATTGGCATTTTGGGGATGGTTCGCGGGAGCCTTTGTGGGACTGGCCGGCGCGGGGCGGGTTATCGAGGTCTCCACGCGCCATCCCAGGGATGAGTACTGGATCGAGCGGTCGCGCTGCGTCAGTTGCGGACGCTGCTTTTCCGCCTGTCCGCGGGAACAGGTTCGTCGTCATGGCCTGCCGGGCGCACCGGAAGCGGACAGTTCCATGCCCCAAAGCGCCGCGCTGCCGGATGCCAAGCAGGAGATGCCCACATCATGAATTCCGAATCCGCTGATGCCGTACCCGAACAGCCGTCGCGGGATTTGTGGCGGGGAATGCTGCTGGCGCTGACCGTGACCTCGGGGGTGTTCACCCTGGCGGTCGTGATCGTGCTGGTGGCCAATGTTTTGGCGGCGCAGTCTGTGGACCCGCTGAACCCTCCAGCGGTGCCGGAGCTTCGCGAACTGCTCCGGGAGCAGCCCGACAACGAGCAGCTGCGCGAGACGATTCGCAAAATCGACTGGCGCTCGCGGAAACGCTTTTTCCATCACCAGGCCGTCCGCACCGCCGGTGTGCGCCTGGCCTTGGGAGGCGGCGTGGTGTTTCTGACCGGACTGCACCTGCTGACGAGAAAACAACGGCGCGCGGAGCGGGGGAGCGACAGCCTGGAAAGCGAGGAATCACGCCGCGCGGAGCAGCGCCGCAGTCTGCTGATATCCCTGGGCACGGCAGGCGCTGTCCTGGCAATTCTGGCCGGGATACCCATGGAGCGGGCGGGCCTGAGACCGGACCGGAGCGCGGCGAACATCCAGACGCCGCCTCCCTCATCGCCGGCCGAGGAAACGCCCGGAAAAACGCCCGGAGAAGCGGCCGGGGACGAGCAAACCGGGAGACGCGAGGGCGCGGAGAAGGCAAATCGCGACCTGCCCGAGAATCCGGTGCATTGGCCTGCCTTTCGCGGGCCGGACGGACTCGGCATAGCCGCCATCGAATCGCCGCCGACGCGCTGGGACGGCGAAACGGGGGAAGGGATTGTTTGGAAGACTGCCGTTCCGCGTCCAGGCTTCAGCTCGCCCATTGTCGTGGGCGAAGCCGTCTATCTGACCGGTGCGGACAAGGAAAAACGCGAGGTGTTCTGCTTCGACGCGGCCACGGGCGAGCTGCGGTGGCGGGCGGATACCGAGGGTGTGTCCGGCGAGCCGGACGAGTTGCCCGAGGTTACCGAGGATACGGGGTATGCGGCGCCGACGATGACCTCCGACGGCGCCCGCGTGTTTGCGGTCTTCGCAACCGGCACCATTCTCGGCTTGGATTTGCAGGGCAACCGCCTGTGGGGACGCAACCTGGGGGTTCCGGAGAATCACTACGGGCATTCATCGTCGCTGCTGATGGTGGACGGCAAACTGATCGTTCAGTTCGACCACTTTGACGGCTCGCGCTTGCTGGCGCTGGCGCCTGCGACCGGGGAAACGGTTTGGAAGACGGAGCGTCCGGAGGTGGGCATTTCCTGGTCGTCGCCCGTGCGCATTCCGGTTGGCGAGGAGGGGCAGATCATTCTGTGCGGGGATCCCTTGGTGGCGGCGTACAAGCCCTCCGACGGAGCGCAGGTATGGTCCAGCCAGGTTCTGAGCGGCGAGATCGGGGTGTCGCCCGCCTATGCCGATGGCGTGGTTTACGAGGGCAATGAATTTGCGGTGCTGGCGGCATTGCAGGCCGAGCCGACCGACGAACGCGAGGCGGGGGAGGTGCTGTGGGAAACCTACGAAAATCTGCCGAACGTGTCCAGTCCGGTGGTCGCGGACGGAAGGCTGTACATGGGCAGCAGCTACGGAACCCTTGCCTGCCTGGATGCCGCGGACGGTTCGACTGTCTGGACTCACGAGTTCGATGCCGGCTTCTACTCTTCTCCCATCTTGGCGGGGGGAGAGATTTTCATGACAACCATGAAGGGGGTCACCACCATCATTGAACCGGGCGACTCTTTCAAAGAAGTACAGCGCAATGAACTCGGCGAAGCCGTGGAGACGACGCCGGCTTTCGACGACCAAAAAATGTACCTGCGAGCACGCAAGCACCTCTACGCCATCGGTTCCGAATCGCCCTCGGACTGAAAGCCCGTCGTTCGTTTTTCGAACGCAAACCCCCAAGGGCGCTGACCCAGCGCGGTGTTTTTGCAATTCTCTCACGACGATGTCCTGATCATGGACATTCTCACCAGGGCGAGGACCATTACGCACCAGGATACCTGAAACATCGCAGTGCGCAGCGCCCGTGCATCCGAAGGAACTGCGTCCATTGCTGCGCTTGAAGCGTTACAGGGTGCTAGTCGGAGTCGCCGGGCATGGGCAGTTGCTTGATTGGGAGCACTTGGGGGACGACAAACCGCTCGTAGTCCAAGTCCGCAGGTGCTGTTGTGGTCGCCGAGGTGGACGAAGCCTCTTCATCCGTCTCGCCGCTGCGCAGGGCCTGCACAACCATGACGAGCACGAGCAGCAATGCGAGAGCGCCGAGACCGGCGCCGATGACGCGCACAGGGATGTTGCCGAATCGGCCGGTATTTTCGGTGACATCCTCGTCGGGCGGCAGGTGATAGGCCACACGGGAGTTTTCGTCGTCCGCATCGGAGCGAATCGTCATGCTGCGGCTTTTGCGCTTGGGCGGCTCGGCGCCGACTGCGGCGAGGAATTTTCCCAGCACAGGTTCGGGGTCCAATCCGTAATCCCCGCAGAGATGGCGAACGTGGGACTTGCTGTAAATGAGGGCGGGCAAGCGGTCGAGGTGGTCGGCTTCGAGGTTGTACAAAAAGGATGGGGGGATGCGGGTGCGCTGGGCGACTTGGGCGATGCTTCGGTTCACCTGGCCGCGCGCCTCCTGCATGATCTG
>CAZSBQ010000077.1:0-16690 GCA_964604795.1 uncultured Victivallales bacterium | reverse complement strand
AGGAACAGATCATGCATCGCGCAGACCGTGTGGTTCTGCTGGCGGACAGCTCGAAACTGGGACATTCATCGTTCGCCCGCAGCGGGCACACCGGCGACATCGACACGCTGGTGACCGAACATATCCCCGACGGTCTGGCCAACCAGCTGCGCGAATGCGGCGTGCGGATCGTCCTCGGGCGTCGACCGGATAGCGCCTGCCCGCAATAAGTGAGCTGCGAAGCGATCGACAGAAAAATCATGGATAGAAACATAAAGGACACTACAGGATTTTTAGAAAGGCCGAAACGGCAGAAATCCCTTTTAGCGACCCGAAACATCCACCCCACCAATCGGAGACCGAGATGAGCAAAACGACGACACCCCCTCCCGTGAACTTTTACAGCGACTCGACCCCGGACTTCTCGCCGCGCTCGCTGTCGTTTCCCGACATCCCCGCCTACAGCTATAGCGACGATTTGGCCGCAGCGGTCAAGGGCCGCCGCATCAGCAAAACCGGCGCGCTCAAAATCTACGAATCCATGCTGGTGATCCGCGAGTTCGAGGAAATGATCCTCAAGCTGCGCACGGGGGCCTACGAGCCCATCAGCGACTACAGCTACCGCGGCCCCACTCACTTGTCCATCGGACAGGAAGCCACGGCCGCAGGCATCTGCGACTGCCTGAACATCGATGACTACATCACCTCCACTCACCGCGGTCACGGCGAGTCCATCGCCAAAGGCGTGGTGGCCATTCACGGCATGACCGAGCAGCAGCTCAAGGGACGGTGTCCGGAATTCAGCGACTTGACCGGAGACGAACTCCGCGAGGCGGTTATGGAGGACCACGTCTACCGCACCATCGGCGAGCTGTTCGGCAAGGAGGATGGCTACGGGCGCGGGCGCGGCGGCAGCATGCACATCGCCGACTTCCGCATCGGGCACCTGGGCGCGAACGCCATTGTCGGCGGCGGCGTGCCCATCGCGACCGGCGCGGCCATGACCTGCCGCCTGGAGCATGAAAAGGGCCAGATCGTCGCATGCTTCGCCGGTGACGGCGCCTATTCTAACGGGGTTGTCCTCGAGTCGCTGAACTGGGCGGCACAGCATCAGTTCATCGGCGAAATGTCCCGGCACAAGCACGGGTTGCCCATCCTGTTCTGCGTGGTCAACAATCACTATGGCATGACCGGGCGCTGCGAAAGCGAAGTCACCGGCGTGGACGACCTCGCCCGCCGCCCCGCAGGGTTCGCCATGGACAACATGCACGCGGAAATCGTCAACGGCATGGACCCGCTGGCCGTGCGCGACGCCGTGCAGCGCGCCCGCAAGAAGCTGGTCAAAGGAGAAGGCCCGGTCCTGCTGGAATTCGACACATACCGCTACTACGGCCATTCGCTGTCGGACCCGCGCAACGAATACCGCACCCGCGACGAGGAGGCGCGCTGGCGCGAGATCGATCCCATCGTCACCTACCGGCAAGCCCTGCTCGACGCCAGGGTGACCGACGAGAAGAACCTCGAAAAACTCGAAAAAAACGTCGCCGACCGCAACGCGCGGGCAGCTCGCCGCGCTGCGGACTCCGCGGATCCCGACACCGCCGACGTGATCAAATACATGTATACCGACACTGTGGCCGGAGACCCGCCTGCGGAGTACGCAAAACCGGAATTGCTGGAGGCCCCACCCGCAATCAAGCGCGATGACGACAGCGTGATCACCTATCGCGACGCCGTGAAGGAAGCACTCATCGAGGAAATGCAGCGCGACAGCCGCGTGGTGCTTTACGGCGAAGACGTGGCCGATTACGGCGGCGCCTTCAAGGTGACCAAGGGCCTGATGGAGACCTTTGGGCGCGACCGCGTCTTCAACACGCCGATTTCCGAGGCGTGCATCTGCGGAACCGCCGTCGGCATGGCCATGGCCGGCTACCGCCCGGTGGCAGAGCTGATGTATATGGACTTCACGCTTATGGCATCGGACCAAATCTCCAACCAGGCCGGCAAATGGCACTACATGACCGGAGCTTCCGCAGAGATTCCGCTGGTCTACCGCGTCAGCGTCGGCGGCGGCAAGGGCTACGGCGGACAGCACTCGCAGTCCCTGGAATCGCTGTTTTGCCACATGCCCGGCTTGTACGTGATTTATCCGTCCAACCCCTACGACGCCAAGGGCATGCTGAAAAGCGCCATCCGCGACAACAACCCGGTGATGGTCGTGGAAAGCCAACTTCTGTACACCGAGAAGGGCTATTGCCCGTCCGATGAGTATTTGGTGCCCCTGGGACAGGCTAACGTGATGACCACCGGCGACGACCTGACCATCCTGGCCTGGGGCCCTGCGGTCGGCGACGCAGTCAAAGCGGCCGCGCAGCTCGAGGAGCAAGGCATCGGCACCGAGGTCATCGACGCGCGCTCGCTGGTGCCCTTCGACTGGGAAACCCTGTTCGAGTCAGTGCGCAAAACCGGCCGTTTGGTGGCGGTCAGCCAAGCCGTTGACATCGGCAGTTTCACCGGCGAAGTGGTTTCGCAAGTGGTCAACAACTGCTTCGACTGGCTTGACGCACCGCCGCTGAAGGTGGGCGCGGCCAACGGAATCGCCCCCCAGGCGCATGCGCTGGAGGCCGCATTTTTGCCGTCGGCCGCGGACATCGTTGCGGCGGCCAACCAACTGTTTTAGCTGCGGCCCACCGGCACTTGCGGGCGGCTGTTACGCCCGCAAGTGCCAATTCGGCGATCAACGGGCGTGCGCGCTCGCTTCAATCAATCAGTCAACCTTCAAACAAGGAATCCCCTGCCATGGCAACCCTGGTTCCCATTCCCAAGCTGGGCCAATCCGAAGAGACCGTGACGCTGGTCAAGTGGCACAAGGCGGAAGGAGAAACGGTCAAAAAAGGCGACATTCTGCTGGAAGTCGAAACCGACAAAGCGGTGCTCGAGGTTGAATCGCAGTTCGAGGGCACTCTGCTCAAGATCGCGCTGCCGGAGGGCGTGGAAGTCCCTGTCATGACCCCCTGCTGCGTGATCGGCGAAGAGGGCGACGAAATCCCCGCCATTCCCAAACCGGCGAAAGCGCCGGCCAAGGAGGAGTCGGCGCCGTCCTCAACCCCCGCATCGGCAAAACCGTCACCGCCCCCCTCGCCCGCTCCAACGCCGCAAGCGCCTGCACCCCAATCCACCCAGCCAACACCCCGGGAACCGGCCGGACAGCCGATGGCCCCTGCCCCGCGCGCGCCGAGCGAAGGATCGGCTCACCCGGTTTCGCCGCGCGCCAGGCGATTCGCGCAAAATCTGCTGATCGATCTCGACCAAGTTCCCGGTTCCGGACCCAATGGTCGCGTAGTCGAGGCCGATGTCAGGCAATACCTCGAGGACAGCGGCTACAACGAGCGCAAAATCACCCCCGCCGCGCTCAATATCGCACGCAAGGACGATCTCAAACTGCTCGACATCGAGGGCACCGGCGCCAACGGGCGCGTCACCGTCGCCGATGTCCGCCGTGCCGAAAAGGAAAAGCCCCAGGCCATGAGCCGGATGCGGCGTATCATCGCCCAGCGGCTGACAGAATCCAAACAGACCATCCCGCATTTCTACGTCACCGGCAGCGTCGACATGACCGAACTCATCGCGCTGCGCAAGAAACTCAAGGCAAAAGGAGTCGCGCTCAGCGTCAATGACTTCATCATGAAGGCGGTGACACAGGCTCTTATCGCTGTGCCCCAAGTCAATGCGGTGACCGAGGACGGCAAGACGCTTCGCATGCGAATGAACGTGCATTTGGGCGTGGCCGTCAATTTGGATGCCGGCTTGGTGGTACCCGTGATCCGCCACGCGCAGGACATGGATTTGGACGAGCTTCACGCCGAGGCGGGCGAACTGGCCGACAAGGCGCGCGAGGGCAAGGCCACGCCGGAGGACTTGAGCGGCAGCACGTTCACCATCTCGAACATGGGCATGATGAACGTCGAGGAGTTTTCGGCGATCATTCAACCCGGCGAGAGTGCAATCCTGGCGGTTTCCTCCGCCAAGCCGACCCCTGTGGCAACCGAGGACCGCGAGGTCGTTGTCCGCGACATGATGAAGATCACCCTAAGTGCCGACCATCGCGTCATCGACGGCGTGCTGGCGGTCACATTCGTGAACACCGTCAAGCGTACCCTCGAGGACACAGCCTACTGGAAGGACCAAGTGGCAAATCTTGGCTAGACCTGACGGGAAAAGTCAAACAGGCATCCCTGCCTGTTTCAGGCCATTGTACTCTCTACAGGCAGAGATGCCTGTAGTACTGTATTACTGTCACCCCTCGGCTACAGGCAGAGATGCCTGTAGTACTGATAAGGACACTCGTTTCACAGGAGTCAACCAACCCTTCTACGACTTGGAGGCATATTAAGATGAAAAGTTTTGACATTGCAGTACTTGGCAGCGGACCGGGCGGCTACGTTGGCGCCATCCGCGCGGCGCAGCTTGGCGCGTCGGTGGTGGTCATCGAGAATGAAAGCGTCGGCGGGGTCTGTCTGAACTGGGGATGCATTCCCACCAAGACGCTGATTCACAGCGCAGACGTGTTTTCCAGCGCTCGCGAAGCCGCAGACTTCGGCGTGTCCATCACCGGAGAAATCACGGCGGACTGGCCGACAATGACCAAGCGCAAGGACAAGGTCGTCGGCACGCTCTGCAAAGGGGTTGGAAGCCTGCTTAAATCCAATGGCGTACCCGTGCTCAAGGGCACGGCCGGGTTTGTCAACCGCGGCACGATCGAAGTGACCGACGAGTCCGGAGAAACGCAGCAAATCCTTGCGGCCAAAACGATTGTAGCTACAGGCGGCAAACCCGTTTGGCCCGGTTTCCTGCCGCCGCAGTCCCCCCGGTTGATGACCTCCCGAGGCGCGCTGACCATGGCTGCCCTGCCCTCATCTCTTCTGATCCTGGGCGGCGGCATCATCGGCTGCGAATGGGCCTGCATGTTCGCCCGCCTGGGGGTGAGCGTCACCGTGATTGAAATGCTGCCGAGCATTCTGCCGCAGCAGGACAAGGAAACCGCCCGAATCGTTGCTCAGTCCATGAAGAAACTCGGCATCGATCTGCGAACCAGCAGCCGCATGGACTCGGTCGAGGATACCGGCAAAGGAGTCAAGGCTGCGGTTGGCGATGACACCATCGAGGCCGAGTGCATGTTGGTGTCGGTCGGACGGACGGCTCGCACCGACGGACTGCACCCGGAAAACGCCGGGCTCGAGCTTGATGAATCCGGCTGCATCCCCGTAGACGAGCGATGCTCCACCGTCGTGCCCGGCATCTACGCCATCGGCGACGTGACCGGCGGCATCCAACTCGCCCATCGCGCCAGCGCCATGGGAATCTGCGCCGCGGAAAATGCCGCGGGCGAACGCTCCCGCCACGACGACTCTCTGGTGCCCTCCTGCATCTTCACCACACCGGAAATTGGGGCGGTCGGTCTCACTGACGAACAGGCCGAAAACCGCGGGTATACCGTGCGCAGCGGAAAATTCCCCTTTCAGGCACTGGGAAAAGCCCTGGCCATCGGTGAAACCGGCGGATTCAGCAAAATCGTAGCCGACGCGGAAACCGACCAGGTCCTGGGCGTTCACATCGTGGGTCCCCACGCCACCGACCTGATTTCGGAAGCCGCTGCCGCCATGAAGCTGGAAATCACCGCCGAGGAACTCGGGCGCGTGATCCACCCCCACCCTACCCTGAGCGAATCCGTCATGGAAGCAGCACACGCCGTGCACGGCACCTGCATACACGCACCGCCGCCGCGCAAAAAACGCTCATCCTGAGTCCGTTGGGCAGAACGTCACATTATGTTGGGCTCAACATAAACTGAGTCTGATGGCGGCCTGTCCTAGTACAGGGTACTGGAATGCGCTGCGTTTCGGTGATTGAGGGGGAAAAACACAGGCAGTTCCGTGCGGCCTGTTGAGGATCATCGCGACAAGTGTTGGATGAATTCGGCCGTGACGACGAGTTTTGACTTTTGCTCGCCGGTTCGCTGGCTCTTCCACTGCTTCATGCGCAGGCGCCCTTCGACAAGCACAATTTTTCCCTTGCCTCCATACCGGCCGCAGGTTTCGGCAGTGCTGTCGAAGGCTTCGACATCCACGAAACACACTTCCTCTCGGTCCTTGCCGTCGCGCGTGCGATAGTGATGATTGACCGCCATGCCGAACGAGCAGACCGCCCTCCCCTGGCGGGTATACCGCACATCCGGATTCCGCGTCGCGTTTCCCAACAGCAGTACTTGGTTCAATTCAGCCATGGAAGACTCCGGGAAAAACGTCTTCGACAAGCCTCGGTCAGTGCGAGTCCGAATCCGACTTTGTTGCGCTGAAGCGCTCACGCATAATTCGGGTGCGAAGATCGTCGGGCAATTGGGCCTCCACCGCCTCGGCACTGCCGCCGCTCTCGGCGATGCTTGCGATTTCGGCGTCGGTGAGGCGGAAGGCCGCATGCTCGCCATGGCCGGGAAAGACTCGCTCCAAGGACTCAGTGGCCGCGTTCAACGTCAAGCGTTCCCGCCGAAGGCGCGCGCCCAAAAAAGCCAGGACGGCGGCAAGCAGAAACCAGAAGGGGGATATCCAAAGAGACGGCAGCCAGGTGACTTGAACGATCTGCGCGCCCAGCAGCAGAAAACAGCAGCCCAGAACAGCGAAGGATTCCGCCGGACGCCGGACAACCGGGCCGATCACGTGTCGAAACCGGCTGGACGAGGTGCGGTAGGCAAAGTGCTCCTCGAACACCTGGCTGTCCAGCGCCACACGGGCGACATGGCACAACTCGTGCGCCAGAAGCTCGTCGCGTCGGTAGATCAGCCATCGGCGGCATTTGGCGAAGGAGCGCCGAATGATGAACAGCGCCAGGAAATCGGGATACTGGTAGAACGCGCAGCCGCCGAACAGCCAGCTGAATTTCGGATTCACGAAAAATCCCGGCACCCAGTCGACGTGAATGCCGTAGAGAGGCGCCGTCTCCTCCGCCGCCTCGTCGAAATATTCGGCGGGAATTTGCGCATCCCGATTCAACCGGACACCCCCCATGCTGACAGCGCCCTCCTCGTCCAGCGCCTTCTCCACCTCCGCCAGATTGTGGTTCAACGTCGTCAGCCGCTCGGCAAATTGCGCTCCGCTTTCTCCGGGACCGGCCAGGAGCCCGCGGGCATCCAAATCCGCCAGGGTTGCCGGATTCTCCTCCGCCACAAGTCGGATGCATTCGTCGGAAAAAATCATTGCGATTACCGCTATTTTTTGATCATGTTTTCACATTCGTTTACAGTGAGGGCGGTGGCGCCGCGGCCTGTGTCCACCACTTGCCGGGCGCGTTCACCAAGCCGGACGGCCTTTTCGCGGTTCTCGAGCAGCTCGGCCAGAGCCTTTCGCAACTCTTCGCCATTCTGCACCTGCACGCTGGCGTTTGCCCGCTGAAAAAGATGAGCAACGGTACGGAAATTGTCCATGGCGTCGCCGTGCAGAATGGGTTTCCCGAAGATGGCCGGTTCGATGATGTTGTGCCCGCCCGCATTGCCGGCCAGGCTTTTGCCGACAAACACCACATCGGAGACGGCGTACAGGTTCATCAGCTCTCCCGTTGTGTCAACCAGCAGGACATCCACCGGTTCCCCGGCAGACCCCTTCGCATAAAGATTGGCGCTCAGCAGCCGATACGACACGCCTCGTTTCCGGAGCAGCTCCTCGACCTCCGCCGATCGCTCGTGGTGACGGGGTGCGAGAATCAGCTTCAGAGCGGACACCCGTTTCCGAACAGTCTGAAAGGCGTCCAACACCAGCGCCTCCTCTCCGGGATGCGTGCTTCCGGCCGTGAACACACGCCTCTCGGCACGTCCGAACATGCGATCGAGCAACTCCTGTCGGTCCCCCATGTCACGGTCGGGAACCTGATCGAACTTCATGGTGCCGTTGACCCGCACCGGCGCGCCGGTGCCGCCGTGCGCGGAGCGAACCCGCGCCGCATCGGTGTCCGACTGCACGCAGAGCAGACGGAAGCGTTGGAAAATATCCCGAAAAAACCACCGATGGCGAACATAGCGGGCCGCGGAGCGCTCGGACAGCCGCCCGTTGGCCAGAACCAGCTCCACGCCATGCCGGCTCGCCATCCAGATCAGGTTCGGCCAAATCTCCACCTCCAGCAACAAAAGCAGGGAGGGGCGGACCAGCCGAACCGTGCGCAGAACAAAGAAAAAGCAATCGATGGGACAATAGATAAGCGGAACTTCCTCGGGCAGCTTTTTGCGTGCCAGCGCATGTCCGGTTGTCGTGGTGGTGCTCAGGACGAAGGAGCGATGCGGCGCCTTGGCCCGCCACTCGTTGATCAGCGTGACTGCGGCCACCACCTCGCCAACGCTGACCGCATGAATCCAAACCGGTCGGTCCAACGCCTCCAGACGTGCTTTTTGCTCCCGTCCAAACCATCCGAACCGCTCGGCATAGGCACGGCTCAATCCCCCGCGTCGAACCTGCTTGACGAGGTAGAACGGCATCAGCAGAATGAATGCCGGGATAAACAGAACGTTGTAGAGTAGTACGCGGAGAAAAACCATGACGCCTCATGCGGATTGTTCTTGGACATGCAAACCGCTCACTATACACTGAATCCCGGAAAAAACAGCACCGCCGCCGAGAAAGCAATACAGGGCAATTTCATTCTGAGGACACATTCTCGACATGAAACGTGTTTGGACAAAGGGCCTTCGGGTTTTCCCAAAGACGAGGTCGATGCGGAGAAAGCTGAACGCATGATTTGGATGGAAACATGAACACAAGCGCCCTCAGGCTGAAGCCCGGTTCAATTTCGCCCCAGGGGCCGCGCCCCTGGAGCAAGGCAAGTGAGAGTTTGCGGGCTGAAAGTGCGACCCTTATGTTGTGCACTACAAAAGGAGCGGCGCCAGCGGCGAATTCCCGTCGGCTGAGTCTGCTTCCGACATTGCAAGGAACCAACCCCATGAGCACCAAACCCATCCGCATCGGCGACACCGAGTTTCATCCCCTTGAAAAACCCGTGGAGGGCGGGTGTTTGACCTTGGATGAGGATTCCTTCCAGCGCATCGTCAACTACGACTCGATGACGCCCTTTCTGATGACTGTGGTCAGCGACGCCGATCCGTGGATGTTCGTGTCCAGCACCGGCGGTTTGACGGCCGGCCGGGGCGATCCCGACCATGCACTGTTTCCCTATACCACCGACGACAAACTGCACGACGCGGCCGCCACCACCGGCGGACAAAGCCTGCTCTTCGTCGAGCGCGGCGGCGAAGAGTTTTTCTGGAGCCCCTTCTCCGCATGCCGGAACGGATTGTACCGCCTGCAGCGAAACCTCTACAAGAACAGCGCCGGAAACAAGCTCATCTTCGAGGAAATCAACCGCGATCTCGGCCTCGTGCTGCGCTGCATGTGGACTCCCACCCGCACCCACGGATTTGTGCGCCGGTGCACCCTGCACAACCATGGCAGATCCCCCCTCTGGATTCGCATGCTCGACGGCGTTCGCAACCTGATGCCATCCGGCATCGACAGCGAATTCCAGATGCGCCGCAGCACGCTCGCCGACGCCTACAAACGCCACGAGCTGAACTCTCGCACCCGGCTCGGCCTGTTTTCCCTGAGTTCCGTTCCGACGGACCGTGCCGAGCCCAGTGAAGCGCTCCGCGCCACCACAGCCTGGCAGACGGGACTTCCCGATGTGCGCGTCCTGCTCTGCGAGCGACAAGTTGCCGCGTTCGGTCAAGGCAAGCCCGTCCGCCAGGAAACCGACATCCGCGGCATGCGCGGAGCATACTATGTGAATGCCGAATTCGCCCTCCCCGCCCAAGAGCAGCAGGAATGGTTTATCGTTGCGGATATCGACCAGGACACCGCCGACGTCGGCGATCTCAACGCGACGCTGACCGAAACCGTCGACAGCGAACTCCGCAACCAAATCCGCCAAGAGGTGGAAGCGGGAACCCGGCGGCTGCAGCACCTCGTGGCGCTGGCGGACGGGTGGCAGCACACCGCCGACGAACTGCGCTGCCGCCGTCACTTTTCCAATGTGCTGTTCAACATCATGCGCGGCGGCGTCTTCGATCAGGGCTACGGAATTGAAATGTACGATCTCAACGAGTTTGTCCGGGCCGCCAACCGGCCGCTGCATGGACGAATCCAACCCCGGCTTGCCAAGCTCGAAGAGTCTCTCACCCTCGAGCAGCTGCTCGCCTGGGCCGAACGGCAAAACGAACCCGAGCTGGCCAAGCTCTGCCGCGAATACCTGCCGCTGACCTTCAGCCGCCGACACGGCGATCCCAGCCGCCCTTGGAACCGCTTCACCATCAAAGCCCTCGACAAAGACGGCACCCGAAACCGGGACTACGAGGGCAACTGGCGCGACATCTTCCAGAACTGGGAGGCGCTCAGCCTGTCTTTCCCAGACTTCGTCGAAAACATGGTCTGCAAGTTTGTCAACGCCTCCACCCTGGATGGCTACAATCCCTTCCGGATCACCCGAAACGGCTTCGAATGGGAGGTTCTGGACCCGGATGACCCCTGGTCCAACATCGGATACTGGGGAGACCACCAAATCGTCTACCTCACACGCCTGCTGGAAATCTCCCGCAATTGCCACCCCAACCGCCTCGAACACATGATGACGCGGGAAATCTTCGCCTACGCCGATGTCCCCTACAACATCAAACCCTACGCGGACCTGCTCGCCGATCCCCGCGACACCATCGAATTCGACTCCGCCCGACACGACGCGATCAAGCAACGCGTGAACACGCTCGGCACCGACGGGCGGTTCGCACGCGACGCCACCGGCGCCATGCACCAAGTCAACCTAGCCGAAAAACTGCTTGTCCCCATTCTGGCCAAACTGGGCAACTGGATTCCCGAGGGCGGCATCTGGATGAACACGCAGCGCCCGGAATGGAACGACGCCAACAACGCACTGGTCGGCGCCGGGCTTTCCATGGTTACCCTTTTCCACCTGAGACGCCATCTCGAAGTCTGCCGCGATCTTTTCGCCGCCGCCGAACCACCGCTGACAATGACCTCCGAAGTGTGTCGGGCCTTCCGCGAAATGAGCGCTGCCCTCACCGACCTGGCGCCGCTGTTTGACCGCCCCCAGTCGCCCGCCGAGCGCCGGCAGTGCCTGGACGCATTCGCGCAGGCTCACGAAACTCTCCGCCTGCAGGTCTACGCACACGGCATCGCGGGCACGCGTGAAGCGGTCGCTCCGCAGGAGCTGGTCACGTTCTGCACTCAGGTGCTGGGCGCCGTCGATCACTCCCTGCAGAGCAGCCGCCGCCCGGACGGCCTGGTCCACTCCTACAACCTGATGCGGCTCAACAGCGAATGCGGAATCGAAGTCGAGCACCTGCAGGAAATGCTCGAAGGCCAGGTCGCCGCACTCGCCTCCGGCACCCTCACCCTCGAAGAATGCGCCGACCTTGTGGACGCCACTCGGAACAGCCCCCTGCATCGCGCCGACCAGCAGAGCTTCGTCCTCTACCCAGACCGCGCGCCGCCGAGCTTCCTGGAAAAAAACACCATACCCGCCGACAACGCCGTCACCATCGAGCTGCTCCGACAACTACTGGCCGACGGCGAACACTCCCTCATCGTCCCCGACCGTCAAGGCAACCTCCACTTCTCCGGCGACCTGCGCAATGCGCGGGCACTGAACCAAGCCCTCGACGACCTCGCGGGAAACGGCTACGCCGACCTGGTCACCGCCGACCGCGAAACCGTCCAGCACCTTTACGAAGCCACCTTCCGGCACAGCTCCTTCACCGGACGCTCCGGCACCATGTACAAATACGAGGGTCTGGGCTGCATCTACTGGCACATGGTCGCCAAATTCGCGCTGGCCGTCCAGGAATCCCTCATCCAAGCCGTGGAAACCGGCGCATCCACCTCCCTGATCGACAAACTCGAAGCGCACTACCAGCACATCTGCGCGGGCATCGGCGTGCACAAATCACCCGCCGAGTATGGCGCGTTTCCCACCGATCCCTACTCCCACACGCCGAGTTTCGCCGGCGTGCAGCAACCCGGCATGACCGGCCAGGTCAAGGAGGACATCCTGCGCCGATTCCGCGAACTCGGCGTGCGCATCGACAGTGGCCGACTGTCCTTCCGCCCTCACCTCCTGACCGCCGACGAAATCCCGGCCGTGGAATTGGACTGGCCGTTCGTGGATGCCCGCGGCGAGAGCCGCATTCTGGAGCTTCCCCCCGCCGCACTGGCCTTCTCGCTGTGCCAAGTTCCCGTCATCCTGCATCACCGTGAATTTCAAACCATCACCATCCACAAGGCGGACGGCACAAGCGAAACCATCGACGGCGACACCCTCACACTCGAACACACCCAAGCCGTCTTCGGAAGAACCGGCGAAATAATCCAGCTGGACGTCCAAACCCCACTGGCCACCCCTTGACCGAATCCAACCAAGTGAAACTCTCCACGGCATTTCCGGTTCGACCGCGACCAGGCGAAGGATTTCATGCCGCCCGGTTTTCACGGTGTTCAGCGCGACGGTCAGCATAAGCCACAGCATTTTCGGGCTGGAGCGTGGTTGCAGATTACGCGAAAGTGCGGTCTTCTAAGTCAAGCGGAATGCGACCTATTCGTGCGCGAGGATGGTGCGGAGCCACTTTTGGGCGGTGGCCGGATCGTTGCCGGAGCGCCGCGCGTAGTCATCGAGCTGCTCGGGGGTGATTTTGCCGACGGAGAAGTAAAAGGATTCGGGGTGGGCGAAGTAGAATCCGGAGACGCTGGCGGTGGGAACCATCATGCAGCTTTCGGTGAGGGCGATGCCGAGGGTGTTTTCCGGATCCAGAAGCTCCATGACAAGGCGTTTGTTGCGGTGGTCGGGACAAGGGGGGTACCCGGGCGCCGGACGGATGCCGGCGTAGCGCTCCCGCAAAAGGTCGTCGACCGCGAGGTTCTCGTCCGCGGCGTAGCCCCAAAAATGCGTGCGGACGCGTTCGTGCAAGTATTCGGCGAAGGCTTCGGCGAGCCGGTCGGCCAGGATTTTGGCCAGGATTGCGCGGTAGTCGTCGTTCTCCGCGTCGGCTTCGGCCACGATGGGGTCCAGCCCCAGGCCGGTGGTGACGGCGAACAGTCCGATGTGGTCGGGTTTGCCGGAGCTGCGGGGGGCGATGAAGTCGGCGAGGGAGAGCTGATAGTCGGTCCGGGCCTTGCGCTTTTGCTGGCGGAGCATGGGCAGAGCGGCCAGCACGTGCTGCCGGGTGTCGTCGGTGTAGAGTTCGATGATGTCGTCCGCGGTGGAGTTGGCGGGGAAGAAGCCGATTGCGCCGCGGGCGTGCAGGCGGTTGACGGCGGCGAGTTCGTCGAGCATTTCACGGGCGTTGCGGTAGAGTTCGCGCGCCTCGTCGCCGCACTGGGGATCCTCGAAGATGGCAGGGAATTTTCCGTCCATTTCCCAGGCGGTGAAGAAGTAGTTCCAGTCGATGTAGTCGGTCAGTGTGGCGATGGAGATGTCGTCGATGCGATGGACGCCGGGGTGTTTGGGGGCGGGCGGATCGTAGGCTTGCCAGCCGGGAGACGGCACAAAGCGGGCGGCGCGGGCGGTTTCGATGGATAGGTAGTCGGTGTCGTCGACCTGTTTGCGGTGTTTGGTGCGGGCCTGCTCGTGAGTGTCGGCGATTTCCTGCAGGAATGACGGTTTGCGTTCGGGATCCAGGAGCTTTCGGACGACGTTGGCCACCAGCGAGGCGTCCTTGACGTGGACGACTGGTTCGGGGTATTCCGGCGCGATCTTGACGGCGGTGTGGATGCGGTTTGTGGTTGCGCCGCCGATGAGCAGGGGAACGTCAAAGCCGGCATGCCGCATTTCCCGCGCGACATGGACCATTTCTTCGAGCGAGGGCGTGATCAGGCCGCTCAAGCCGACGATGTCGGCCTGCTCGCGGCGGGCGGTTTGCAGAATCGTGTCCGCCGGCACCATGACCCCCAGGTCGACCACGTCGTAATTGTTGCACTGCAGGACGACCCCGACGATGTTTTTGCCGATGTCGTGCACGTCGCCCTTGACCGTGGCCAGCAGGACCAGGCCCTTTTTTGCGCCGCCGGAGCGCTGGTCATTCTCCGCCTCGATGAACGGCTGCAGCACCGCAACGGCGATCTTCATCACCCGCGCGCTCTTGACCACCTGCGGCAGGAACATTCGACCGTCGCCGAACCGCTCGCCGACGGTGTTCATGCCCTCCATGAGCGGCCCTTCGATCACGTCGAGCGCGTGCTCGTGCTGGAGGCGGGCCTCCTCGACATCCTCGTTCACGTAGGTGGTGACGCCTTTGACCAGGGCATGCCGCAGGCGGTCGTTGACGGGCAGCTCCCGCCAGGACAAATCCGCGGTTTGCCGCTCCGGTCCGCCGGCGACGGTTTCGGCCAGGGCGAGAAGACGGTCGGTGGCGTCGTCCCGTCGGTCCAGAATCAAGTCCTCGACGGCATCGCGCAGCTCAGGATCGATATCGTCGTAGAGGGGCAGCCGGCCGGCGTTGACGATGCCCATCGACAGTCCGGCCCGGATGGCGTGCCGGAGAAATACCGCGTGCATGGCACCACGCACCGTCTCGTTGCCGCGGAACGAAAAGGAGACGTTGCTCACGCCGCCGGAGACCAGCGCGCGCGGCAGCTCGGCGCGGATGCGCCGCGTGGCCTCGATGAAGTCCAGGGTGTAGCGCCGGTGTTCCTCGATGCCGGTGCCGATGGCGAAGATATTGGGATCGAAGATGATGTCCTCGGCGGGAAACCCCAGCTCGTCGGTGAGAATTCGGTGGCAGCGCCTGCAGATGTCCACCTTGCGCTCGCAGCTGTCGGCCTGCCCCTGCTCGTCGAAGGCCATTACCGCCACGGCTGCGCCGTGGTCACGCACCGCGCGCGCCTGTTGGCGGAATTCGTCCTCGCCGTTCTTCAGGCTGATGGAGTTGACCACGCTTTTGCCCTGAACGCACTTGAGCCCGGCCTCGAGGACCTCCCAGTTCGACGAATCGATCATCAGCGGCACCCGGCAGATGTCGGGTTCGGTGGCGATCAGATTGAGGAAATGCGGCATCTCGCGGACGGTGTCGAGCATGGCCTCGTCCAGGTTGATGTCGATCATCTGCGCGCCGTTGTCAACCTGTTCGCGGGCGACTTCGAGCGCTTCGGCGTACTGCTTGGACCGGATCAGCCGGGCAAAGCGGCGCGAACCGGCCACGTTGGTGCGCTCACCAATGTTGACGAACAGGCTGTCCGGAGTGATGGCCAACCCCTCGAGGCCGCTGAGGCAGGTGTCGCGCGCGGGTTCGGGGATGGCTCGGGGCCGGTGGCGCGAGACCTCCTCGACAATGGCGGCCAGATGGTCCGGCGTGGTGCCGCAGCACCCGCCGACGAGGTTGACCAGCCCCTCGCGGGCGAATTCGCCGAGCACCGAGGCCATGTGTTCCGGCGTGTGGTCATACTCGCCGAACTGATTGGGCAGGCCCGCGTTGGGATGGATGCTGGTGGGCACGTCGGCGATTCGCGACAGCTCGTGGATGTGCGGATGCAGGTCGTCCGCGCCCAGCGCGCAGTTCAGGCCGATTGCGGCCGGCGGCGCATGACGAACCGAGTACCAGAAGGCTTCGGGTGTCTGTCCGGTCAGGGTTCTGCCGCTGGCGTCGGTGATGGTGCCGGAAATCAGCACGGGCACCACACGCCGGGTCTCGGCAAACCATCGTCGAGCCGCGTGGATGGCCGCCTTCGCATTCAGAGTGTCGAAAATGGTCTCGATCATCAGCAGATCGACACCGCCCTCGAACAGGCCCTCGATGGCTTCCCGGTAGGCGGCGGCCAACTGGTCGAAAGTGATCTCGCGGTGGGCGGGATCGTTGACGTCCGGCGAGATGGACAGTGTGCGGTTGGTGGGGCCCAGCACTCCGGCGACGAAGCGCGGGTGTTCAGGTCTGGCTGCGGTTGCGGAGTCCGCGGATGCGCGGGCGATGCGCGCGCCCTCGCGGTTGATTTCGCGCACCAACTCCTGCATTTCGTAGTCGGCCTGCGAAATAGCGGTGGCGTTGAAAGTGTTGGTTTCGATCACGTCGGCACCGGCGCGGAGAAAGGAGTCGTGGACCTCTCGAACCACCTGGGGCTGAGTGATGTTGAGGATGTCGTTGTTGCCCTGCAGATTCACCCAGTCGGGGCGGTCTCGCAGGCGCTCGCCGCGAAAATCTGCCTCCGTGAGCCCGCGGGCCTGAATCGAAGTCCCCATCGCGCCGTCCAGAAAGACGATGCGCTCGCGAAGCAGTCGGTGAAATTGATCCGGTGTGTGCATAATCGCCCCACTATAGCCCGATTCGCGCGAAAAAACTGCCGGCGCTTTGCTCAGGGAAGCAGAAAATACCAATGTGCCATCACGCATACCGGTGAATTGGTGCTTTACGACCCCCTCAGCCCCGGCTCGACGGAGTCTCGCGCCAGGAGGTGGGTGTGTGCGGGTGTGCGGGGCGGCACGCGCCAGGGCGCGCTGGAGGGCGAGACTCCGTCGAGCCCCGCCGTTGGACGAATGGCGGGGCAGGTTGCCTGCACCGGGAAACCCGTCGCCTTCGGAGGAAACGCGGGGTGCCAGTGCCCACCACCCCGGCTCGACGGAGTCTCGCCTCCTTCGACTGCTCATGTTGCTGTTTAGTGGCTCGTTCCACGTGGAACGCCTA
>CAZSBQ010000076.1:0-16764 GCA_964604795.1 uncultured Victivallales bacterium | reverse complement strand
TCACCGAGGATGCGCTTCTGCGTATCTACTCCGAAATCAGCGGCATCCCCGTCGTCGAGGACGAGGATATCCAAAGTCCCGAAGAGTTTCCGGAACTGACCTACGACTACCTGGCTCACTGGGGCGCGCTGCCGCTGTGGTGGGACCGACGGACCGCGGTCCTCGCAGTCTATTCGCCCTACTCTCTCGGCGCCCTGGCCTTTCAGTGGCAAAGCATGTTTCGCCAGCAAATCCGCGTGGTCCTGGCGCGCCGCAGCTCCATCGAACGACTCCAAAGCGCCCTCTACGAGCAGGAGGGTACCGGCGAGCAGACCGCCGACTCCTTTGCCCTCACCGGCGAGGCCAACGAGGAAACCCTGCGCGACCTCGCACGCGAAGCACCCATCGTCCGCTTGGTCAACGACCTGTTCAACCGCGCCGTCGAGATGGAGGCCAGCGACATCCATGTCGAGCCCGGCGAAGAGGAACTGGCCGTGCGCTACCGTATCGACGGTGTCCTGCACACTGTCCAAAAACAACCAATGTCCATGTACCCCGCCGTCGCATCCCGAATCAAGCTGCTCGCCGAAATGAACATCGCCGAGCACCGCCTGCCACAGGACGGACGCATCGACTGGCGCATCGGACGAACCGAACTCGACGTGCGCGTCAGCACCGTCCCGGCCATGTGGGGCGAAAGCATCGTGCTTCGACTCCTCCAAAAAGACCTCTCCGAATTCTCCCTGGACAACCTCGGCATGGAGCCGGACACCCGCAAACGCTTCGAAGACATGGTCAAAATGCCCCACGGCATGGTCCTGGTCGTCGGCCCCACCGGCAGCGGGAAAACCACCACGCTCTACAGCGTCATGCGCATCCTCAACACCGAGGAACGCAAAATCATCACCATCGAAGACCCCGTAGAATACCAGCTCGGCGGACTCACCCAAATCCAAGTGCGACCCCAAATCGGGCTCACCTTCGCCAACGGCCTGCGCTCCATCGTCCGCCAGGATCCCGACGTCATCCTCGTCGGCGAAATCCGCGACCGCGAAACCGCCGAAATCGCCATCCATGCCGCCCTTACCGGCCACCTCGTGTTCAGCACCCTGCACACCAACGACGCCGCCGGCGCCATCAGCCGCCTGCTCGAAATGAACGTCGAAAGCTTTCTCATCTCCTCCGCCACCCTGGGCGTCCTATCCCAGCGCCTGGTCCGCACCGCCTGCACCACCTGCCACGGCTCAGGATTGGCCGAAGAGCGCGAAGACGCCGCCGGACCCCGCAAATGCCGGCGCTGCGGCGGCACCGGCTTCCGCGGACGCCTCGGAATCTTCGAACTCCTCAAAGTCAGTCCCGGAATACGCGAAGCCATCAACCAACACCAGGACAGCACCGAAATCGCCAACCTCGCTCAAGCCGAAGGCATGCGCACGCTCCTGGACAGCGGACGACGAAAAGTCCAGGCAGGCCAATCAACCGAAGCCGAGATCGCCCGCGTCTGCCAACTCGACACCCCACAAATCAACGAATGATAAAAACCGACCGAACGCATAAGTACCCACGGGCTTCAGCCCGTGTGCACACGCGCCCGGGGACCCCGCGACAAGAATTCCCCCAGACGGCCTAAAGGCCGTTGGTACCAGGGGAAGTCTTATAGGAGCCCACCCCTCAACGCAGCCCGACACCACAGAAGCTGAACTTGGTCCACGACCACACACGGACATACACGGACATACACGGACACACACGGACAAAAACGCCCACCCACACACCCACCACGCTCCCATCCACAAAGGAGTCGCTTCGCATGTCGTTCCCTGAAACCTTCTACCGCTGGCGCCCCCATCCCTGGCACGGCTTGGGCATCGGCAGCAAATCGCCCGACGTAGTCAACGCCTACATCGAAATGACCCCGTTTGATTCGGTCAAGTACGAAGTGGACAAAACCACGGGGTACCTGCGCGTGGACCGTCCCCAGCTGACCTCCTCCATGCCGCCGACCCTGTACGGTTTCATCCCGCGCACCTACTGCGGAACTCGCGTGCAGGCCATGTCGCCGACATCCTCGCGCGGCGACCACGATCCCCTCGACATCTGCGTCATCACCGAACGCCCCATCAGCCGCGGCGAAGTCATCCTGCGCGCACGCGTCATCGGCGGCGTGCAGATGATCGACACCGGCGAAGCCGACGACAAAATCATCGCCGTCCTCCACGAGGACCGCTTCTGGGGGCACGTCAACGAACTCGAACAGATTCCGGAAACCCTGCGCGACCGACTGCACCACTACTTCGAAACCTACAAACTCACCCCCGGCGGCAAAGCCGACGTCAAAGTCACCGAAATGTACGGTGCCGAACGCGCCAAACAAGTCCTCACCGCCGCTGCCGACGACTACGATGAAATGTACGGCGGCTGAATTCCCCGACCCAATCAATTGGAGGATTGAGCTACGCCACATGTTCGGCTCTGCGCAGGGCTATGTCACGTCAGTTCGAGGGTGGTTTCCTTGAGATGCTGCTGTTCGAGGGTGGCGCGGATTCGGCGAACGATGTTGCGGCGGATGTCGAGCTGCACGGGTGCGGCGGGCTCCTGGTGGGCGTCGTTGATGCGGCTGCCGACCAGGAAGTGAATGCGGTCGCTGTGCAGCATCATGCTCGCCGCCTGGGTGGCGGCGGTGCGGCGCACATCCATGTTGCCGCGCACGCAGCGGGCGGCGAGCGCGCCGGTGAGCGTGGACAAAACGGATGCCTTGACGGCCGCTGCCCAGGCCGTCGGCAAGAACCGCGATGATGCGCCCCTGCTCCCGCACGCGCTTGGACAGGAAAAGATCGCCGCTGACCAGCTGCCCCTGCTTGGCCTGCTGCTCGAACGCGACTTCAATAAAAGTATCCATAGTCTAGGCCTTGTGGCGGGGAAAACCTGTTTGGAATTATGTTCCTGCTTCTCTTGATTGCGGACTTCGCAAGCAACAAACGGAGAAGGTCATGTCCATCAGCACTACTTTACCCAGTGGTTATGAACAAACTCCGGTGGAGGCGGATGAGTTCTCTGTGTGGGAGGAGGAACAGGCTTGGGCTGATGAACGAGACGCAGTGAAATACGTTGGCATAAGTTTACGCGCCCTGATAACAAATAAAACGGGCCGGTTCACTCTCCGTAAAGCTCGGTAATCAGACGGCGCAGCGCGGTCGCTTCGGCGTCTGACAGTGCATCGATTCTCGCGCCAATCCGTGATCGGGAAATCGTGCTAATCTGATTGACCGCCACCTCGGCCGCAACGCCGCCGCAGCGCACCTGAAGCCGCGTCCGCCATCGAGGATGCAACTGTGTAGTCAGCGGGCAAACCGTGACAGTTTGCAGGCGTGCATTCAATACATCGAGGCTAACGATGACAACTGGGCGGGTCTTGGCCATTTCAGCGCCCTTGACCGGGTTCAGGCCAGCCCAGCATATATCGTAGCGTTTACAGACTTGATGCTCTCCATGTCGGCCTTCGCTGCCATAAGAGGCCTTTGGCTCGGCAACAGTCGTATGTTCGTGAGCGACGTCCCAGGGGATCGTCTCTATTCCATCAGCGGTCACCGTGTCCCACTCGCTCCAATCCTCTTCGTTCGCCTCCATCTCGCGGGCAGTGTCATCCCATGACAAGCGCGGAGCGCTTTCCGGACCGGAGCGCAGCAGGATGCCATCGGCCAGTTCGTCCATTATCACGGAGGCATCCATATTGTAGCGCCTAAGCGTTTCAGCGGGGATGCGGACTCCCCGTGAGTTGCCGATTCGACTGAGCTTGAGTTTCGTGGTTTTCATGATGTTATTACAATAATTACGCGGACGTTTTTGTCAAGTCCGCATTGATGTTGGGCAGGGCAATTCCTTTCTGAGGGAGGGGGCGCTGTGATTCCTCCCGCTGAAGGGCGAAACTCCGTCGAGCCGGGGTGACGGGCACTGGGACCCCGGGTGTCTTGGAAGACGAGGCGTTCTCAAGGCAGTACGGGGTCAGAGTGGACTCACTATTCTGTTTCCCCGGCTTGGGTATGGCGTACGACCTCACGCCTCACGCGTAAAAGGCTCCGCTACCCCGAAGGGGTTTTGTCCCATAGTCCCATAGCCCAGGGTTGCCGCGCCAGCGGCTACCCTGGGTATTGGATGCCCCCATTGAATTGTACCCTGAAAGGGTTCCGTCCCTCCCGTACGCAGGGCATGACGCAACCCCTTTGGGGTAGAAATGGGAGGGGATGGGCGTGATCCCAGTGGGAAGCTCAGGGACAGGCGATTTGTGACGCCGGCGAACTCACCCACACCGACTACTCGGACTCCACCCCGGGCATCACCACCACCTCCACCCGTCTGGGGCAGAAGAAGAACGTCACCGATGCCACCGGCACCCGCACGTTTGCGTGCCCCGCTACAACGCTTCAGCCCGAAACTGAAACTCTCGACGTATGCTTGGCTCCCCTTCAGGCATGCTGAAGCATGAACTCCGACTAGGTTGTCCGCCCGAGACGGCGGCTATGTCCACAGAATTTGGTTGGATCCGGTCAGTTGAGTTCGCAATGGCTTTAGTATCAACGGGCATCCCTGCCTGTTGTGAAGTTCTCTGCACCCAGGATGGCCACAGTACGTAAGCAATCCAACCAAATTCTGAGGACATAGGTCGGCGGCGTATGGAGTTCTCGCTATAATCTGGCGGGGTCCCGTACTGTTTTGGCTCATGAGACTGCAAGCTTCTGTAGTCGCAACAGCAACAGAAGCGACTTTCCCCGCCTCAAGAAACTAAGTTGAAACCTCAGAAGCCACAAGTACAGTGTTGAAGACACATTTCGCCTGTCCCTAAGGTTCCTAAGGTTCGTCCAAGGTTCCCTAACGATAGCAACCATCTCCAAGTAAACGAGTTTGCGCGAGGAAACCACGACAGCAAAGGCATTGCGCCCATGTTGGGTGCGGCGGTAGTGTTTCAGAGCAGGGCTATTCCGCGTGCCC
Organism: uncultured Victivallales bacterium; assembly: GCA_964604795.1. Taxonomy (GTDB): domain Bacteria; phylum Verrucomicrobiota; class Lentisphaeria; order Oligosphaerales; family CAZSBQ01; genus CAZSBQ01. The sequence continues at coordinate 11,799 of CAZSBQ010000076.1, read as the reverse complement.
CTTCTGCTTGTTGTAGCGCAACCACCCGTTGCTGGGCAGGTATGCGCCCGCCTCCACAGTTCCGCCCGCGAGACTCTGGTTTTCGGTCTCCTTGCGCTTTGGGAATAGGCCGCCGCCCTTTTTGTGTGCGCCAAATGCGAGCTTGGCTTTGCACTCGAAGTTTTGACAAGCCAGTTCGTAGTACTTGTTGTCGTCCTTGTCGGAGCGGACAACAAATCGCAGCTTTTCACATCCGCACTTGCCGCACTTGTGTTGTCCAAACACTTCCTGCATTGAGGATATCTGTTCAAACAAGTCAACGTGAGTATCGGCTTCGGCCTCGACAATGACTTTGGGGGCTACTTTGACTTGCACTTTCATTGACTTTCATTCTCCTGTTCTGTATGCAACCATCAATTGGACCGGTCGTTTTATCCTCAACAACAGCTTCTACACAAAGCGCCACTATGTTCGGAAGGAAGGAAAATAACGGTTGGGGGTGAAATAAAAATAGCACGGGTGTGGCGGCATGCAAGAAATTCCGTGTTGCTCAAAAGTGATCCGATGCCGCGATCTCTTCGAAATCCCCCCCGAATGCCCGATGCCACGTAATCTGCCGCGAGAAAGAAGTGCCCTGACTCCGTGGATGGCCGCCTTGACGGAACCGCAATCTCACGCTATGATTACGCAAACGATGCAGCAGGCCGCAAGAGAGTTGGGTTCACACTGAATGCCCCCGAAAGAGCCTACAGGCTGGCTCGGTTCATGAACGACTTCGACGTGCCGCGGGAATTCACCGGCGACCTCCGCTCGATCCTCGCAACACTGCGCGAAAAACGCGCCATGCAAAAATACGACAGGGCGGAAGAAGCCATGTACGATCTGGTGTTCGAATACTTCGCCACCAACCCCATGAACTATCGCAACAACAACTGCCCCGAAAAGCTGACCGAAGACGCAGAAAAGCTCGCGCAAAAGTACAGTAACCTCAAACTCGCCGAAACGATCCGCAAAATGGGCAAGCCCACACAGAAACCCTGAGGCGCTTTGCGGCTCAAATGACATCGCTCTCATGAACAAACGCTTGCCGGAGGTTCTCGGGTTGGGGCAGCTAGCCCACACCGCAAAAACACAATACCTTTGCTTCGCTTGCCGCGGACATCGCAATGAAAGGCTTCTCTCATGTCGCACACCGGAAATCCACTTCAGCAACTGATCCCTCAGCGCATTGACGCGGCTGAAAAACGTCTGGCGGCGGAACGATGGACCGAACACCGGAAACTGTCGGTTTTCGGCGGTCCTTTGAAGGCTGTTTCCATCGGACTCGAGACCGCCAGGCATCAGAGCTACACCCAGGTCCAAAAGGGCGAGCACTTTGGCGGCCCCGGCGGCACATGGCAACAGCGCTGGTTCAAAAGAAAGGAATTGCCCTGGCTGCTGTTTCGGACGTGCTTGAAGAACAAGGATATGAGACTATAGTGCCGCGTTTGGCAGGAAATTCGCTTTGCCCCTTGTTTGAGCCCCCTCCGGCAGAGGACGGCGAAGGGTTTGCCGATTTCGTCCCCCATACAGGAGCAGTTGATGGGCAACTATGTGTTTCTCGGCCCCCCTGGGGCGGGCAAAGGTACGATGGCCGCGATGCTCTGCGACGAGTTCAAGCTGGCCCACATTTCAACCGGCGAGATTCTGCGCGAGGAAATTCGCAACAACTCGGACCTTGGCGCAAAGGCGAAACAATACATGGATGCAGGCAGGCTCGTGCCGGACGAGCTGGTGGCCGCCATCGTGGAGCGCACGCTGAGCGCGCCGGCAATCAAAGACACCGGATTCGTGCTGGACGGCTACCCCCGGACGCTTCGCCAGGCGGAACTGCTGGAGGAGTCCAAGCAGCGCAACGGACTGGTTCTGGATGCGGCGGTGCTGCTCGAAGTAAGCCGCGAACTGCTGATCCGGCGGTTGACCGCCCGACGCGTCTGCGCCCAGTGCGGAGCGGTGTACAACACCCTGTTTTCCCCGCCCAAAAAGGAAGGGCTGTGCGATCAGTGCGGCGGCCCCCTGGAACAGCGGGACGACGACCGACCCGAAACCATCGAACAACGCCTGCGCGTCTACGAGCAACAGACCGAGCCCGTCATCCGGTTCTACGACGAACGAGGGCTGCTGAAGCGAACCGACGGCGAAGGCCAGCGCCTACAAATTTACGCGAATCTGACACAAACCCTTGACCTGAAGACATGAAAGCAAAGCGCCGCAAACCACGCCGAATCGTGCATTCGCCCGACGCCATCCGCGGCATTCGACAGGCAGCCCAGGCAACCGCCTGGGTCAGGGACCAACTGGCCGCCGGCATCCGACCCGGCATGACCACGCTGGAAATCGACCGGCTCGGCGAAAACCTGATCCGCCAAACCGGCGGCAGCAGCGCCTTCAACGGCTACCACGGCTACCCCGGACAGGTCTGCGTCTCCGTGGACGACGTTGTCGTGCACGGCATCGGCAGCGCCGACATGGTCGTGCGCCCCGGACAGCTCGTCAGCATGGACGTGGGCGTCAAACTCAACGGCTACATCGGTGATTCCGCCGTGACCGTGCGCGTCGGCGGAGTTGCCGCCGAGCAGGCCAATCACTTGCTTCAGACAACCAAGGATGCGCTGGATGCCGGCATCGCCGCCGCCCGTGCGGGCAACTGCGTCAACGACATCAGTCAGGCTGTTGAGCAGGCAGTCAAGCCGAGCGGCTACGGCATCGTGCGCGATTTCGTCGGGCACGGCGTCGGACGCGAACTGCATGAACCGCCGGAAATTCCCAACTTTACCCAATCCGCGCGCGGCTGCCGGCTTGTGCCCGGCATGGTCCTGGCCATCGAGCCGATGATCACCCTAGGCGGCCCCGAGGTCGTGGTCGACTCGGACGGATGGACCGCACGCACCAGCGACGGCAGCATGTCCGCTCATTGTGAACATATGATACTGATAACCGAAAACGGACCGGAGATTCTCACGTGGCTAACGACACCGTCAGAGTAGAAGGCACCGTCAAAGAGCGCCTGCCAAACACCATGTTTCGCGTGGAGCTGGAGAACGGGCACGAAATTCTTGCCCACATCAGCGGCAAGATGCGCATGCACTTCATCCGCATTCTCCCCGGTGACACCGTGGTGGTGGAAATGTCCCCCTATGATTTGACCAAGGGGCGCATCACCTACCGCAAAAAATGACCCTGCCGAATTTTCTCCGGAAGGGCGGTTGTGTGTTTGGAATTCAGGACTATATTGACGGTTTGTTCATCCCGCTCCGCTTGCGTCCCAGGAGTTCGGGAGGAGTTCGCACGGAGGCGGCGTTGTCTCTGGACAGATAAAAGGGAGCAACGAGGAACGACCATGAAAGTCAGAGCATCAGTTCAGCGCATGTGCAGTTCATGCCGCATCATCAAGCGGCGGGGCGTGGTCCGAGTCATCTGCTCATCCAGCCCCAAGCACAAACAACGTCAGGGGTAGCGTCCCTGGCGGACGTTTTCCGACCAAGCACGAGGAGATCAGCTATTATGCCGCGTATCCTAGGAGTTGACATTCCAGGCAAAAAGCGCACCGAGATTTCGTTGCGTTACATTTACGGCATCGGACCGGCCCGCGCCACCGAGATTTGCCGCCGGGCCAACGTCGACCCGGCCACTCGCGCCGACGACCTGAGCGAGACGGAAGTCTCCGCAATCAACCACGAACTGCAGAACAGCTTCACCGTCGAGGGCGATCTGCGCCGACAGGTGGCCCAGGACATTCGACGCCTGATCGCCATCGGCAGCTACCGCGGCAATCGACACAGGCGTGGACTGCCCGTGCGCGGTCAACATACGCAGACCAACGCTCGAACACGCAAGGGCGGCAAAAAGACGGTGGGCGCCATTCGCGACCGCTCGGCGCGCCGCGAAGCCCGACAGTAACAGGCCGCCCCCCGACTTCAAGGCAGTCCAGTCATCAGCGGCAACCCAAAGGAACTCATATGGCAGCGAAGACCCCCAGCCCGAAAGGGCGCACCCCGCAAAAGCGCGGGACCAAGCATGCGAACGTTCCCAGCGGCGTCGCATACGTTGAGGCGACCTTCAACAACACCAAAGTCGTCATCACCGACATGAGCGGAAATGTGATTGGCTGGTCAAGCGCCGGCCTGCTCGGCTACAAAGGATCGCGCAAGAGCACATCCTACGTGGCTCAGCTCGTGGGCGGCGACGCGGCCAAAAAGGCCCAAAGCGTGGGAATGCGTGAAATAGAAATTCGAATCAAAGGCTCGGGGTCCGGACGCGAATCCGCCGCCCGTGGAATTGCCGGCGCCGGCTTGGATATAACGGCCCTGCGCGACATCACCCCGATCCCCCATAACGGCTGCCGACCTCCCAAGCGCCGCCGTGTCTAGCTTGGAACGCAAACCGTCTCCAGCATTGCCAGACCCCCTAAGTTGAGGTGTTACCTATGTCCGTGGCTGAAAATTTTACCATGCCTGTGGCCATCAGAGTACAGGAAGAGACCGCAACCCAGACCTATGCGTGTGTCGTGGCCGAGCCCTGGGAAAAGGGATTCGGGCACACCATCGGAAACGCACTGCGGCGTGTCCTGCTCTCCTCGTTGCGCGGTGTCGCCGTTTCCTCCATGCGCATTGACGGCGTCGCCCACGAGTTTTCCGGCATACCCAACGTCATCGAGGATGTCTCCGAAATTGCGCTGAACTTGAAGGAACTGCGTGTGCGCTGCGAGGGCGAGCTGCCCCGCACGCTGCATCTGTATGCGGACAAGGCCGGGGACGTCACCGCCGCCAGCATCCAAACCGATGGCGTGACGGAGATCGTCAACCCGGACCGGCACATCTGCACCATCGACAAAGACCGCACACTCCACATGGAGATTGAAATCACCGAGGGGCGGGGATATCGCCCCGCCGAGGAAAACAAGCACGAGGAACAGCCCATCGGCGTGATTCCGATAGACTGCATATTCAGCCCTGTCGAGCGCGTCCGCTATGATGTGGCCCCGTGCCGGGTGGGCAATCGGACGGACTACGACAGCTTGGAACTGGAAGTCTGGACGGACGGTCGGATCATACCCGAGGATGCCGTGCGCGAATCCGCAACGCTGCTGCGCGAACATTTGACTGTCTTCATTGAGGAAGGGGAGGAGGAACCGGCTCCCTACGCCCTGACCGCCGAAGACAAGGAACTGTTGCAGCAGCTTCTCACCCCGGTTGACGAGCTGGAATTGTCCATCCGCGCCAAAAACTGCCTCAGCAGCGCCGGCGTCAATGTCATCGGACAGCTCGTGGAGATTCCCGAAGCGGATCTGCTGCAATACCGCAACTTCGGCAAAAAGTCCCTCGAGGAAATCAAAAAAGCCTTGGCGAAAAAGGACTTTCATCTCGGCATGGTGCTGCGCGAGGAAATCCGCAGCGAAATCCGGAAAAAGCTCGAGGAGGAAGAAGCCGCGAAAAAAGCGGTGGAAGCTGGGGAGGCCGAGGAAGCCGACAAAGAGCAGAACTCCGAAGTCGCCGACGAAAAAGACGAAGAAACCGCAGACGAAGAGAACAGCAAGGAATAGCGGCTCATGCGCCATCGCAAGTTTACTTTCAAAATCGGGCGGAGCGGCGCCCACCGAAAAGCCATGTTGGGCAACATGGTTTGCAGCCTCTTCCGCGAACAGCGAATCCGCACCACGGTCACCAAAGCCAAACAGGCTCGAAGACTGGCGGAGCGCATGATCACGCTGGGCAAAAACGGACGTGACCACGACCGTCGCCGGTCGGTCGCACTCCTGCGCCAACCCGATGTGGTGGCCACGTTGTTCACCGAGATCGCCCCGCGGTTTCAGGACCGCCAGGGCGGCTACACCCGCATGGTGAAGCTGGGACCGCGCAAGGGCGACGCCGCGGAAATGTGCCTGCTCGAACTCGTCACCGAGCCGGTCACCCACAAAGCCGACATAACGGCTCAGACGGCAGCTGAAGTCCCAGCACCAGCTACCGAATCAACCGAGGAATCGAGCGAAGGCGGCAGCGAAGCGGCCGCATCCGACACCTCCGAAAGCGAAGTCGCGGCGAAGGCCGCGGCGGAAGCCGGCGCGGATGTCGAGGAAGAAGAGCCGTCCGGAGCAGAAAAAGAGTCCAACGAAGACAGCGGCGACGACGAGGACAAAAGCGAAAAAGCGTAGTTCTCTTCCCGCCAACACCGAATCCCCTTTTCCTGAACCGTCTGCGATCCTCGCAGGCGGTTCTTTTTTGTCTCGACACCCAGGGGGGGAGGCTATGCCCCCAAATCGAGCTTCAGTATCCAGCACTACAGCCCCCTGCCTGTAGCGGATTTCCCGCTTCAAACAGGCAGGGATGCCTGTTTAACTTTAAGGAGTCAGGGTCACACCGAATGCCCCGAAACTTAAGCTCCTTTTGTGCCTTTTTGTGGCTATCCTCTTCTTCTCTTAGGGTTCCGAATCCGCGAAGAGGAGCGCCTCGAAAAATCAATGTTTTCGCTTCCTAGTATCCGTCGACCACGTCCATGGCGATCTTCTCCCACTCGGCCAGGCGTTCGGGAGCGTTGCGGACCGTGCTGACATCCTTGAGGATCAGCTCGCAGGGCGTGTTGTGCCGACGGCATGTCTCAACGGTCTCGACCAAGTCCCTGCGGACCAGGTCCGCATCGAAGGATTCCATGGCCACAAACGCCGGATTGGGTTTGGCCGAGAACACGTAGTCGCCCTGAATCGCTTCGGCGGCGGTTTCCTTCTTTGCCCAGGGACTGATGGAAATTTTGCGCACAGTTTCGATCTTGCGGATGATGTCGATCTTGTGGTGCAGCGGTTCGCAACAGCCGTAGTAGACCAGGCCGTAGCGTTCCAGTAGCGGTTTGAGAGGTTTGATGTCGAACTCGTCGTGCATGTCCGGGGAGACTTCGGAGAACATCTGCGCCATCGAAAACGTCCAGGTGTCCCTGGCCGTCGCCTTTTCGCCGTCGTACTGGGGCGAGGGCAGCTCGTCGGTGAATGCTCCCGTGCAATGGATGTCCGGCGGCGCGGGCGCCAGCAGTCCGTGCTGCTCGAACTGGTCAAGCACGTCGTTTTCCATCTCCACATACTTTCGGATCAGCGCCGCGACATAGTCCGGTCGGTCGATCAGGTCGTAGAGCATGCGCTCCGGGGAGATGACCATCGAAATCCGGTCCCACAAGCCCGAATGCCGGATGTGCCCTGTCAGCTTGACGGGCAAGGCACCGTCCAGAACCTCGGAGACTTCATCCACCCGTCGGCGGTCCAGTTCGGGATCGGTTTGGATGGTTGGGGGTTCCAGCGCCTCGATGTCCTCGATTGTTGCAAGCTGCTCGCTGAAGTGTTGCGACAGGCCCATTCTTTCGACCCGCGCATCCGGGCCCACCTGGTCATTTTTCACGGTTTTGGGCAGCTCGAAATACGGCAGCACAACCATGTCGGCCCTGAAATGGTCCCAGGCGTACAGCGTCATCCTCAAGCGCTGCTCCACCATTTTCAGGGTTCCTTCGCCATTGACCATTTGGTCGGCGCCCCAGTTCAGCTCCTCCCACGGCAACTGCTCGATCCGAACCATGGGACGCGTGGGTTGAAGGCCGTTCAGACGACGCCAACCGTCGATCGTCTCCTGCTGCCGCGGCAAGGCTGCGATCTCCGCATGGCGCCGCCCAAGTTCACGAATCGTTTCTCTGCCATTCTTTGAGTTGCTCATACACGAATCGTCCTGATGTTTGTGTTGTCCTGATTTCGTGAAAAATTCGCGCCCGCCCGTCCGCCTCACATTGCCCGTGCAAAATGGCCTGCAAAAAAGGCCTGCCCACCAAACTCAAGCTGTACAGCTGAAAGGAACTTTCAACATCTGCAGTCATCACAGCAGCTTGGGCGGACTTTGAGGACAGGCGAATTGTCTGCCATTGATGCGTATCATACTACCCCAACACCAAAAACGAAAGCAAGTTCAGAAAAAAACATTCTGACGCTCAATGATTCCGCCCAACTTTAGCGGCACTTGGGGCAGCAGAATTATTTGACATCAGAATGATGGGCAGACAACAAATACAAAATCACCCGTCCCCACGACTCCCCCGCAGTACTACAGGCATCCCTGCCTGTTGTGACGTTCTCTGCACCCAGGATGGCCGCAGCACGTAAGTAATCCAACCAAATTCTGTGGACATAGCCGCCGGGTGTCCGATAGTACCTGCGGCCTTTAGGCCGCGTGAAACAGAATATTGAATATCGAATTTTGAACTCTGAATATTGAATGAAAAAAAACTCTGCCCCGCAATGTGATAAACTAAATCAACATTCAATATTCGCCGCTCGAAGTTTCATTGGAACTTCGAGGTTGGTGGGCTGGCCCCGAATCCCAACGGGATTCCGTCCCATAGCCCATGGTTGCGGGCGCCGCCCGCTACCCTGGGGTCACGTCCCCCCCCCATTTCAACCCCAACGGGGTTGCGTCGGCAGCTTCAGCATGCGTGAAGGGCAGCCAAGCATACATCGAGGGATTCGGTTTCGGGCTGGAGCGTGGTTGCGGAGTACGCAAACGTGCATGTCCCGGTGGCGTCGGTGACGATTTTCTTCTGCCCCAGACGCCATGTCCACAGAATTTGGTTGGATCCGGTCAGTTGAGTTCGCAATGGCTTTAGTATCAACGGGCATCCCTGCCTGTTGTGAAGTTCTCTGCACCCAGGATGGCCACAGTACGTAAGCAATCCAACCAAATTCTGAGGACATAGCCCAGACGGGTGTAGGTGGTGGTGATGTCAGGGGTGGCGTCCGAGTAGTCGGTGTGGGTGAGCTCACCGATGTCTGGATCGTAGCTGTAAGTGGTGATGAGGGGGTTGCCCTGATCGTCGGTGCGGGCCCAGGTGTGGGTTTCGAGTTTGCCGACGTGGTATAGGTGTCAAAAGTGAAAGTGTAGGTTTGCCCCCTATGTCTTGTAAAATTGTTCACAGATTAGGTGTGAGCCCAAATCTCCGGCCAAACGCCGGTGGGGATGGACCTTGATTTGTTGGCGTTTTGAGGGCGGCGAGCTTGCTCTCTCGCTTTGAATACTCCAGTCACTACAACACCTCTTGTTTCATTTCCCTGCGGCGCTTGATGGCGCACTATTTACTGGTTCAGGGAAAACTATGCCCGCCCTACCCCGGCTTGCAAGTCGTTCCGGGGGCATTAATTGCCTTGGCGCGTGCCGACGGAGGCGATTGCGGGGGCGTCCTTGCGGCTCAGCGGCGCTTTGCGGTCGCATCCAGATGCTGGAGTGGCAGCGGCGCCGAGGGGGCCGGCATGGGCGGGTAATCCGGCATGCCGATATTCGTTACCAGATCGTCGATGAGAACCGGCTGGTCGCTTGCCATGGCCGTATTTGCGGCGATACCGCAGAGGATGCTGTAGGCGCCGGAGCGTTGGTCGGCTGCGCGCATGTAGGGGTCGGCCGGCTGATTGGAGGGATCAAAGATGTATTTGAGCATCACGGGATCGGCACCGCCGTGGCCGCCTTCGCCGGACCACAGGTCCACTCCATACGCCGGCTGCCAATTGGGATAGATATGCGTCCAGGTCCCTTCCTTTTGCAGTGCGCCGGGAACAGTGCCGTCGCCGTTGATATAGACTTTTTCCTCACATTTGTGTTCAAGTCGGCCGCGGCTGCCGTTGAACGTGATGAGGTACCCCTCCCAGGGGCAGAACGCGTTGAGCGAGTAGGTCAGTTTGGCACCGTTGGCGTAGTCGACCAAAACATTCATGGAGTCTTCAATGTCGATGTCCGCGCCGAACACGCACTTGTCGCGGATATAGCCGTCGTGCTCTTCGTTTTCCAAGTAGAGCGATTTCAGCTCCGCATTGTCTTTCATTTTCAGCGCGAAAGGGCAGCGGCCCTGCTCCGGGCAGGTATGGCATCGGTCCGAGCGGCTGGTCAGCCCGTACCGGTCGGCGGTGGCGGGCAGATAGAAATGCCGGTGACCGGAGGCGAACACTCGTTTCGGGACGCTGGACAACCACCAGTTGACCAGGTCAAAATGGTGCGTGGCTTTGTGCACCATCAGCCCTCCGGAATTGGCCTTGTTGCGGTGCCAGCGCCGGAAGTAGTCGGTGCCGTGATGCAGATCAAGCATCCAGTGAAAATCGACCGACAGCACCTCGCCAATCACGCCCTGCATAAGCAGGTCTTTGACCTGTGTGCGCGGCGGGGCGTAGCGGTAGTTGAAGGTCACCGTGCAGGTCTTGCCGGTTTTGCGCTGGATGTCGATGATCTGCCGGCATTTGGCCGCATCGGTTGTCATGGGTTTTTCCGTGACGACATTGCAGCCGAGTTCCATTGCTCGGCAGATGTAGTGATGATGGCAGCAGTCCCGGGTGGTGACAATCACGGTGTCGGGTTTGGTATCGGCGATCATGTCGTCAAAGCGTTCGGCGGGGTATGTGGCAACGTCTTCGCCGCTGAGTTCCCTGATGGTTTGGCGGGCCAGCTCCAGCCGTCCGGCATTGTCGTCGCAAAGACCCACCATGACGCTGAAATCGGCAAACTCCTTGGCCACCGCCTTGTGATACATCTTGCTGCGTCCGCCGTTGCCTACCTGCGCGTAGCGTTTTCTGTTTCCCTTTTCCGCTGCCATTTTCAATATCCTTTGCTGTTGCTTGTCTGAGGTTGCTCGGATCAGGTTGATGCTCGAACAACCAGTTGGGTTGAAAGAGAAACTTCGTGCTTGCCATCGGGGGGCGAGTCGGGGTCAATGGTGCCCAGAAGCAACTCCGCTGCCGCTTTGCCTACCGCTTCATTGGGATGGGCCACGGTGGTTAGCGGCGGCCAGCAGTGAGCGGCGAGCTGACGGTTGTCAAAACCGATGACGGCCAGGTCCTCCGGAACCCGAACGCCGCGGACATGAGCTTCGTGCAACATGCCACTGGCCATAATGTCCGAGTAGGCCTGCACAGCGTCGATTTCCGGATGTTGCAGCAATGCCGAAAGCGCTTCGCGGCCGGCTTCGTATTGATCGGATGAGGCGCTGAGAAAAATGAGTTCATCCACGCCCGCTTCCGACAGGGCGCGCCGATACGCCAAGAGACGGGACGCGCAGTTCGCTCCCGCATAGGCGATGCGGCGATAGCCCTCGTTCATAAGGTACTTCATCCCTTCGCATACCCCGCGGGAACGGTCTATTCGCACGTGCCCGACATCGGCAATCTCGGTGCCCGAATCAATCAGCACGCATCGAATGTCCCGCGCTTCAGCGGCAAGTGCAAGTTCCTCGCGTCGGGTCCGTAAGGAATTAAACAAGGCAACCCCCGCCGGCTTCCAGGAGTGGATGCGTTTCGCCGTCTCTGCCACCTCCTCCCGTTCGGTCTGAAAAACAACGTGAACCGCATACCCGTGCGCGGAAAGCAGCTGTTGGAACGCCTCCAGGCGCGCCAATTCAAGCTCGTCCGTGGTACCGATCAGGGCAATGACTTCAAAGCTTGAGCCGGTCTTCAGACTCCGCGCCGCACGATTCGGAGCGTACCCCAACTCGTGCGCAGACCGCAAAACACGCTCGCGGGTTGCCCCCTTGACGTAACCGCCCCCCTTTAAAACGCGTCCGACGGTTCGGATGGAAACCCCGGAATGCGTCGCAATGTCCTTCAATGATGCCATGCTTGTGACCGGCCGCCTTTGTGTCGCAGCCTCCAATGGGCCGCGGTTTGCGCTTCACGCCGTACTATGCCAACGTTGGCACAAAGTGCGAGTTATCAAGCCTGATGGACGAGAGTGCGGAGGATGGTGTCCAGGACATCGTTCAGTCGCGGTCCCAGGTCTTCGGCGA
>CAZSBQ010000075.1:14200-16791 GCA_964604795.1 uncultured Victivallales bacterium | reverse complement strand
CGAAAACCGCAGAGGAATTCGGTCGTTCAATTTGCGCGGAATTACGAGTTCTGTTCACCAGTATAGGCGAAAGACTTTCGGCGGCGGCTTTTATCGCCATTGCCGACTTTTGACGGTCGGGATGTTTTTCGCGTTCAGCCTCTTTGCTGCCGAAGTTAAAGAAAAAAAGGAGTTATGACAATGACAGATTACGGCAAGGGTGAAATCTCCTGGTTTCAACAAGATCGTTTAGGCATGTTTATCCATTGGGGACTGTACGCCATGGGCGCGCGGCATGAATGGCTGAAAAACCGGGAAAAAATCAAGGACGAAGATTATCAGATCTATTTCGATCTGTTCAATCCCGATTTGTTCGATCCGAAAGACTGGGCCCGCCGGGCGCGCGAAGCGGGCATGAAGTATTTCGTGATCACAACCAAACATCATGAGGGCTTTTGCCTGTGGGACTCGAAATACACCGACTACAAGGCGCCCAACGCGCCCTGCGGAAAAGATCTGCTGCGCGAAGTCGTGGACGCCTTCCGCGCGGAAGGCCTGAAGGTGGGGTTCTATTACTCGCTGATCGATTGGCATCATCCGGATTTCACGGTCGACAGGCTTCACCCGGACCGGGAGCGGGAAGAAGCGCGGGCAGAGAACAGTGAACGAGACATGACAAGATATGCCGAGTATATGCGCAATCAGGTGCGGGAGCTGCTGACTGAATTCGGCCGGATCGATATTCTCTGGTTCGATTTCTCGTATCCCGGCGACGACGGCAAAGGGCGGGATGACTGGGAGTCGGAAAAAATGGTCTCGATGATTCGTGAACTGCAGCCGCATATCATTCTCAATGACCGGCTCGACCTGCCGGGGGTCGGCGACGTCAAGACGCCGGAGCAATATGTCCCGGACAACGGCATTCGGGACGAAAACGGAAAGCTCGTGGTTTGGGAAGGCTGTCAGACCTTTTCCGGTTCATGGGGCTATCATCGCGACGAAAGCAGCTGGAAATCACCGGCAATGCTGGTGAGGATGCTGATCGACCACGTCTCGCGCGGCGGCAACCTGCTGCTCAACGTCGGGCCGACGGCACGCGGCATTTTCGACCGGCGCGCCTGCGACGCGTTAGAGGCGATGGGGGACTGGATGAACTATCACGGACGGGCAATATACAACTGCACAGCAGCCCCGGATTGGGCGGTGGTGCCAAAAGATTGCCGATACACCTACAACCCCGAAACCAATCGCTTGTACCTGCATCTTTACGCCTGGCCCTTCAAGCATATTAACCTGCCGGGCATGCGGGGCAGGATCAAATATTCCCAGTTTTTGCATGACACCAGTGAAATTATTCGGCGCGAGCAAGCTCAGGGCATTCATGATGCGTTGACAATTCAAAACACGGCGGATGATGTCACCATCATGCTGCCAACCCAAAAACCCGATGTGATAGTACCCGTTGTTGAGTTATTTCTTAAAAGCAAATAGAAAACAATGTCCATTTTATGGATAAAAAAGAGACTAAAAAAACAGACAAGCCGGACATTATTTTCCTGACGGTTGATCAATTGTCTCAGAAATGGATTGAGGCGGCATTTGCCGGGACTGTTCCCATGCCGAACCTGCAGAGATTGCGGGAACAGGGGACTTCTTTCACTCAAGCGTTCTGCAGCAATCCCGTCTGCTCTCCATCGAGAGCAACCCTGGCCACCGGCTTGACCACCAGAGGGCATGGCGTACTGGAAAACGGATATGAGCTGGATCCCGAACTGCCCAATTTTATGCAGATGCTGCAGAAGAACGGCTGGCGCACCGGCGCCTTCGGCAAGCTCCATCTGCAACCGCACTTCAAAGGGTTTGATCTAAACTATAACCAATACGGATTCGATGTGACGCACATCACTGAAGACGGCCGCGGCGGCGAGTGGCTGGACTGGGTCGAGGAGAACCATCCGGAACATTATGAAAACGTTCTGGCAACTATCTGGGCGACAAAAATCCCGGCCTTTGAAAAGTACGGACGTAACCAGGTCAATCTGCGCGAACGGATAGAGAAAATCAGAGCCGATTACGAATGGAAAACCGCAAACCACCCGGGAAGCACTCCCATGTCGTATGTTTTGCCTTTTCCCAAAGAACTGTCTCAGACCGAGTGGATCACCGGCAAGGCCCTGGACTACATCACAGAAACCGACCAAAGCCATCCTCTCTTCGCACATATCAGTTACGTCCAGCCGCACGGCCCTTTCTGTCCGCCCGCAGGCTATTTGGAACGGGTCAACCCGGATATGATACCCGAGCCGGCGTTTCCAGAGTGGCTGGAAGATCCGGCGGCGCCGGATTGTCTGAAAAACCAAAAACCTTTCGCAGGCGACTGGCGCGATTATCGGCCGTACTATTTTGCCGATCTTCATCATCTTGACGAGCAATTCGGCAAGATACTCGCTGCACTGGAGAACCGCGGCAACCTGGACAATACGTATATTATATTCCTGTCAGACCACGGAGAACTGTTCGGCGATCACGGATTCAGAGGCAAAGAAGAAAAGCATTACGACGCGTGCATTCGCGTTCCCCTCGTCATCTGCGGGCCGGGATTGCAGAAGGGG
>CAZSBQ010000075.1:0-14100 GCA_964604795.1 uncultured Victivallales bacterium | reverse complement strand
AATGGAAGAGATAATCCTCCAGGATTACCCGAAAACCCGCAGATCGCTGTTCGCCCTGGGCGTGCATTGACAATAAGGAAAAACCATGGACAAAGTAAGGATGACCTACACGCAAACGGAACTGCCGGCATTCAAACCGGACTCGGTGATTATGCGGCGGGATCCCAGTGACATTATCAAAGTGAACAGGCTGTACTATGTCTGGTACACTAAAAGCGACAAAGGCGTTCCTCACGGCTACGATGCAACCGTGTGGTACGCCACTTCGCCGGACGGTCTTGACTGGACCGAGCGGGGCGAAGCGATTCCCAGAGGGCCCGTAGGCGACTGGGATGAACAAAGCGTATTCACCCCGAACATACTCGAAGCCGAAGGGCGCTACTGGCTGTTCTATACCGCGGTTGCAAAGCCGTTCACGAATGAAGGCAACCAGGTCACCAAAAGCGCCATCGGCATCGCTGTCGCCGACACCCCGGACGGTCCCTGGACTAAAGTGACAGACAATCCGGTCCTTCCCGCCGCCGATGACCCGGAGGCCTTTGACAGCATGCGGGTCGACGACACCGTTTTGATCACCAGAGACGGTCGGTACTGGCTTTACTACAAAGGACGGCAGTGGGACCATACACCAGGCGAAACCAAGCTCGGAGTCGCCGTTGCCGACCGACCGCAGGGGCCATACGTGAAACACGACGACAACCCCGTCATTCCCGCAGGGCACGAAGTCATGGCCTGGCCCCTGGGCAACGGGGTCGCGGCATTGATCAATTACGCCGGACCGGAAGAACTCCGGCGTACCATCCAGTATGCCGAAGACGGCCTCAACTTCAGCTGCATCGGGCGGGCTGAAGCGGTGCCCGCCGCCGCCGGGTTCTATCGCCCGGAAGCCTTCACCGACAGCGGCAAGGGCGACTGGCCCGAATGGGGCCTGCAAATCCTGACACCGAAAGATCTGCTGCCGACCCTCAACCGTGTAGATTGTGTGTGGAAAACGTTGTAATATTCCTATGTCAAAGACGTATCACAATCCAGTGATGCCTGGTTTCTTTCCCGACCCGTCCGTCGTCCGGGTCGGGGAGGACTATTATATGGTGAACTCCACTTTTCAGTATTTCCCGGGCATCATCATTTCGCACTCGCGTGATTTGGTCCATTGGGAACATATCGGCCATGTCCTCACCGAGCCTGCCGGTCTCGACTGGTCAGGGCTCGACGATTCGTGCGGGGTATGGGCACCGGATATTTCGTATCACAACGGAGCCTATTATGTCTTTTTCAGCTTTGTTCAACGCCGCGGTAAGGATCTGCATATAACCAACTGCGCCACCTCGGCGACATTGCCGACCGGTCACTGGTCCACCCCCGCCGCGCTGAACCATGAAGGAATTGATCCGTCCCATTTTGTCGACCACGGCCGGCATTACATGCTCGTCAATCCCGGCGCGCGCTGTTTTCCTTTGAATGATGACTGTACGGCGACTACCGGCAAAGGACGGACGTTGTGGGACGGGGAAACTGGACGCTCGCCCGAAGGCCCGCACCTGCTGAAGAAGGGATGCTATTACTATCTTTTGCTGGCAGAGGGCGGTACCGGACACGGTCACCGGATAACCGCAGCCCGCGCCCGCCGGCGGCACGGGCCGTATGAACCTTGTCCCCGCAACCCGATTCTGATGCAGACGGATGAAAACGCGACGATCCAAAAGACCGGGCATGGTAAATGGGTGCAGACCCAAACCGGCGACTGGTGGATTGTCTATCTTTGTGCCCGCCCCTGCAACGGGCGCTTTTCCACCCTCGGGCGTGAAACATGCCTGGACCCATTGACATGGGGTGAAGATGGATGGCCGGTGATCAACCACGACCAAGGCCCCAGCACCACCCAGGCATGTCCGGACCTGCCGGAAACCCCGCTAAACACCAATTACAGCGATGATTTCAGCTCAACCGAATTGCGACCTCAATGGCAGTTTATCCGCCGCCCGGACCCGTCCTGGTGGAGCTTGACTGAACGGCCCGGTCTTTTGCGGCTGCGGCCCGGCCCGCCGCTCTGCCGGTCGGGACCGGTCAGCGCCTTGCTGCAACGTGAACGAAGTCATCACTACAGGGCGGAGACCGTCATGGAATTTAATCCGGCAAGCGGCAAACAAGAGGCGGGGATCACATGCTATTACGGCCGCAAAAATCACCTGCGATGCGGCGTCGGCTGCGACCGGGAAAGATATATCCACGTTGTCCACTCTCTGGAAGGCGAACTGGCACGGCATACCCTCCCGGCATGCGATCATCCGATTACCCTGCGGGTGGAAGTGGACGGCCTGCGACGCACCTTTTCGTATCGCACGGCGGGTATGGATTTAAGGCCGCTGGCCGAAATTCCGGATTGTTCTTTTCTGAGCGACGAGGCAATTGTCGATGATTTCAACTTCACCGGCACCATGGTCGGCATGTACGCCTGCCGTGAAGAATCCGAACCGTACGCCAACAGCCGGCCAGCCGATTTTCAAGCCTTCTCAGTACTGCCGCAGGCATAACTGCCAAATGGATAATTCATAGGACATCAATAAGTATGTTAACCATGCGAGAAATGCCCCATCGGGGACACGCCGTCACCGATTGGAATGTTGTTGATGGAAGTCTGCAGATCACCACTGTTAGAAAATCCGCCGCAGAAGATATTCACGGCATGCTTTCGCTGCATCCGGTGCGGGCGAATCTAATCAAGGTAACCATGACCGAAGGCACTCCGCCGCCGCGCCAGCCGTCTCTTTCAGTATCGGAATTTCAAAACGAAACTGGGTTCATGGTCACGGAAACCGCCAACCACCTGGTTGCAGCGACTGATGAACTGGTAATCGAAATAACGAAAGACCGGTGTGCAATAACCTATCGCAACCGCAACAACGAGCTGCTGTTGCGCGAATGGCCGGAAGGCGGGAAATTCCTGGAGCGGATCGACGTCTGTAAAACGGTTTATGACAACGATTCCAAGAGTGAAGCCGAGTCCACAACCGACGGTGTCAAGTTCAAACGGTCAGGGGGGGGGCAAGTCAAAGAACGCGAAGGCTACCGGTTCGAGCTCGGGTTTGACTTGCAACCCGACGAAGCCCTCTACGGTCTCGGCCAGCACGAGGAGGGATGGCTGAATAAGCGGCGACGGCTGCAGTATCTGTATCAACAAAATCTGAAGGTGGCAATGCCGGTGCTGCTCTCCACTCGAGGCTATGGATTGTTCTGGGACACTCTGGCACTGTCCATCTTTGATGACACCGGCGACAAGACGACGATTACGGTCGATACGGCGGATCAGCTTCAGTATTACTTCTTCTACGGGCCCGAATTCGATCGGATAATCGGCGAATTGCGCAGGCTCACCGGGCCGATGCCGATGCTGCCGCGATGGACCTACGGCTACCTGCAATCAAAAGAACGGTACGAAACCGCCGAGGAACTGCAAGATGTGGTGCAACGCTATCGTGACCGCGAAGTGCCCTTGGACGCGATTATTCTGGACTGGCAAAGCTGGCCGGGAGACCTGTGGGGCCAGAAGAGCTTTGATCCGGAGCGGTTTCCCGATCCCGGCGGGATGATGAAGGCAATCCATGACATGCACGCACACCTGATGATCAGCATTTGGCCCAACATGAGCAACATGGGACCGAACCATCAGGAATTTCATGATGCCGGACTGCTGCTGAACAACGAATCGAACTATGACGCGTTTAATACAGACGCCCGCGCCATGTATTGGCGACAGGTAAACGAAGGTCTTTTCCGGTACGGAATCGACGGTTGGTGGTGCGACAGCACCGAGCCTTTCAGTCCCGATTGGGGCGGAACATTGAAGCCTGACCGGGCCCGTTTGTGTCGAATGAATTGTGATGAAGACAGGAAAAATCTCGACCCGGCGCTGGTCAACGGTTACTCGCTGATGCACAGCCGGGGCATTTACGAAGGGCAGCGTCAGGAGACTAGCCAGAAGCGGGTTGTCAACCTCACCCGTTCCAGTTCCGTGGGCCAGGGCAGGTATGGGACGATCACTTGGAGCGGTGACATTGAAGCACGCTGGAGCCGGTTGCGCAAACAGGTCGCCGACGGACTCAGCTTCACGGCTGCCGGAGATCCACGCTGGACCCTCGACATCGGCGCCTTTTTTGTCAAGCCCGGAATACCCTGGTTCTGGGACGGGGTCTTCCCGGACGGCAACCAGGATCCGGGCTATCGCGAACTTTATACCCGCTGGCTGCAAATGGCGGTGTTCCTGCCGTTTTTCCGGTCGCACGGCACCGATACAGCCCGTGAAATCTGGAACTTCGGCGCGCCCGGATCGCCGTTTTACGAGGCGATCAGGAAAAACATCGAATTGCGCTATCGACTGCTGCCTTATATCTATTCCGTGGCGGCGCTGGAGGTACAGAAGGGATACACCGGATTCCGCAACCTGGCCTTCGATTTCCGGCACGATCCGGAAGTCTATGACATTGACGACCAGTTTATGTTCGGACCGGCGTTGCTGGTCTGTCCGATCACCGAACCGCAGCACTACGCCCCCGGTGGCGCGCAACTGTCCGACTCACCACGTTGCCGACGCCTCTATCTGCCGGCCGGGCAATGCTGGTACGACTTTTACAACCATCGGCGCTACGACGGCGGACAGTGGATGGAAGTCGCCGCTTCCCTGGATAAAATTCCGGTGTTCGTTCCCGCCGGCAGCATTATTCCCATGGGGCCGGTCAAGCAGTATGCCGACGACTTGCCGGACGCCCCCTGGGAGATGCTGGTGTTCCCCGGACGCGACGCCCAATTCGCGATCTATGAAGACGAGGGCGACGGCTACGGTTATGAAAACGGCGCCTTCGTCTGGCGCGATGTTCACTGGAACGATACACGGCAGGAGCTGACGGTCGGGAAACCTCAAGGGGAATTCCCCGGATTCTGCGCCAACCGCGAGTTCCGCCGAAAGATTGTTGAAAATCCAAGGACGTAACCATGCCCAGCCCAACCCAAAACACCACAGCCATCCCGGAACCCCCCCGTCCCCCGCACTCGTCCCCCGCACTCGCCTGGTGGCGCAAAGCACGCTTCGGCATGTTCATCCACTGGGGCATCTATTCCGCCACGGAAGGCTACTGGAACGGGGTCGAAACCAAGGGCATCGGCGAATGGATTCAGTGCCGCGAACGGATTCCACTCAAAGAATATGCGAAGTTCGCAGAAAAACTGACGCTCGACAAGTTCGACGCAGGGGAATATGCGCGTCTTGCAAGGCAGACAGGCATGAAGTACGTCGTGATCACCGCCAAACATCACGATGGCTTTGCCATGTGGGACTCGAAGGCCAGCGACTATAACATCGTCAAGATGGGCCCGAGCGGGCGCGATCCGCTGCGTGAACTGGCCGATGCCGTCCGCGCCGAAGGCCTGACGATGTGCTTCTACTACAGCCAGGCCCACGATTGGGAAGACCCGAACGCCACCGGCAACGACTGGGATTACGATCCGGACAAGAAGGACTTCCGCAAATTTCTTGAAGGCAAATGCAAGGCGCAGCTACGCGAACTGCTCACCGAATACGGCCCGATCGGCGTCATCTGGTTCGACGTGCCCCAGGGCATCAGCAAGGAACAGAGCGAGGAGCTCAAATGTTTTGTCAAGTCCCTGCAGCCCGACTGCCTGGTCAGCGGGCGGATCAGTGCCGAACCGGGGCTGGGCGACTACGGCAGCCTCGGCGACAACCAGCTTCCCGCCGGACGCCTCGAAGGCGACTGGGAAACCCCTGCCACCCTCAACGACACATGGGGGTATAAGCGCGATGATCACAACTGGAAAAGTCCTGAGTCCCTGATCAAGCTGCTCGTCGAGCTGGTGGCCAAAGGCGCCAACTATCTGCTCAACATCGGGCCGCGTGCCGACGGCTCGATCCCCGAGGACAGCGTGAGAATCCTGGAAGAAGTCGGACGCTGGATGGATGTGAATGGCGAAGCGGTTTACGGCACCTCAGCTTCACCGTTTCCGACCGACTTCGACTGGGGCCGCGCCGCGGTCAAGGACAACAACCTTTATTTGTACATCTTCAAATGGCAGCCGAAACTCGAACTCGCCGGACTGCGCAACGACGTTCGGAGCGCCACCTTGCTGGCGGCGCCCGACCGGGAATTGGTGGTCACACAGCGGCATGTCTCCGACAACGACGAACACCGCATTGCGATTGAACTGGGCGAAACCGCGCCGAGCCGGCACGTCAACGTTCTACGTTTGGAACTAAGCGCTCCTCCGGACGTCAATCCTTTGCCTTGTCAACAACCCGACGGCAGCGTTCATCTACCGGCCTGCCTGGCCGAGTTGCATGTTGCGACAGAACAGGACACCGCTAAAAGCGATACGGACAACGACACCGCCGCGGCGGCCGAAACTTTTAACCTCCTCAGCGATGAAGCCATGCACGTTGACGTCTCGGGCGTGATTCAGAACTGGTTTGACCCCAAAAGCCACATCAGTTGGGAATTCAGCCTGGATACTCCCGGCGAATACCAGCTCGAACTGCGCACTTTCGCCAAAAAGTACGCCCCCTGGGTCGGCGGCCACGAAGTGCGCGTCGAATGCAATGGGCAAGTATTGAAAGCGAAGCTGACCGCCGACACCGAGCCCGACACCGCCAGTAGGCAGTACTTCAATGAAACCGGCAGCCTCCTCGGCACACTCAAGTTGAGCCATCCCGGCACCCACATTTTGAAGCTGAAGGCCACCGCAATCAACCCCGCCGACCCCGTCGGCCTCGCCGCCAGCGAGCTTCTCCTGTATCCCGCCGTCAATGCTTTAACCTGATTTCTTCAGAACAAGGCGCCGATATCAGCGAATTCACTTGACAAACGGCTTTGATGAATAATGTTTTGTTTACTTACGAAACAATATAAACTATACCCTCGCAGAGGAGCTTGAAATGGTCAGCAAACTCTCATCCATCACCTTTCGTGTTCTATCCGGCATAATCGACCCTTTGCGCTTCAGTTTGCCTTCTGTTCAAGCGCAGGAAACCAAGAGCAAACATCCCAACATCGTGTTGTTTTTTACCGACGACCAGGGCTATGGCGACCTCAGTTGCTATGGCGCTGACCTGCTCGATACGCCGAACGTCGATGGCATGGCGGCGAACGGCATCAAGTTTACTGATTTCTACGTAACCGCCTCCGTGTGCTCGCCATCACGCGCCAGCCTTATGACCGGCAGCTATCCGCCCCGCGTGGGGTTTGATTTCAATAACCCCAGCGTACTCTTTCCGAATGATGAAAAGGGCCTCGATCCGGACACAACCCCGCTTCCGCAAGCATTGAGCGATGCCGGGTATGCCACGGCCTGCATCGGCAAGTGGCATCTGGGCGACAAGCCCGAGTACATGCCCAACAACCAGGGGTTCGATTACTATTTCGGCCTGCCCTACAGCAATGACATGATTCCCCCGCGCTTCCCGGACTTGCCGCTGCTGCGCAACGACACCGTGCTGGAACTGAACCCCGACCAGGATTACCTGACCGCCCGCTATACCGAAGAGGCCGTAAACTTTATCGAAAAAAGCAAGGACAGTCCCTTCTTCCTCTACTTTGCCCATTCCATGCCGCACCGGCCATGCCATGTTTCCCCGCCGTTCGCTGAACGATTCACCGAGGAACAAATGGCTTCGATAGATGAAAGCGACAAAACCAGCCGGGATTTCATCTATGACGCCGCCATCGAAGAGATCGACTGGAGCGTGGGCGAAGTAGTCAAGACATTGAAGAAGCATGACCTCGATGAAAACACATTGATTGTTTTCCTGTCCGACAACGGCCCCATGGTGGGCCGGACCGGGCCTCTGCGCGGCGGCAAAGGCACCCTCTGGGAAGGCGGCGTCAGAATTCCCTGCGTTATGCAATGGAAGGGGGTTATCCCCCCGGGCACAGTCTGCAAAGAAATCGCCACCGCCATGGATTTCTATCCCACGTTCATAAAGCTGGCGGGCGGCACGGCGGCAACGCACCGTAAAATCGACGGGCACGACATCCTGCCGCTGCTCCGCGGCGAAGAAGATGCCGTGTCACCATGCGAATACTTCTACTACACCTTCGCCGACAAAGTCCAGGGCGTGCGAGAAGGCAAATGGAAGCTGCTGGGAATGCATTGGGAAAACAAAGCGCTTTATGATCTGGAAACAGATATCGGCGAACAAATGGACGTGAGCGCGGAACATCCCGAGATCGTTCAACGTCTTTCGAAAATAGCCGAGCAATTTGAGAAACAGTTGACGGTTACACATGCCGAATAACGATGACAACATAAATGCAAAAGGCTCTTGCTTGCGGACGCTGATCGACCCCATGCCTCTGGAGGACAAAGTCAAACAGCTGGTGGGTATCGGCAAAAGCGGCGCAGTCTTCGGCAGCGAGAACGCGGAGGTCTTCGGCACGGCCGGGGCCGAGGAATACGGCATCCCGCCGCTGATCATGGGCCACTCCATTACCGGGGTGAGAAGCGGTCGTATTTCACGCGTCAAGGCAACCTATTTCTGCGCTCCCGGCGGTCGGCTGCCCTTCAGTTGGCCGCGCCAAGCTGCCGATTACCCGTAAGGGTCGATTTTTACCGGCGGTCCGTGGTCCAAAAACGGCCGCTTGAGATCGGCGCTTCGACGCGCGATATTCGCGCGACGATTGATTTATTATGAACCCCATATTACCTCTTAATCAATATATTCCCGATGTGGAAGCCCGCGTCTGGGCCGACGGTCGTGTCTATCTTTACGGCTCGAAGGATATCGGCGGCGGCACCGATTACTGCAGCCATGAATACCATGTGTTTTCTTCTGCCGACTTGCGCAACTGGACCGATCACGGCGTCAGTTTCCATTCAAAAGACAGCCATACGGACAAGCCGCTCTATGCGCCGGACTGCATCTGTGTTGGCGGAAAGTATTTTCTATTCTATTGCGGTGCGGACAAAACCGAGGGGGTCGCTGTCAGCAAGCACCCTGGCGGGCCATTCCGCAAGGCGTATCCGCTGCCGCCGGCTGACGGCGATGGCATAGACCCTGCGGTATTGCTTGATCACGACGGATCTCTTTATTATTTCTGGGGACAGATCCGGTTGCGCGGCGCACGCATGCTGCCCGACATGAGCAATCTCGATGAGTCCACCCTGCAGCCATCCTTGCTTAATGAAACAGAGCACGGTTTTCACGAAGGCGCGTCCATCCGCAAACGCAACGGCATTTATTATATGGTCTATGCTGATATCAGCCGCGGCAAACCCACATGTCTGGCCTATGCCACCAGCTCCCACCCCCTGGGCCCCTACAAAAAACGCGGCATCATCATCGACAATATCGGCTGCGATCCTGAAACCTGGAACAACCACGGCAGCATCGCCAAGTTCAAAGATCAATGGTATGTGTTTTACCACCGCGCCTCGCGGGGATCACGGGTCAATCGCCGTGTCTGTATGGAGCCTGTCTATTTTGATGAACAAGGCAATATCCCGGAAGTGGAAATGACGACGCAGGGTGCCGATGGCCCGTTGAATCCCCTAAACCACATGGAGGCCTGCCGAGCCTGTCAGTTAGCCGGCCAGATCCGCGCCGATATAACTGATTGCGGCGAGCATGTTTTGACTGGTATACAGGACGGCGACTGGGCGGCTTTCAAATACTTTGATTTCAACGCCCCGCTCTCACACTTTCAGGCAGAGATGATTGAGTCGGCCGCAGAAGGTACTATCGAAGTTCGCCTGGACCAATCGGACGGGCCACTGCTTTGCTCGTGTTCGGCCACAACGGGATGGCGTGCCCCCCTGCGCAAGTCCGCAACAGACACGCACGCTGTCTATATCGTCTTTCGTGGCCAGCACGAAACACCACTGCGCTTGAAACGATTCCGGTTTGAACCAGATGACCCGGTCGACCTCGGTCCCGGCAAACTGTTCCAGCACAAGGACCGGACGCAATCACAACACTAAACCAAAATATTCGCGGGCAAATTTCTGATCCATGATCCACAAAAACATCGAACTGCATAATACACTTGAACTCGAAGACGCCGCGGGCGGCGGTGCGCTTCTGTGCCGCATCCCCAAGGCGGTGCGCGACTGCCTCAGCCCGCTCGGGCGTATGGTGTCCCAGGAGTCCGCCGGGTGCGAACTGCGCTTCGTTACCGAGGCCGAAAGCATCCGCGTGGCGGTGTCGTCCATGCCCTCGACCCTGGCACCCTGGGAGCTGCACAATCAGGACGTGTTCATCTTCAAGGGCGCCTTCTTCCACTCGCATCTGCGGTTGGAACCTGGCAGAGTCAATCACATCAACTTGACCGACATCGGCGGCAACGTGAAGAATGCCTTTCTCGGACTCAAACCGGAGGTGCGGGATACAGACTACTTCAGCCACCAGGTCTGGCGCATCATGTTCGGCCGCTACCCAGCGGTTTTTCATGAACTCGACACCTACGGCTGTCCGGTGCGCCCGCCGATCCCCGAGGAACTGCCAAACAAACGAATCCTGTTCTACGGCTCATCAATTACCAACGGCGCCTCGCCCACTCTCCATCATCTCTGCTACGTGCAACAGACCGCACGGCTCCTGAAAGCTGATGCCATCAATCAGGGACTGTCCGGTTCATGCCTCTGCGAAAGAGAAATGGCCGATTCCTTGGTCGAACGCAATGATTGGGACGCGATCAGCCTTGAACTCGGCGTTAATATGCGCGCCGGATTCACGCCGGACGAGTTCCGGAAGCGCAGTCGCTATCTGATCGATCAGATTATCGCCAAGCACCCCGACAAGCCTGTTTTCCTGATCACCATCTTCCCCAACGGGCAAAGCCCGCAAAACGTGCTTGAAACCGACGACACCCAACGCAACCAGGAAGCCTTCTGCCGGATCCTCCGCGACACGGTTGCGGAATTGCAGCATCCGCACCTGCACCTCGTCGAGGGCGGCGACATCCTCCGCGAATATGCCGGCATCACCAAAGACCTTATTCACCCCGGCGACTACGGCCATATCGAGATGGGGCATAATCTCGCCAATGTAATCCGAACTAAAATCTGACAGACGAAGGTGGCTCAGAATGATGAGGATTGGAGTTTTAATATCTTTCGTTCTTCTCTGCCTGCAATTTTTCTTTCCATCTGTCCGGGGCGGGTTCTTCTGGCCTGCAAGGGCTATTTCCGCAACATCCGCGACACCTGCGACATCACGAAAAACAATCAGCCAACAAGCGAGACGCCAACATGCAAGAAACAGACACAGCTGAACGCCACGTTGAAACGCTGCAAACACCCGAACGGAATCCCAACGTGCTGGAAATGGACGACCTCCACGTTTACTTCTACACGGAAGAGGGCGAAGTGCGTGCGGTCGACGGAGTGAGCTTTCAGATGAAACGCGGCCGGATCATGGCGCTTGTCGGCGAGTCCGGCTGCGGCAAATCGGTGACCAGCTATTCCATCCTGCGCCTTATTCAGTCTCCCGGCAAGATCACGGGCGGAAGAATCCTCTTCCACCCTTCGGGCGCGGAGCAAGGACGAGGAACTGGAGTGAACGACAGGGAAACGGCGCAGCAGGCGGCGCCCGCCTCGGACGCATCCACCCCCTCGCTCTCCGCTCCTCGCTCCCCGCATCCCATCGACATCACCGCCCTTCCGGAAAAGTCGGACGCGCTGTTTCATCTCCGAGGCGGTCAAATCAGCATGATTTTCCAGGAGCCGATGACCGCGCTGAGTCCGGTGCATACGGTCGGCAATCAAATATGCGAAGCCATTCTGCTGCACCAGAACGTCACTAAGCAGGAGGCCCGCAAAAGCGCCATCGAAATGCTCGGTAAAGTGGGCATCCCCGGCGGAGAACAGCGCATCGACCAGTACCCCTTCGAGATGTCCGGCGGCATGCGTCAGCGCGTGGTCATCGCCATGGCGCTGGTCTGCAACCCCGAAATCCTCATCGCCGACGAACCCACCACGGCACTGGACGTGACCATCCAAGCGCAGATCATGGGCCTGATCAAAAACCTGCAGTCCGAGCTGAATACCTCCACGCTGCTGATCACCCACGATCTGGGAGTCGTCGCACAGCTCGCCGACGACGTGGCGGTCATGTACCTCGGACGCATCGTCGAGCGCGGTGACGTGCGCACCATCATGAAAAATCCGAAGCACCCGTACACGCTGATGCTTCTGAAATCCCTGCCCAGCCTGGCCATGGACAAGGCGCGCCTGCCGTCGATCAAGGGCAGCATCCCATCGGTCACCGAACTGCCGTCCGGCTGTCCGTTCCACCCGCGCTGCCCGTTCGCGGAAAAAGGCCGCTGCGACATAGGCGACCGCCCACCGCTGGAAGAGGTGGGAAAAGATCACGCCGCCGCATGCCTGAAATGGGACGAAATCAGCGATGAAGACATAGCCGCAGTCGGACGGGAATGACGAGCATGCGGACAGCACGAAAAAATGCATTCCATTGATGGAAAAGAAATTGCCGTGTTCAGCGTTAACTGCAATATGAACCAAAAATTGCGCAACCAACAACTACTGAAGAGGCTCGTCCCATGAACGCTCCCATTCAAGAATCCTCTCCGTGTCTCCCAATCTCCGCCGCGGAACCCATCCTGCGGGTCAACGGCCTGTGCAAGTACTTCCCGATCAAGGGCAAAGGGTTCTTCAAGAAACAAATCGGCCTGGTTAGGGCTTCCGACAACATCACGTTTGACCTGATGCCCGGCGAAACCCTCGGCCTGGTTGGCGAATCCGGCTGCGGCAAGACCACCACCGGGCGCTCCATACTGCGCGCGCTGAACCCAACCCGAGGCGAAGTCATCTTCCGATTCGATGACGAAACCGTGGATTTGGCGCAGCTCTCGGAGAAGGAACTGAAACCCTTGCGGACCAAAATACAGATGATCTTCCAGGATCCGTTTTCCAGCCTCAATCCGCGCATGACGGTCGGAGACATCGTCGCCGAACCGCTGTTCATCCACAACATCGGATCCAAGGAGGAGCGCACCAGAATGGTGATGGAAACGCTCACCAAGGTCGGATTGAAGCCCGAGCATCGCACGCGCTACCCGCATGCCTTCAGCGGCGGGCAGCGCCAGCGCATCGGAATTGCACGCGCTCTGATCATGAACCCGTCGCTGGTCGTCTGCGACGAAGCGGTGTCGGCCCTCGACGTCTCGGTCCAGGCCCAGGTAATCAACCTCCTGCAGGACCTCCAGAAGGAATTCGGACTAACCTATATCTTCATCGCACATGACCTGAGCGTGGTCAAGCACATCTGCGACCGCATCGCGGTCATGTACGCCGGCAAGATCGTCGAACTGACCACGACCGAACAGCTCTTCGACAACCCCATGCATCCCTACACCAAGGCCCTGCTGTCCGCCGTGCCCAATCCCGACCCCGATCAGCCCATGAACATGAACCTCTCCGGAGAAGTCGCCGATCCCGGCAATCTTCCGTCCGGCTGCGCCTTTCACCCACGGTGCGAAGTCTGTATCGATCCCTGCGACAAAGACATACCCGAGCTCCTCGAAATGCCCGACGGACGCATCCTCGCCTGCCATCTTCACCCCGGTGAGACTGGCCGCTAAATCCGAACCGAGGAATTGGAGGGAGCGCCTCGCCGGATGAATGCATCGCGAGGGGACGCCAGTAGCGGCGCCCAAGCCATATGCGGCCAAATCCAGGGCTTCGCGCGGAAAATCGGTCTACAGCAAAACGGCGGAAGTCACTGGGGATGGGGTGGTGGCATGGGCTATGTCCACAGAATTTGGTTGGATCCAGTCAGTTGAGTTCGCAATGGCTTTAGTATCAACGGGCATCCCTGCCTGTTGTGAAGTTATCTGCACCCAGGATGGCCGCAGCACGTAAGCAATCCAACCAAATTCTAATGACGAAACCGCCGTCCTGCGGGGAAATAGGCAGCTGAATCTCTCCGGGATGCAGTTGGAGCTGGGCTCGCATAGGTGGTCAAAGGGGAGCTGGGCTGCAATGCATTGATTGAAATCGCTTTCTTCGTGCATGCGATCCGTCCCCCAGAACTCGTAATTCTGTGCAAATTGAACGACCGAATTCCTCTGCGGTTTTCGG
>CAZSBQ010000074.1:0-16893 GCA_964604795.1 uncultured Victivallales bacterium | reverse complement strand
TTAAACGGGCTGTTCCCAGCCCCCGGCTCGCTGCTCGGTACTATGGCCTCTGCTGACTCCCTGCCCGGTTGCCCGGCCAGGGCCTCCCCAGGTAAGAACGCGTTGCCTCCCGGCACGACCGCCGCATTTCCACGCAAAATATCAAGATAATGAAGTGACGATAAACATAGAATCGGGCGAAGTTAGCGGCCATATGTCGCGCAGGGCATTGCGCATGCTCGAGGAATGGCGCCAAATGCACAAAGACGAATTGCTGGAAGACTGGCATCTTGCAGAGACCAAGCAATCCCTGAAACGAATCGAACCACTGGAGGGCGAGACTCCGTCGAGCCGGGGTTGCCGACACTGGAACCCCGGGTGTCCCCCGAAGGCGATGTGGGCGCCGCACCTCGCTTCCCACGGGCCGTCGAGGCGCCGGCCCCTACCCAGTAGAGGGCGCGGCCTCCGCGCTCCGTGTTGGTCTCCCGATGACGATGCGCTTGCCGGCGCAGGCAACCCGCCCCGCCATTCGGCAAACGGCGGGGCTCGACGGAGTCTCGCCCTCTCCAACGCATCCCGCGCGAGTTTTACATTCCCACACAATCTGTTGCAGAAGAACATTTTCAAACTCTGACCCTCTGTGCTCTCTGTGGTAAACAACGGAAAACCAGATTCGATTCAGTCCGGTCCAGACGCGCTCTGGTGTGCTGTCCCTTATTTGAACTCGCCGTTCGGGGTTTCGACGCGGAAGCGGAAGTCCACCTTGCGCCCGCCGAACTCCAGGGAGATGAGCGTGTTCAGCCGGGTCAGCAGCAGACGGTAGGGGATGCGCTCCTCGCCGACGGCGGTGGTTACGCCGACGCTGACGTCGCCGAGCAGGTCCTCGGCCTCGCGGATGGCCAGGATCAGTTTTCGGAAGCGTCGGAGCTTGTCCCGGAACTTGGAGTCGAATCGGTACTCGCGGCGGCACTGCGGGCAGGATATTCTGCCTTTGCGCTCTTCCAGCTGCATCAGGTTGCATTGCACAGTGGCCAGGCAATCGGGGGCGAGGCATTCGAAATCAATCAGCGCCCGCATGGACGGTTCTGTTTCGGAGGGAGCAGAGTTTGACATAGCTATTCCTGGGAGCCGGGCTGATCAAAAGACAAAGCGGGCGGTTTCGAGCCGGCGCTTGACTTCGCGCAGCACGGTTTGCTCATCTTCCGGAGTGGGTGCGACGAACGTGGCGCTGAAGCGGACAAAGCGGCCTGCGTCGTCCCAGGGGACGGTGCTGATCTGCTTTTCCCGGATCATCCATTCGGAGAACTGTTCGGCGGTCTCGAAGGTTTCACCGTCCTCGGTTCCCTTGGGAATTTCCACGTAGAGATAGAAGGATCCCTGCGGGAGCATGGCGTCGAAGCCGGCATCGCCGAGCAGGTCCACCAGATTTTGCAGACGGCGCTGGTATTTTTCACGGATGGAGGGAGTCAGTTCGGCGTGGTGTTCAAGCGCCCATATGGAGGCTTTTTGGATGGCGGCGAATTGGCCGCTGTCGGCGTTGTCCTTGACCGTGGCGTAGGCTTTGACCGCATCTTTCTGTCCGCAGACCCAGCCGAGGCGCCAACCGGTCATGTTGAACCCTTTGGACATGCTGTGCAGTTCGACGGCGCAGTCCATGCCGCCCGGCCGGGAGAGGATGCTCAAGGGGTTGCCGGCGAAGTTGAGCGCGGCGTATGCGGCGTCGGACACGATCAGGGCGTTGTTTTCGCGGGCGAACCGGATTGCCTGGTCGAAGAATTCCGTTGTGGCGGAGGCGCCGGTGGGGTTGTTCGGGTAATTCAGGTAGATGAGTTTGAGTCGTTCGCGCTGGTCCTCGGTGAGGGATTCGAGTTCGGGCATGAAGCCGTTGCGTTTCCAGAGCGGCAGTTGGACGGTTTCGCCGCCCAGGTAGCGCGTCCAGGTTCCCAGTACTGGATAGCCCGGCACGGTCATGGCAGTGACGTCGCCGGGATTGATGAAGCATGCGGGCAGGTGGGATAGGGCGGACTTGCTGCCGATCGAGTGGTTGATTTGGGTCTCGGGGTCCACGCGCACTCCGTAGAGGTCCTCCATGTAGGCGGCGGCGGCCTCCTTGAACTCCGGGATGCCGTTGTCGGTGTAGGTGCGGTTTTCCCTTTTCCCGGCTTCGACGGCCAGGCGCTCGACAACGGGTTGGAACGCGCTGTCGTCGGGTTCGCCGACTCCCATGTCGATCAGTTCGATATCAGGGTTCCGGAGGCGCGCGTCGGCTTTGGCCCGCTTGATCTTCTCAAACTTGTAGATTTTCGTGTCTTTGCCGAACTGATTGCCGCCGATGCGCTCGGCGAAGCAGGATTGAAGGTAGCTGTCTGGCATTGGGTTTCCTGAAGGTTTTGAGGGTTGTCCGCGGCGGACTTGCTTGTTTCTGAATTTATTGGGTAAAGTAGTGTAGTTTCCGCCACGGATTTTTCAACAGCTTTCCACCCCGTACCCAGGGCGGTCTTATTCCAAATGGGGGAAGAAGTGATCGGTCCGAGGTGGGCGCGGCGAACCGTGTGATCGCTCTTTTCGGGGGGTGACGAGTGGCTTCCGCTGAAGAACTCGCACTTATGCATCTCATAGGACAACATTCATGTGTTAGTGTGTCATGCGAGAATTTTGGGAGCCTTGGGGGCGGGCGATCTTGCGTTTCTGCAGGCAAAAATGCCTGTAGTACTGCGTGGAGGGTGCGGATGCCGAAGCGGTGCCTGACGATCAGTCGGATTGCCGAGTGCCTAAACCAGGAAGAGCAGAAGAACATGATGAGCGGATACGGCAAGATATTGGCCCTGTTGGAAGAAGAAATGAACAAGAAAAAGTACGAAGAATGAAGCGCGACAGTATACATGGTTCCTCGATGTGGTCGGCCGCCGCAAAACGGTGCGTAGGGGCGATGCTGGCCGTTCTTCTTCTGGGATGCGCAAGAGACAAGGCGCCCCGCTTCGGCGCACCTGCTCGACAAACCGGGGGAAGACGAGTCCTGAATGCGGCGCACGGAGGAGATCGCCCCGACCAAACCGTTCGCCATAAAGAACACGGCCATGTAGGAGCTGCGGCTGCTGCGCGGGGCGGCGTACATCTGACGCACAGTATGGCCGATGCCCAGGCCGCCGACGGCCACGCCGATCAGGCTGAACGCGCTCATTGCCACGATGACGCCCGACGCCGCCGAGCGGGCATAGTGCGGGGTCGCCGACATGAGCAGGAAGCGCCGCTGAGAATCAGGATGTTGGCCAGTAAAACGACCCTGTTTCCCAGCCGGTCCGCCAATCGGCCCCACGGGGTGAGCCCCAGAATCATGCCCAACAGCAGCGTGCCGGATGCATAGGCCGTAACCGAGCTGGGGAACCCCAGGTCCTCCTTCAGAAACGGCACGACAAAGGGGTGTCCCAGGCTGAATGAAAAGGCCAGCGCACACCAGAACAGAATGAACTGCCGCCATCCCCGGTCCTTGAGCGGTGTGAATAGGTTTTGGAGCAGGCCGATTCGCGGTCCCTCGCGGTTCGGCGGCGGATTGGGCAGCCGCCGCAGCAGCAGCGGACGCACTGCCGACATGGCAAACAATACGGCGAACACGAGCTGAAACCGCACGGGGGAGGGATCCGCGCCCAAGTGCCAGCCGATGATTCCCATCAATATCAGGGATACGGTTTGGAACGTCGCGCGCATACGGCCGAAAAATCGTCAGCGCAGACGATCAGGGATGATTTCCGAGAGCAGCGGAAGCCAGGCTTGCGCGCCGATGTTGGAGGCCAGGCGCTGAAAAGCGAACAGCCCAACCACATACCACACTGCGGCGGCTCGCCCCGCCATGGAGGAAACCGGAACCGCCAGGAAGATTCCGGCAAAAAGCAGGGTCGAGAGCGTAAACCAGCGCAGCACAAACTTCTTGGGATGCGCCACGTCGACATGCGGCGCCGCCAGCACCCGCACCAGCTGCCCCAGGTAGTTGACCGTGAACACCGAGCCGACAGCCAGTTTCGAGCCGCCAAGGGCGATGATGAACAGCGACAGTATGCCGCCGTTGATCAGAACCTGGGGTAGGGGAGAGCCCATTGCCTGGGCAATGATGCAGGTGCGAATGGACTGTCGCGTTTCAGAAGGCGGTTTTTCCGGTCGGGACTGGATCAACGTTTCTCTCCGCGATAAATCCCATTAATCTAATCCCCTTACAACAGCAAGCAACTCGCGTCCCGCCGCCGAGATGCCATACTATGGGCATGAGGTTCTCTGTATCAACAATCATCGGCCATGCAGTCCGGACGGTCGTACTGCGG
Source organism: uncultured Victivallales bacterium (assembly GCA_964604795.1). Taxonomy (GTDB): domain Bacteria; phylum Verrucomicrobiota; class Lentisphaeria; order Oligosphaerales; family CAZSBQ01; genus CAZSBQ01. The sequence continues at coordinate 12,601 of CAZSBQ010000074.1, read as the reverse complement.
GTATCTCCGCCCCGCCCCTCCCGCTCGGCGGCCTCGGCGCTCGCAGCGGGAGTTCTGGTGGCACTGGCGGGCGTCGGCAACGCCGCCTCGCCCGCGACCGTGCGTCCGAGAGTGACGTTCAGCGGCATCGACAACAAAAAGATTGCCGAGGAACTTCGCCAGGCAAGCCGTATCGTCAATGCCAAGGGGATGAGCGCCTCCGTGTTTCTGGCCACCCACCACGCCCGCCAGGACGTTCCTCGACTGGTGGAGATTCTGCAGAGCCACGGGCATTTTCAGCCGAAAAACCGCACATCGCAAGCCCTGCCCCTGGACATCAATCTCTCCATTCCCGCTCGATGCTTCCTGCGCGGACGCGGACTCGACTCCGAATGGAGCGGCGAACTGCACGGTACCGGGACCGACAAAGAGCCCAAAATCCGCGGCGAAATGAATCTTGTCCGCGGACACGCAACCATTCTGACCAAACGCTTTGACCTCGAAAAAGGCAAGGTAACCTTTGCCGGCCAGGCCCCCCCAAGCCCACTGTTGGATATCCACGCCGTCGATGAAACGCCCGACCTGCGGGTGAACCTTCACGTGACGGGACCGGCGACCAATATCGAACTAACCCTGAGTTCGGTGCCGTCACTCCCCCGCGACGAAATTCTCTCCCGACTGCTGTTCGGTCGCGCGCTGGACGAAATCACCCCCCAAATGGCGGTCAAGCTGGCCTTGGCCGTCCGCACCCTGACCACCGGAAAAATGGGGCTGCTGCAGCGCTTACGCAGCGGACTGGGACTGGACACCCTCGAGCTGAAAACCTCCGAAGGCGATCAGCCGGAGACTGTGGTCGGCGTCGGCAAGTACCTCGGGGAGGATATTTACTTCCAGGTCGAGCGGGGCATGGCCGGGGACAGCACCCAAATGAGCGTCGAAGTGGAGCTGACCAGGCACCCGTCCATCGAATCCCAGGCCGGCGCGCTCAACCAAGGAATCAAGCTCAAATGGCGCTACCGCTACTGACGAGGTGGTCGCAGCCCTTCAAAGATGGAGTAGTGCGGGCATCCCTGCCCGCATACGCATCCTCGCGGACATTCCCTCAATTCCCTATCCATGCCTACTGCCCGCCTGCTTTAAGAAAGTATTTGATCCAGGCCACCAGCCCCTTTTCTCCGGTGGCGTCGTACTTGCGTGAATTGATGCAGGCTTCCTTGGCCACAGTAATCATCGGGCTGTACTGCGCCTTGCCTCCATGCACCGATTTTTTAAACAGGGGCATCCCCGTTTCACCGCTGGTGGAGGACAGAACGATGATCGGGATTCCCTGGTGTTTGTCTTCGGCTTCGTACTCTTTACGGAGCGTATCGATGAACTGCCAACCGTCCATTACTGGCATGTTGAGGTCGAGCACGATGAACAGCGGGTTGCGCTCATGCTTGTCGCGGATATCGCTCAGCTTCTCCAATGCCTCCCGACCATTGCCGGCCTCGAACACCACCACCTCCGGATCGTGCGCCTGAATGTCGCGGGCCACTTTGCGGCGGATCGTCCGTTCGTCGTCGACAATCAGAACGGTATTCCTCCCCGGATCATTGTCCCGTTCGATGGACTTGAGCAGCTTGTGGTATTCACTGTTGGGATCCTGGCCGTGTGTCTTCATGTACTCATGGCTGGGCATGGAACTATTCCTCCGGTTGAGGGCCGACGGTCGTGTCGGCGCAGGAACTCTCGGTCCGCAGACCGAATTCTAGAACGAACCGGGTACCCTGAACCCCGGTCTCGCAACGAATCAATCCACCGTGTGTGTCCACGATCTTTTTGGTAATGGTCAACCCCAGTCCCGTCCCTCCCTCCTTCTGGGTGGTGAACGGTTTGAATAGGTTTTCGGCCACCTTCTCCGGCATGCCGGGACCGTTGTCGTTGACAGTGATCCGAATGGCGTCACTGTCGGCGAGCGAAGCCAGCACAATGCGGGCATCGCTGCTCTTCTGTTCGGCCAGCACTTCCACGGCATTCTTGCCCAGGTTGAAAAGGGCCATTTTGACCTGCTCCGGATCCAGCCGCCGGGAGCCGACCGCCGAATCCAGTTCGGTTTCGATGGTGATGGACGCTTTCAGGTCGGAAACCAGGGCCCGCAAGTTGGCGGCGCACGCATTGACAAGCCGGTTTAGGTCCGTTTCCCGGAAATGGGGATTGTAAAGCTTGGTGAATTGGAGGTAGCTCTTGGCGAGTTCCGCTCCCTCCCGTGACGCGGATTCGGCCAGTTCGAAGTCTTCGGCAACGGCATCGCTCCGCAGAATCTCGGGGCACGACTCTTCAATGTCGTCCCGCAGGCAGCCGAGCCACGACTGCGCGCCGACAAATTTGTTCTTCAGCTCGTGAATGACCTGGTACGAGGTTTGACGCAGACGCAGAATCTCCATGCCGAACGAAATGTTGGGCAGCAACCAGAAGATTTCCTTCAGGCGTTGCTCATAGCAGGCCTGCTCGCGGACGGAGTCCAGCGTGAACTCGACCGCCTTGGCCGAGACATCCTGATCGGGTAGAATATTCTGGTCGAACAGCAGCTGAAGCGCACCGTGGCTGCGAGCCCCCGCGCCGGGTTCGTTGGGCATGTGCACCGAAACAATCGGGATGCTCAGAAGATAGCGCGTCTGCCCCGAAATTTGGCGGTCGACACCCTCGAAATGACGCTTGTCGGCAGGCGCAAATGTGTAGATTGCCTTGCAGTGGCGCACCGTATTCCCCGCGATGCTGTCCCACGGCACGGTGCCCCCGATCAGCGATTCGACATTGGAAAACGCGAATTCCAGGCGTGATCCCTCCTCGGTGAGGATGGACCCTCCCGTCGCACCGGAGAGTTCCATGCAGAACCCCAGCCATTCCCGGAGCATGTCCTCCGGCCCCAACCGAAGGCTGCCCTGCAGTATCCGCTGAAATATCTCTTCGAATCTTTCCATCGGCAAACGTTCTCGTTCCAGGGCAATGACAACTATCACTCCGCACCAAGTATATCACCACTTCGACTGCCTTTCAACTGGCTGTGACGGAGCGATCAGGACAATTCCTTTCCGAGGGAGGGGAGCGGTGTGATCCCGCCCCCCGAGGGCGAGACTCCGTCGAGCCGGGGTGGCCGACACGGGAACCCCGGGTGTCCTCGATGACGGACGCGTTCCCCGCGCCTCGTCCCATCACGGGCCGTCGAGGCGCCGGCCCCTACCAAGTAGGGGGCGCGGCCTCCGCGCCCCGTCGACCCGCGCCAGGTCGTCGGGGCGCCGACCTCTACTTCCCCGGTGCAGGCGATCTGCCCCGCCATTCGTTCGAAGGCGGGGCTCGACGGAGTCTCGCCCTCTCAACGCGTCCCGCGCGAATTTTACATTCCCACACAATCTGTTGCAGAAAAAATTTTTACACGTTAGAAAAGGAGTGCCCTGGCTTCCCGCTCCTTCCCTTGTTCATGCCGTCGAATTGTGTATAGTGGGTTAAGGCAATGGGGGAGAGCATGGATGCGGGCAATTTGTCACATGAAACCGATGGAACGGAGGAGCCCCCCATGGCTCGCATGCGTATCGAAGACCTGGAGATCGCAGATGCGGATATCTACCGAACCGTGCTCGACCATTTCCCGGATATGGTGCATTCGGTGGACGGCGACGGCATGATCGTGTACGCCAATCGGCGCATGGAGGAAATCCTGCAATACTCCGCGGACGACCTGCTGACCATGCGGGTTCAGGACCTGTATCCGGAGGATGTGCTGGCCAATGTAAGCAAAGGATTCCAAGACCTCAAGGAAACAGGCGACAAGCGAGTCGAAAGCGTGTTCGTCAGCCGGACGGGCCAACGAATCCCGGTCGAGATGAGGTCGTTCAGCGTCTATGACGACGACGGACAGTTCCTTCACACCTTTTCGATTTCACGGGACCTGCGCGCCATCAAGCGGCTCCAGAACGACCTGGTCCACGCGGGACGCCTCGCGGCCATCGGGGAGCTGGCCTCCGGCATCGCTCACGACATCAACAATCCGCTGCAGGTGATCAGCCTGTCGGCCCAGCTCCAGCAAGGCGTTCTCGATGATCTCTCAAAGAATCCCGAGGATCCGGAAACTCAGCAGCTGGCCCGGCAACTGAACAACGACATCAGTCGAGCCTGCGAAACCATCGGCAAGCTGTCGACTCACTTGCTGGATTTCAGCCGGAAATCCTCCGGCACCTTTGTTTCACTCGACCTGCGCAACGTACTGGAGGAAGCCCTGTTCATGACCCAGTATCGAAGCCAGAAGGCCGGTGTCACTATCGAAACCGACGTTGGAGAAACCCCGGCCCTCGTACGCGGATCCCCCAACCAGCTGGAGCAAGTCTTCGTCAATCTGATCAGCAACGCGTGCGACGCCATGGCGGAAACCGAAGGGGACCGCGTGTTGCGATTGGCCTTGCACCGCGATTCCAACCCGGCAAGCCCGCAGTGGATATGCGAGGTGAAGGACACCGGCTGCGGCATCCCGGCGGAGATCAGAGACCGGATGTTCGAATCGTTTTTCACCACCAAAGGCAGCGGCAAGGGAACCGGGCTCGGCCTGTCCATCACGCGAGGCATAGTGCAGAATCACAAGGGCAGGATTGGCGTGGAGTCCGAACCCGACCGGGGAACGACTTTTACCATCCAGCTGTCGGCACGCGAGGACACCGACATCGGCGGTGGCACTCCCGTCGGCGCCTCATCCTCCGAGTGACAGCTCATGCGGTTCCCCCGGCAATTCCGCTTCTCCTCCCGCTTCGCCACTCCTTTCGTGGCGGGATGCCTGACTGTGGCGACCTTGATGATGGTATATGTCGTGGAGTGGCCCGCGTTTCACCGGATGCTGCGCAGTTTCGACGAACGGATCACCGACTCGTTTTTCCAACTCCGCGGCACTGAGGCCCCGAGCACCCGCATCGTGATTGTCGACATTGATGAAGCCAGCCTCAAGAAGCTCGGCCAGTGGCCGTGGCCGCGCACGGTCGTGGCCCGCCTGATTCGCCGGATCGCCAACGCGGAACCGGCTGTGCTCGGCCTCGACGTCATCTTCCCGGAAAAGGACCGCACCTCCCCCGCCAATTTTCTGCCGCTGTTCGAAGAGGCGACAGGCGCGGAAATCGACCTCGGCACGCGTCCGCTGGACAACGACGCCGTGCTGGGCGATGCAGTCGCCGAGGCGGAATGCGTGGTGCTCGGGTACATGTTCATTCTGGCGGACGACGGGCTGCCCCCCGGCATGCAGAACCCCCTGCCGATGTGCAGCATGCAATACATCCCCCCCGATCCCTGGGGTGAAAACCGCCAATGCTACGACGACATCCGCACCGTCTTCCGCCCGCTCCTCAACGTGGACGCCATCGGCGCGGCACCGCTGAGCGAAGGCTTCATCAATACGATTCCCGATGAAGACGGAACCATCCGACGCGTTCCCCTCCTGCTGGGCTACCCCAGTGTCGAGATGCACTATCCGTCCCTGGCCATGGAGATGGTGCGCGAACGGATCGGAGCACAGGGCTACACCGTGCGCTCGTCCTCGAGCGGAGTGCTGGGCATTTCCGTCGGCGAACGCTTCATTCCCACCGACTCCGGGGCGCAGATGGCGGTGAACTGGCGGGGGGGCGCCGGAACGTTTCCCCGCGTTTCGGCGTCCGCGGTTCTGGCTGGGGATGTCGAGCCGGACCGATTCCGCGACGCCGTCGTGCTGCTGGGCAGTTCCGCGGCGGCGCTGCACGATCTGCGCGTGACGCCATACGGTGTGACCCCTGGCGTGGAAATTCACGCCAACATCATAGACAACCTTCTGGTTGGAGACATGTTGCGGCACGATCCCGGCGCGGAATACGCCATGGCTCTGACCTTTGTCGGTGTGGGGGGGCTGGCTCTGTCGCTGCTGATCTCCCGAGCATCAGCGCCGAAATGCGCACTGTTGGGGATCGGCCTGCTGTGCATCGCGGTGCTCGGTTCGTATCTGCTGTTTCGCTCCGCCAATCAACCGATGGGGTTGACCTATCCCGTCTCGTCGATTGTGCTGGTGTTTCTCGTCGTCAGCCTGTTCAACTACTTCACCGAAGGGCGTGAACGACAGTTCATCCGTCAAGCCTTCAGCCATTACGTCTCCGAAAATGTGGTTGCTACAATGATGCGCCATCCGGAGCAACTGAGCCTCCGGGGAGAAGAGCGCGAGCTTTCCGTGTTGTTTTGCGATATTCGCAACTTCACCGGCATATCCGAAACGATGTCCGCACCGCGGCTCAGCGAGTTTCTCAACGAATACCTGACCGGCATGACCGACCGAATCATGGATGCCGGCGGGACAGTGGACAAATTCATCGGCGACGCCGTGGTCGCGATATGGGGCGCCCCCCTGATCGATCCGGACCACCCGGTGCACGCGGTCCGGGCCGCCCTCCGCATGAACGAGTGGCTCGCCGACATGCGCGGGCAGTGGGAGGAACAGGGCCGACCCCCAATCCACACCGGCTTCGGCATCAATTCCGGGCTGATGAACGTCGGAAACATGGGCAGCCGATCCCGTTTCGACTACACGGTCATCGGCGACAACGTCAATCTCGCCTCGCGCCTCGAGGGACTCAACAAAGTCTACGGGACCTCGATCCTGTGCTCGGATGCAACTCGCAAAGCGACGGGCGGCACGTTTGCCTGGCGCACCGTGGACCGCGTCACCGTGAAGGGGCGCACGCAACCCGTGACCATCCTTGAGCCGCTCCATGAAGGCCCGCCCGATCCCGATGAACACGAATACCTGCGATGCTACGAGGATGCCCTGGCGGCGTTCTACAAACGCGAGTTCACGGTCGCGCGGGACCGATTTGAGCGCCTGAACACCGAGCACCCCGCGCCAGTCGTCGCCTATTGGCTGGACCAGGCGCGGACATTCGAGAAAAACCCGCCGCCGCCGGATTGGGACGGCATCACCGTCCAGCACGAAAAATGAGGAGTGCCGCGGACCGGCGCAACGGCGGAGGCCCGCCGCCCCCAGGCGGCCCACTGGAGCCGCCCGGCCTCGGGCGGAGCAACGGCGGAGGCCCGCCGTCCCCAGGCGGTCCACTGGAGCCGCCCGGCCCCGGGCGGAGGGACGGCGGAGGCCCGCCATCCCCACCCCAAGCTATAGGAGACCAACATGAAGCATCCGCAATCAAACGAACTCAAGGTACGGTTCCTGGGCGTTCGAGGAACAGTCCCGCCCAATGTGCCCAGCTGCGAATTCGGCAATCACACAACGTCGATCGAGGTGCGTTCCGGAACGGCAAACCCTGTGCTCGCGGATTTGGGCACCGGTGCGATCGGCGCCGGCATGCGCCTGCTGGGCGAGGGGGTTCGGAACTTCGTGATCCTGCTCACCCACCTGCATCTGGACCACCTCAACGGCGCGCTCGCCTTCGCCCCATTCTATCGGGACGACTGCCGAATTCGAATCCTCGCCGCGCGCGACGACGTGCGGGACGCACTCCAGCGCCTGTTCGCTCCGCCGTTTCACCCCGTCCCTTTTGACGAACTCAAGGCGGACCTCTCCATCGAACAAATTCCCGTCGGAGAAGCGATCCCCTTGCCGGGCAATGAAATCAGCGTCACCGCCGCACCCGTGCCTCACCCCCAGGGTGCCGTCGCCTATCGCTTCGAAGCCGATGGCAACGCCTTCGTGTTCGCCACGGACATCGAATTGGCCGGCGACGCCGGCACCGCTGCGTTCGCGTCGCTGCTTGCCACCCCGTTTCCCGCCGCCGCCGCCGCCGTCGACGGCTTCTTCCAACCTCACGAAATCAACCGCTTCGCCGACTGGGGGCACAGCACCTGGGAGCAAGCCGACGCATTGTGCCGAAACGCCGGAGTCAAACGCCTGATCGTGACCCATCATCACTTCGCCGCCGACGACGAGACCCTGCGACGACAGGAACGCGAAACCGGTCACGACCGAGCGCGCGAAGGAACCATTTGGACCGTGGACGACAACCGTGCGACACCCACCCGCTGAAGTCTGCGGCATTCGATACGACCGGCACTCATACACCATTCGCCCCAACTCTTCGAAGAGGATCCCCAACTCCCTTGCAGGCAGTACTACAGGCATCCCTGCCTGTAGGCACTCTCAGGCAGCGACAAACGCTGCAATCACAACGGGAAATCCGTTTCTGCCGTAGATAACGGCGGAGGCCCGCCGTCCCCAGGCGGTCCCCTGGAACCGCCCGGCCCCGGGCGAAAGCACGGCGGAGGCCCGCCGTCCCCAGGCGGTCCCCTGGAGCCGCCCGGCCCCGGGCGGATTTTGGCCTTGAAAAAAGGCTGGGGCAAAAAATCGCCGGCAAAAAGATCGTTTCAACCTTTGCTGCACCCGCGTCAGAGTGAAAAACCAAGGCGAAAGAGAGCCCGCGCAGCAGCAAAGGCTCGAAATCCGCGTAGGCCCAATCCACCCGGTTGGCTGAATCACGCTACCACTTTACTAGTCACGGACAGTGGCAGTGATCAATCTCAAATCCACGCCTGTGCAGTGTGTAACCCCGTTACCTCAGGTGTCCAGCACACTCATTGGTTCGCTGTATGATATATTAGTTCGAAGGCCTTGGGTCCAGACCGCTTTAGTTGTATATTGCAATGTGTGACGGAGATGCTTGAGATGCTTCGGCGCCGCGTGCCGGTATGGACACAGGGTGCGGAGGCAAGGTGTTTGCGGTGAACCAAAGGGATGGAGCCGTGTTCGACATGAACCGATTAACCCGAAAGCGAAGAGTCCGGGATGCGACGAGGGCAGTCAGCCATTCCGTGTTGTGTTGTGTTGCCGTATTTTTCTGGTTCGGAGCAACGGCGGCAACTCCGGCGGCAGGACAACCTACATCTCGCGACGAATGGCTCGAAGAAGGAAAAGCGCTGTACGAGGCGGGCCAGTTCGAAGAGGCGACAACCCTTTTTCACGATGCGTTCCTTGCCTACCCCGGCGACGAGGAAATCAACTTCCACTACGGACTCAGCGCCGCCGAGGCAGGGGATCATGAAACCGCCTCGATGGCGTTCGACCGCCTTCTGATCATGAATCCGAACCTCCCGCGCGTCCGCCTTGAATTGTCCAGAAGCTACTTTAAACTTGGCCTCTACGGCCTGGCCCAGGAGCAATTTCAAACCGTCCTGGAGACCGACCCGCCGCCGGAAGTCCAACGACGCATCCGCGCCTATCTCGAAACCATTCGCAGCCGCCAAAGACAACACGCTCTGTCGGGCAGTCTATCGTTCTCGGCAACCAGCGACTCCAACGTCAACATCTCATCCTCGAACGACGAAGTCCTGTTTCCTTTCGGCACCCAGCTTCTCATCCCCGGCAATCCCATTCGGGACCAATACCTGGCCGCAACCCTGCAACTGTGTCATTCCTACCGCTCGTCCCCCACCGGCAACCGAACGTGGGATACATGCCTGACCCAATACAATGCCTCCTACAGCGACGAGGACCAACTCGACATCAGCTATACCCGTATCGAGTCCGGGCCATCCCTGTCGCTCGGGGGCAACCGCGGAAATCTGCATCTGCGGGGAACGGCCAGCAAAATGGACCAGGGGGGCGCCGACTATCAAAAGACGTTCGGCGCATCCGCCGTGTATGCCCACAACCTAGGCGTCAGCAGCGGGTGGCGCACCCGCCTCGCCGGAGAAAAGCGCACCTACGACGACGACCCCGACAACGACAGCCTCAACCTGAAACTCGAAAGTGGTCCCTGGCTGCGCCGGGGGCCGAACACGTTTTCCGCGGCGGTATTCTACGAACGCAACGATGCCGAAAGCGGCGACAACGCCTATCATGGATTCGGGCTGAACGGCGCCTGGCAGCGGCTGCTCAATGCGCGGACACTCCTGCAAACCGCACTGCAGTACGAATACAGCGACTATGACGACACCGCGTTTCTTTATGCTCCAACCATCCGTGAAGACCACGGTCTCGAGGTCGATGTCTCCCTGCGCAGACAGCTCGCCGCCGGAGTCAGCGCTCGAATCGGCTACGCATACGAAAAATTGTGGTCCAACGTGGACATCTACGACTACAAGAGGCATATCTGGTCCGCGTCGGTGCAAGTCTCGTTCTGACGCGCCACTGCGCAGTTTCGATCGCATTCCGCACCGCGATCCGGCAATATTGCAACAAGGAACCGAACAATGAGCCTGTCACGCTGCTTCACGCCGACTATTGCATGTCTACTGGCGTTCGCGACGCTTGCGCCCCTTGGGAGGGCCAACGCCCAGGACGGCCAACCCGACAGCGCGGCAAAGGTTGTTGCCGTCCGCGGCGCCGTGATCCTGCAACATGCGGACGGCACAGACGAACAGCTCCGCATAAAAAGCAAAATCAATGTCGGCGACATCGTCGAAACCGGCGACCGCGGACGCGTCCAGATATGCTTCGCGGACGGCAGCATCGTCAGTCTGGGCAAGAACACAACCATCGAAATCACCGCTTTCAAATTTCAGCCGGACGAGTCCGAGGGACGCCTGGAAACCACGGTCCGTCGCGGCCTCTTTCGCGTCATGGGCGGCGCAATCACCGACTTCGCTCCCGGCAACTTCAAAACCCATACCCCCACCGCCAGCATCGGTGTCCGCGGTTGCTACTACCTCGGCAGAGCCACCCCGAACAGCACGCGCGTAGCCCTGCTTGGTTCCGGAAACATCTATTTGGAAAACCCCTTCGGCAGCGCCGATCTTGACAACCCGGGAGAAACGGCGCAGGCCGATGAAGGCACCGCACCGAGGTTGATTGACGATCCCGACTTCATTCGCGCGATTCTTGGCGAAACCGGTGTGGGCGGCGAAGACGAGGATCCGGACGACGGCCAGGACGAGCAACCGCAACCCGAGGACGAATGGCGTCCGCCCGCTAGTCCCGAAGGAGAAGGCGGCCCGCCGGATGATCAGGAGGAGCCGGAGCAAGAATCGGAACAGGAGCAAACGCCGCAAGACGAAGCCGCCCCGCGTGCGGACGACATCCGCAACGAGGAACAGCAACGCGACCAGCAGCTCCAAAAGTCCGCTCAATCCTCCCCCGAATTGTGGAACGGCTTGGCTGCCGCAAGAGACTCGCGCGAAAACTGGTTTGAAACTCGGAACCTCAACGACTTTCAGGTCCTCTTCGAGACCGATGCGGACGCGCCATCGGGGGAAGGCGGCATGACCGTCGTTTCCAAGCAGTACGTGCCGGGGCACCCCGCCACGCCATCCGATGAGCGGGCCGGCGACTCGACCCGCGCGCCCGACCCGAGCGTGTGCCGGTTGGATTTCCGCGTGTGGGGAACAACCCCGGGCGACATCATGCACCTGCAAACGAATGCGACCGCAACCGACTCCGGGACTGACCCGGCGGACGTAGTGCAGCCGTCCCTCGACACCCAGAACGGAGTCGAATCGGCAACAGCATCGTTTGCCGGCGGGACCGGCACCGCCGTTCCATTCACCGATGGAGTCGGGGCTGATGCGGACATCCCGGAATACATGAGCTGGGGCGAATGGAACGCCGACCTCCATTCCCTCAACGACCCGGGCGACATGCGCGAAGACGCCTTGAAGGGATTCTGGGTGCTTGGACGCCGGACTCCAGCTGAAACTGTGGAAGCCCTGATCACCTCGCCCCGCAATGTGGTCGGAGTCTATCGCGGACCGGCAGTCGCGGACCGTATCCAAGCCGGAAACACCACCCGCTACCTGGGGAGTACCGATCTTACCGTGGAGTTCGCGCAGGAGCGATTCTGGGGAGGGTTCACCTTTCCCGGCATCGGTACCGAACTGCAAATCGACGTGGAAGGAACCATCGAAATACTTGGAGAAAGCCGCGGACAAGCAAGTTCCCAATGGCTCCGCGGCTCTGTAACCAACATCGTCGACAATCAAACAGGACCGGGCCGGACCGTTCCCGGCAACTCCGTCGTCAACGGGGCATTTTTCGGCACGGACCATCCCGATGCCATGGGCGGAACCTTCCGCTCCGAAAACGGAGACGTCAGATACATCGGCAACTTCATCGGCAAGAAGGAGTAAAGCATGAACACGCTGTCTCACCCCCGCACGAAACGCATGGCCCGCTGGGCCGCCGCACTGGTATTCGCATTCGCCGCCGCAAATCTGCCCGCAGCGCCCCCTTCAACCATCAACTACCAAGGCCAACTCACCCGGGAAAACGGTACGCCGGCAAACGGCACGATGACGATGACCTTCAGTTTGTATACCGTCCCGGAAGGAGAAACCCCCATCTGGTCCGAAGTCCAGCACGACGTCAATGTCGATATGGGCTTGTTTTCCGTCGCCCTGGGAACTGTCGTCCCCTTTGCCGATGACGATGTCGATTTCAGCAAACCGTATTTCCTCGAGATCGAGGTGGGAACCGAGACCTTCTCGCCCAGAGTGCCCTTGCGCTCCACTCCCTATGCCATGCGAGCCCTCACGGTTCATGACGGGGCCGTCGGCTCTCCGCAACTGGCCGACGGCGCCGTGACCAGCAGCAAGCTGCACCTGCAGCCGAACGATCTCGCCATGCAGACAGTCGACGGGCTGAACGAAGCCCTGGCCGGCAAGCTGTCGCTCGAACCGGACGAAAACCCGACCGTGGACATCC
>CAZSBQ010000073.1:0-17079 GCA_964604795.1 uncultured Victivallales bacterium | reverse complement strand
TTGAAAAGTACCGCATCACCCAGGACCGCCTCTTTGAAAGTGACTTCGACCGGATTCTGAAGAAACGTATTGCCTCTCAAACTTCTGAGGAAGATGCCGAGTGAATATCCAGACCGCTAAAATCAAGAACAGCAGAGGTCGAAACGTATCGCGCACTCGTCCTCAACCCGTTCAGTCACTACACAACGAACCGGCACGAGATTAAATCCGAGCTTAAGGCTGCCATCGCTGCTGTCGAGACGTTAAAGACTGAACTGGCGGCAACGAGCCCAACGATGTCTCACCGCTTTCGTGTCCGTGGCAGTTTCAGAACTCTTGATCTCTTGGCGTAGTTTGACCTCGAACGGCGGTGCCGTTGCGGAAAATGGAGGTGGTACACTTGTGGCGGATTTGCTTGGTTCTCGGGCCAACGGCCCGGCCCATTTTCAGCCCAGGGTCCGCGACCCTGGGATATAAGTATGCAAGAAGTTGCGGGCTGAAAGTCCGCTCCAAAATCCTCTTCCGCAACGATATCCATTGGTGCGGGCCTTCAGCCCGCAATTGCGGATGTATCCTATACCCAGGGCTGCGAGCCCTGGGCTGGGACTGGGCCGGGCCTTCAGCCCGAAGGCAATTCGGTACCACCGAATCTTCCGCGAGATCAAGAGTTCTGTATTTGTCGATGTAGTCGCCGAACACCGCCGGGGTGCTCCGGTCGTCCTGCTCCACTGATGTCCCTGTGAAACCGATGAAGGACGCGCGCGGGAGCGCCTCGTGCAATTTGCGGGCGAACCCATCAATGAATCCGTACTGGGACCGATGAGCCTCATCCGCTATCACCACGATGTTGGTTCGTGATGATAGCGCACCCTCACCCCCGGCCCCTCTCCCAGGGGTAGAGGGGAGGTAGCCGTCGGATTCGGCGTGGCTCCCTCTCCCGCTGGGAGAAGGCTGGGGTGAGGGTGCCGAAGGCATAAACTTCTGGATTGTGGTGAAGATGACGCCGCCTGAAGCGACTTTGAGTAAGTCCTTGAGATGAGCCCGGCTCGCGGCCTGCACCGGGGCCTGCCGCATCAGTTCACGGCAGTTGGCAAACGTGGTGAAAAGCTGCTCGTCCAGATCGTTCCTGTCAGTGATCACAACCAAAGTTGGGTTGCCCATATCCGGGTGCCGGATCACTTTCCCTGCGTAAAACGCCATGGAGAGGCTCTTCCCGCTGCCCTGCGTATGCCAGACCACACCGATCCGCCTGCCGCCAAAATGGGGAGTGCCCTTCCCATAGACGGGATCGCCTTCGGCAATCGCCAGGCCGGGGTCTTCGTCTAATGCTGGGAATCGTCCGATCAGGCGTGTGTCGTCAGGATCGATGCCACAGGCTGAGAATGTGCAGGACAAGGCTCGATTGACTGCCCAGTACTGGTGGTATGCGGCCGCCTTCTTGATCACCTTGGCTCCGTCGTCCTCAAACACCACGAAATTGAGTACGTAATCAAGGAGCCGCCGAGGCTCAAACAAGCTCGTGATCAATTCCTCCAATTGCGGCACGCCCCCTGCGAGAGCGTCGTTGCCCAGTGCACCAACACTCCCCTCGCCCCCTGGGAGAGGGGTTGGGGGTGAGGGTGCGCGCCAGCGCATAAAGCGATCCCATCCGCTGCTCAGTGTTCCGAGTCGAGCCTGGAGCCCGTCGGAAATGACCAGCACCTCGTTCGCGGAGAAGAGCGATGGGACATCTGCCTTGTAGGTCTGCAACTGGTTGTACGCGTGCCGGATCGTGGCGTTTTCACTTCCCGGATTCTTGAGTTCCAACACGGCCAGAGGCAGACCATTCACGAACACAACTACGTCCGCACGCCTGGTGGCTTGGCGGCCGCCCTCACCCCCAGCCCCTCTCCCAGAGGTAGAGGGGAGGGACTTTTCCGTGGTGACGGTGAACTGATTCAGCGCCATAAGATCGTTGTTGGCGACATCCTCAAGGTCCAAAAACCAGACTATTTTGTGTTCGGTTGCATACACAAAACCCTCACCCCCGCCTCTCCCAACGGGAGAGGAGCTTGACACTTCAACCGGAATGCCATCAGTCAAAACCCGATGAAATGCGCGATTCGTCGTGAGCAAATCGGGGGAGGTCAGATTCTGGATCTGCCGGACGGCTTCATCGATGCCTTCCCCAGGTACATCAGGGTTCACGCGCTCCAGCGCCTGGCGCAGCCGAGCAAACAGAACAACCTGACCGTAGTTCTCGCGTTCCGGCGCCACACCATCAGGAGCCAGGTCAGGGCCGTGGAGGATCTCGTATCCCATGTCCCCAAGCCACGCGAGGGCAGTTTCTTCAAGGATGTTCTCAGTCATGCCGCTCATCAGAACATGTCCTCTTCGACCGGCAGAGATTGACTGAATTCAACCCCGACCCATTTGAGCATCACCAGATGACGAATCGCCGAGGCCACTGCTTCCTTCTTCTCAGGCGTGTTCCATGTCTTCTTCCATTCAGTGATATAGTCGAAAATGTCCTGCTCGGTCGCGTGTTGCTTCGAAGTCTTAACCTGCCGGGCGGCATAGAACACCGTAGCGACCTCTTCAGCCTGTTCAGTGTCCTTGATTCGACAGAAGAGATCTACCGTTTTGTTAACCTTTGACCTCACCGATTTCAGGTAATCAGCGTACTTTTCGCGTACTGCCTCATACTCCGGACCGGTCTTCAGCGCGGTCATTTTCCCCAGATTTTGCTCCTGGGCCAGATTAGCATTGGCGAACACGGACAACGCCTCCTTCACTTCGGGCGCGAATGGCCCGTAGCTGCCCTGCAGGAAATGGAATCCCGTATTGATTCCCTGTTCCGTGACCGCATAACAGATTTTCTGAAAAATTGTCCGTCCGACGGGTGGTGCGTAAGGTTGTCGTTCGAGTTGCCACAGCACTTCCAGCAGCGACACCCATTCTTTGCGCATCTTGCCTTGCATAACCCCTCGTGTATTGTGTGGAGCACTCGGTGCCTGCATCAGAAACTCGGGCGACAGTTCCTTCCTCGGCGTACCGAACGGAGCGTAGACTTCCACGTCCAGATCGAGTTGCGAAAATTTCTGATACATGAGCGGCCCAACCGTACGCCATTCGAGTCCACCGCTGCCGCACCCAAGCGGCGGGAACGCAACCGACTTGATCCCCCACTCATGATATTTGTCAGCGAAGATATCGAGACCACGAATGACATCCTCCAACTTCGACGGCGACCGCCAGTGGTCCTTCGTCGGGAAGTTGACGATGGAGTTACCCAGCAAATCCGTGTAGATATATGGCACGCCGGGCTCAACTTCGCCCCGCTTGCATCTTTCGGAGTAATCCTGGAACATTTCGGGAAACCGCTTCTTGAATTCCTTGGCGATACCCTTGCCCATCACGCCGACGCAGTTCACGGTATTCACCAGCGTCTGCGCCTGGCTCTCAAACATATTGCCTATCAGTACCTTGATCATTGTCTGCACCTCAGCAGAAGAACATATTGGCGTTTACGGTTACTGGCAAGCCGAAGCCCGTTGCGGTCAAAGCGTCCCGGCCGACCTCGCCACTGACGTACGCGCCTGTGATGAACTGCGGCTCGACGCAGTTCGGCACCAGCGCTTCTGCGCACTTCGCAGATTTCTTTCGCCTTTGCTCGAACGGGTCATCGTCAGTCCAGTAGTCTGCAAACACATCGTCAAACGCTATTGCCCGGAGTCCGGCGGGGGATGGCAGAAAACGCGAGTAGGGGCTGGCGGCATTGCCCGTCGTCAAGACTACTCCTTCCAGTTCCAAGACTCTGCGATCAACCCTCAACACGCAGAGTCGCGACCGTTCATCCTGCCGGCGGTACATCATCGGATTCCGGGCACAGAAGTACAGATTCGCATACTGATGCAACCGCAATCCGCCGGGAACCGATTTCCCCGCCCGCGTATCCTGCACATCCGCCAGGGACACGTCCGCATGGTCCAGCCGCGCCGCGTCATCGTGCGAGAGAATCCCATGCTTCATCACCGATGCGATGTTCGCAATCGGCATGATCGAATGCAACTCTGTTACGCGATGGGGCATACGCTATTCCTCCGAGATGCTGGACCTGGATATGTTATATTGGAATTTACGTCCGGTGATTCGTCCCAAGTGATGGGCGATACCAAGACCGTAGCGAGATTGTTTGTGTCCGTTAAAACCATAAGCCCCAGATACTTCGCCGTTGTCATTGTATGCCTCAAGCATTCCCTGCTCCTGTGTTTCACTGCAATCTTTTATTTCGGGGAGCATCTCGGCCAGCTTGTTGGCGTTGTCAAAACTGCTGCAATTCTTCATGGCCTCAACGTACGCATCGACCATCTTGCTGTGGTTGAAAAGCAATTTTATTATTTTCTCCGGCGTCGAGTCCCAGTCGGACGATACCGCCTGAAACTTACCAATGAATCCTAGGGGGTCAGAGCCTTCCAGTTTCACTGCAATGATAGGGATACCACGCCCGAATGCAAAACCGACCTCCTGATCAGTCCATGAGCCTGAATGAAAATCTTTAGTCAGGAGTGCGGCCATTATGTCCATCGAATTCAAAGCACGTTCAATCTCGTCTTGCCATTCCTTGGTTGGCTCAATATCCTCGTGTGCGACAAAACACGAGACCCCAAGAATCGACAATTCTTCCTTTATCTTGGCAACGTTCGCCTTGTGACCACTTTTATGGCTCAAAAACAGTCGAAGGGTTTTGTCTCCCCATATCCTGGTGATATCTTCACTGCTCAACTGCGGATGCGTGACGGACTTCCGGAGTGTGTCAACAACTAGCGACACTGAACTCACGAACTCATTGGGCAACGAGATCGTTTCCTCCAGAGTATCCTTAATCTTTTCCTCAACCTCAGACTTCGCCGCGGTGACTTCATCAAGGCTGTCTGCCGGAACTGAGAGTTCCACCCGATAGTAATACTGTCCGCCATCCCAATTGTCATATGAGCCTGGGATTACCTCGGCTCGCCCCGCCTTGAGCAATTCTGCCGCAACCAAGTCACCCCGGCCTTTTAGAATACTGGTGCCGGTGGCCAGATAGGCATCAATCCTATCTGGCAGCAAAAGATTTTCGGTTCCGATTCCGTTGAATCTCATATGATCCGAAATCCCCGGTCTCCGGGCGTGCCGAAACGGACGAGGTCCGTCAGCAAATCTGCTCTGGCCATGGCGACCTCCCCGTAGTAGTTCAAAGGTTCAAATCTTGAAATGGCATGTTCCCGCCGACGGGCCAGATGCCTGATGAGTCCACGGCTTGAGGATATCACGATTCCCTTGTTCATAGTTCACTCGCCCTCCTCAAACTGCTCAAGGAAGCGAGCAAAGGAGCCGCGCGCCTCCGCGATGGCGGAATTCACCTGCTGAAGCGGCACGCCGAGACGGAACCGGCGTTGATCGCTCCCACCTCGGTTCTCGATTTCCTGCATAACGTGCGTGCGGATG
Source organism: uncultured Victivallales bacterium (assembly GCA_964604795.1). Classification (GTDB taxonomy): domain Bacteria; phylum Verrucomicrobiota; class Lentisphaeria; order Oligosphaerales; family CAZSBQ01; genus CAZSBQ01. Next base: position 11,631 of record CAZSBQ010000073.1, on the reverse strand, counting down.
AGACGCGGCAAGGCCTGGTCGATGAAGCTCTGACCGTGAGACCCGAGCTTCATGTGCATGACACTCTCGCTGATATGCGTACTGCGCATGAAGTAGCGGACGATCTTCTCGATATCGCGAATCTCGGAATCTGCCTCGGTGTCTTGCGGTGCTGCTTCTTCGACAGGTGCCGGAGCCGCGAACTGCACGCCGATCTGCTCGAGATTCTGGCGGATATCAGCGGGGGCCCACACCTCCCGGCTTCGGTCTTCCAAGACCAGGGCCTCAACGGTGCAATTGTCGAACTGGACCTCATGCACCTGGGTGGAGTTGTAGATGCGCATCTGGGCGAAGGTACATTCCGCAAACGTGCAGCTCTTCAGGTCGGTCTGTTCCAAGCTGGTTTGGGAGAAGTAGCAATCCCGGAAGGAAATCCCTGCGAGCTTTCTGTCCCGCAGTGCGTTTGCCCCGAACGAGAGGCGGTGAATTTGCAGGTTGTCGCCCTGAACTCCGCTCAACATACGGATGATGATGTCGCTGCAGTTCTCCTGCGCGTAGGAGGCCTGAACATCCATTGCGGCAATGCCAAGAAGGAACAGGACCACCTGGAGCCGATCGATCTTCGCGTCGCGCTTGACGGCACGAATGACCGCGTGCTGGGTGTGTCTCGGCAAGACTCCCCGGCGGAAGGTACCAAGGACTTCGGCCTTGGCACGATCATTGAGGGGCCGTATCTGGCGGGCAATCCCCTCCCCGAGGAAGAACTGACGGAACTCGTCATGGTCGAACTCGACGGCGTTGGCGGCATTGGCCGAAGACACCAGCAGGGCATGACCGCGCAGGCGTTCACGAATCTGCTGAGCCTGAAGAGTGCTCTTGCGGTTCGACTCGCTGAAGTAGTCGGCAACGAACTCGAGGTTGTCCCGCTTGAGGTAGTCGACCCGCGATTCCCACATCGAAAGGGCGATCTGAGAAAGCAGATCGCAATGCTCCTCGACCGTCAGCAGCGGCGAGCCCACATCGCGGTCGCCGGATCGGTCGATCCACTTCTCGTTGGCCTCGCGCTCAATCAGACCACGAACGAAAACGGAGAAGAAGTCGGTGCCGGATTGGTGGAGCTGGTCCAGGAATTGCTCCATCGATGGGCAGGTGGTGGCCACATCGACAAGCCGCTTGACCAGTACCGCACGTGTCAGGAGCGCATGGTCTGGCCCAAGCCGTTCACTGGCGCAACGGTACAACTCGCTCGGGTCAGCGACCTCACGTTTCTCGCAATACGCCATGAACTGCGCTTTTGCCCAACGCCGGAGTTCCAGCTTCCCGAAGCCGACCGAGTAGGTTCTGATGGTGTCGAACAGGCGTTCCTGGGTGCGGAGATTCTCGAACTCGAAGTAGGCCTTCCGGGCTGCGACAACCATCGACCCTCTGGAATCGAGGGACCCGACCAGGATACCCATGGCCGACAGGGCCTCGCCGGAGCTGTTCTCCACGAACATCTCCTCGAAGCCGTCGAAGGCCGGGACGATGACCCCCATCTTCACCAAGGCAAGGAAGGAGTTGTAGTAGAGGAATGGAAAGCGGTACCGGTTCTGCAGCGCCCCAACGGTGATATCGTCGAACCGCAGGAAGTGGCGGCCGCCGAGTGTGATGGGAACCAACAGCCAATCGGTCTTGTTCTCGGTGAACCGCTGCGCCTGAACCTTGGCCAGTTGGTTGATCAGTGACGTCTTGCCTTCTCCGGCGTCACTGGTGACGTACAGAACTTGCGTCTCCAATGGGCTGGGGTCATCAAGCGTCTCCAGCGCGGTTTCAAGTGCATCATCTGTCTCTTTTGCATCACCTTGTGGGCCACGCTCAAGGGTCGAAAGGAGGGTCGCCGAGGGAGACACGAAGTGATCAGCAACCGGCACCATTTCCTTCAGTCGTGCGGCCAGCAACGGCAATTGCGCAAGGCGATTCAGTATCCATTTGCTTGCCGGTTGCTCTACCCCACCTTCATTGACATAGACATCCCCGGAGTGAGCAGCGATGCTGGCGGTAATGAGATCGCCGTTGACGGAGATGACGACCTCGGATCGGTCAAAGAGAAGGTCGGTTCCCGGGTCGGCGAAGGTCATCACGATGGATTTGAAGTCGGTTATTTGCATGGTCAAAGCTCCAGTTCTATGAGTTGCCCTCGCCCTCGAGGAAAAGACGCTCGTCGGCAGTTTGGCTTGGGGTGAAATCGAATAGCTGTTGCTCCACGTAGCGTAACCGTTCGTAGGGGCGGTAAGAAGTCATCGTCTCCACTCACCAGAATAACATGTTGCGTCCCGCCGTCTGCCGCATATATCAAATCACACGTCAACATAGTGTCCACGATTTTCTGTTCGTGCCGGTACATGAGATCAGGAACCGAGACGTTGCACCCAGGCTTGGGACACTTACCCGTTTTGAGAAGCTTCTTGACCAACGGGAGAATACAATCGGGATCGGTGCATCCCACGGTTGCAGGCATCTCGACGCGAACGTTGTACGGCTTTCCCTTCCGTCGATACGTATTGAACATATGGTGCCCGGGCTCTTGTAGAAGTGCAACCGCCAATTCCGCTGTGGTAGAAACGGACATTACATCACCGGTGTCATTGGGAAGGCGAATGATGGCGGGGAAATCCTGCTGTAGCTCAATGGTAACATCTTGCGCCAAGCGTGTAATTGTTGTGCCCTCGTACCAACCACCATAGACTCGGATTTCACATCTTGCCCTCGATAACCGTGAATTGCGGGGGACCTGTATAAGTGCTTTCGTCACAACATCAAGTACTCCGGCAATCTTCTGAGCGGGCAGAAGGTTGTCATAGTCGATGAAAACGGCTAACGTTTCAATCTGATCAGCCATTGCATGCCTCCAGATCGACCACGCCGGTTAGTAGTTCTGGTAGCAGCGTGTCGCGGAGGGATGACAACTTGGCGATAGAACGCATGTTGTTCAGGAGGCGGTCGAGGTGTCGGCCCGTGATGCGCGAGAAATGTTGCCTGAGCTGTTGCGGAGGCATTCGTACATTCATGCTGGCTATTTCCTTCGGCTTCACGCGCTGACGACTGCCTGTTGACCCCGTGGCTCTGTTCCGCATTTCGGTCTGGATCGGTTCCGACGTTATGAATGCATACAGGTACGGCAACTCGTCCTCGTCGTGGGGAACGAATGGCATGAACTCCGTCGAGCAGATGCTGACCGATGGGTCACCGACATCAGGAAGCCATATTCGTGGGAAACGTGGATTCAGTTTGGAGACCAGCACGGAACAGGAGGGCACGAAGTACTTGCCGCTTTTGATCGACTCGCCCAATTCGCAAACAGGCTGGCGACCATCGTCAAATGCGGGAATGCTGAAGTGGGTCCACAGGTGTTCGGGCGCATCGTTCGGTTGGACGGTCTTCGTCTTGAGTCTGGCAATTGTCTCCAGTGACGCGACCTCCCAACCTTCTGGAATCCAGCCCATTTCGTCGGTCTGGCTGAAAGCGGCAGGGAAGAGGGCGCGGAGGTCGTCGGGGAGGGGTGTGGCGTATTCCTCCGCAGCTTGCTGGCGGAGGGCGGCGCGATCGGCGAGTTCCTCGGGGACCGGTTTTCCGGCTTCCAATGCGTTGTCGATCACCGGGTCGAAGTCAACGAACCAGCTCTTGAACAGGGCCCGGACGATGTCTTCGAGGGTGCGGTTCAGCCGCCGGTTGCACTCGATCTTGTCGTCCAGCGTCCCGAGGATCTGCGCAATGCTGCGTTGCTCCCCAAGGGGTGGGATCAGGATTCTCATCTTCTCCAACTGCCCCTTACTCACGTTCGGAAATGTTGAACCTGTTGCAGCAGCCAGTAAGACTGGCAAGCTCACATCGACTGAAGCTTTGAGAAACGGATGGAACTCGATCCCCTCCTTGTGCCGTATAGCTGCAATACCACGCCCAATTGCGTACTCTTGGTCAGCCCAATTTATCCGTCCCGTGGTTGAACCACGTACGCAGAAGAGAAGATCGCCCTTCTCGCACACCTTCTTTGCGTTCGTGGTGAATTGCACGGGCGTGGGATGATGGGCCCCGAACTCAGTTGGGCCATTCAGGAGGGGGATACCTCGCCCTTCATCGTTGCAGTCCTCGCCCGGCGGGGATTGCCCCATGGTGACGTCCGCCATGGCACTGAACAGTCCCTGAGTCCACTTATTCGTCATTGCCGCTGCCCTCCTTCGCCTCCGGCTTCTGTTCCGGCATCGTGGCGATGCGCGCCCTTGCCGACTGGATGGCTTTGTGCAGTTTTTCCTCCAGCAGCTTGCGTGGCGGCAGTTCGGTGAGGTATTCGGCGACGTGGATTCCCGATTGGCCCAACTCGAGCAGTTCGACGAGTTCTTGCTTCTTCCCCGCACACAGGATGATGCCCAGCGGTTCGCTTTCGCCGTCGCGTCTCTCGTGCTTGCTGAGCCAGCGCAGGTACAGCTCCATCTGGCCCTTGTATTCGGCCTTGAAATCGCCCAGCTTCAGGTCAATGGCGATCAGGCGGTTCAGGTCGCGATGGTAGAACAGCAGATCGATGTAGTAATCGTCATTGTCGAGCTGAATCCGCTTCTGCCGCGCAAGGAAGGCAAAGCCACTACCCAGTTCCAGGAGGAATTGCTCGAGTTCCCGCAGGATAGCGTCTTCCATGTCTTTTTCAAAATAGCGGTCTTTCAAGCCCAGGAAATCCAGGAAATAGGGGTCGCGGAACACCAGTTCGGGAGAGACTTGGTCCGTTTCCCGCAACCGTTGCAGTTCTTCCCGGATCAGCTCCTCCGGCTTTTTGGAAAGGGCGGTGCGTTCGTAGAGCATGCCGTCGATCTTCTTGCGCAGGGAACGCACGTCCCAGCGCTCGATCCGACACATTTCCGCGTAGAACTCCTTCTGCAACGGCTTTTTCAGGTAGATCAACTCCTTGAAGTGGGACCAGCTCAATTGTCTCGACAGCGTAGAGACAATTCCTTGCTCCGGAAAGGCCTCGGCAAACCGAAGCATGTGGCGGAGATTCTTCGCGGAGAAGCCGCGGCCGTATTCATGGGCCAAATGTCTCGACAGCGTGGAGACAATCTGGGCACCGTAGTCTGCCCGCTCGCCTTTCAGCACCTCCTGACCGATGCGCCGGCCGATGCGCCAGTAGAGCAAGGTCAGTCCGACGTTGACCGTGACAGCCACCGCCGAACGGGCTTCATCAATCATCTGCTTCAGGTCACGAACAAGCGCATCGGTATCCGGTGCAACGTTCACGCCAGTATTCCTTGCAGGAGCGCCATCTCTCTTCTCATTCCCCATAGCCCAAGGCCTCCATGTTGGCGCGGATTGCATCGTCCAACTCGACCGACTCGGTCATTTGCTCGTAGAGCGCCGCTGTCAATTCGGCCATCTTCTCTTCGAAGGGAATGCCATCATCCTCAATCGCCTCGGTGCCAACGTAGCGACCCGGTGTCAGCACGTACCCGTGTTCTTTGATCTCCTTGAGCGTGGCCGTGCCGCAGTAGCCCAACCGGTCTTCGTAGGTGCCGTAGTCATCCCCCTCGGACCGCCAAGCATGGTAGGTGCTGGCGATCAGGGCGATGTCCTCTTCGGACAACTCACGATGGGTCCGGTCTACCAGTGTGCCGAGCTTGCGAGCATCTATGAATAAAGTTTCCCCGCGACGGTCGCGGAAACGGACGGCACACTGGCCCTCACCCCCAGCCCCTCTCCCAGCGGGCGAGGGGAGGAAGGCTGCTTCAATACGTTCAAGAGCCTGCTTCGGGCTCTCCTGGACAATGTGATTGCTCAGGCGGAGAACAGGTAGCCCCATGGAGCGCAGGTATTCGTCTCGCTTCTGGTCGACAACCTTTCGTGTTTCTGTCTCATGAACCGCGCCGTCAAGCTCGACGACCAGTTTGCGCTCATCGCAGTAGAAATCGAGGATATACGGTCCGAACTGGTGCTGGCGGCGGAACTTCAACCCCATGAACCGTCGGTCGCGCAGCATTTCCCACAGAATCTGCTCCGCCGGAGTCTGCGACTTCCGCAATTCCCGAGCCTTCTCAACCAGCCCGGAAAAGTCGAATCCACCCCTATAATGCCCTGCATTACCCTCATCCCCGCTTCTCCCAGCGGGAGAAGAGCTTTTTGGGCTACTCCCCTTCTCCTGCTGGGAGAAGGGGCCGGGGGATGAGGGTGATTGCCCTACCCGCGCTGCCTTGTTCCGGGTCAAGAACCACAGACAAACCGGTATCGGCGTGGTGTAGAACAACTGTCCTGGCAGGGCAATCATACAATCCACCAGATCGGCTTCGATGATGGCCTTGCGGATGTCGCCTTCGCCGGAGGTGTTCGAGGACATGGAGCCGTTGGCCAGCACGAACCCGGCGGTGCCGTCCGGGGCAAGGTGATGCAGGAAGTGCTGAATCCAGGCGTAATTGGCATTGCCACCGTCCACGGTGATGACCGAGCCGTCCTTCTGCTTGCGTTCACCGCCTTTGGGCGGGGTGCCGTACTGCCAGCGGATGTCCTCGGCTACCTTGGAGAACCCCCAGTCTTCCATGTTGAAGGGCGGATTGGCGAGGATGAAATCGGCCCGGAGATCTCTGTGCTTGTCGGCGACGAAGCTGTCGCCCCACTCGATCTGTGCATCGATGCCGCGAATGGCCAGGTTCATCAGAGCCAGCCGCCAGGTGGTGTAGTTGGATTCCTGCCCGAAAATCGAGATCTGGCGCTGGGCTTGCACCTTGGTCTTACCATTGCCATTGCTTGACGCATGCTCGGCGACGAACTTCGCCGCTTGCACGAACATGCCGCCGGAACCGCAGCAGGGGTCGAAGACACGTCCTTTGAAGGGTTCCAACATTTCGACCAGCAATCGGACGACGCATTGCGGAGTATAGAACTCGCCGCCGCCCTTGCCCTCCTTTTCGGCGAACTTTGCCAGAAAGTACTCGTACACACGTCCTAAGACATCCGTCGAGACAACTCGCCGGTTCTCACCCTCACCCGGCCTTTGGCCACCCTCTCCCGGCGGGAGAGGGGTTCCGCTTGCACCGTTCCTTCCCCCCTCGCCCTCTGGGAGAGGGGCCGGGGGTGAGGGTTCCCGCAGGGAAATAGTGCCCATCAGATCGATCAGCTCGCCGAGGCGCGTCTTGTCCAGCGCAGGCCGGGAGTAGTCCTTTGGTAATACGCCTTTGAGTTCAGGATTGTCTCGCTCGAGCGCTTGCATGGCAGCGTCTAAAAGTTGACCAATGTTGGCCTGCTTGGCATTCTTCTGGAGGTATTGCCATCGTGCTTCAGGGGGCACCCAGAAGATATTTTCAGCCAAGTACTCATCACGATCTTCCGCAATCTCATAGCGCCCACCTTCCTCGCCGACATAGAAATCACTTTCCGGATTGGATGCTTCGGCAATCAGGGCGTCATATTTCTCGGCAAAAGCATCCGAGATATACTTCAGGAAGATGAGCCCCAGGACCACGTGCTTGTACTCGGCCGCGTCCATGGTGCCGCGCAGCTTATCCGCCGCCGCCCATAGCTTGTCCTCAAATCCCAGGTTGGCTCCTGTCGCGTTGGCCATAATCATCTATTGTCCTGTAATCCTGTGGTGTCTAGGTGCTGCTTCAGCCAGTCGTCGATGGCGTCTTTGTGGAAGCGCCAGCGGCGGCCGACCTTCTGGCCCGGCAGTTTCCCGTCCTGCGCGAGCTTGTAAAGAGTGGAGCGCGAAATATCGAGATATTGCGCGAGCTGCTCGATGTTCATGATCTCGGCGTTCTGCCTGGCCATGGTGATCGTCTCCCAGTATAGACGCGGACAACAGGGTTGTAATGGCGGCTAATATCCACTGTTAGCTTCTGCTGTCAAGTTGACGGGTGCGGGCACCCGCGACCATAATGGCCCGTGAAAAAACTCTCGGGCCGGCGGGGGTTTTCCCGGCGAGGCCCGTTTGTACGGGTAACAAGGATAGCAAAGTTCTGAGTTCCGAGTTCTGAGTTGCCTGAACACTGAATCCTCCTGAGGCGGACTTACGCTCCGCTTCAGCACTGAACACTGAAACCTATCGAAATGAACTGTCGAAGCACACAATCAAAGCTGAACCGCTACCTGGACGGTGAACTCTCCGTCCGGGATCGCGACCCTGTCGAACAGCATCTTCGGAAGTGTCTGTCGTGCCGGAATGAACTGGAACGCCTGCGGGTTGCGGCAGATGTGATGGCGGCGCTTCCCGAACCGCCGGAGGTCCCCGCCTTGTTTGCCGAACGAGTAATGAGTCGCGCCGCCCGGAACGTCTCCCGGAGAGGCAGACTGCTCGGATTCTGGCAGTCCGTGTCGCCGCCGATGCGAATTGCCGCGGCGGCCGTGCTGGTCATCGGCCTGGGAGTCGGGATCGGAATGGGATGGCAAACAAGCATTCCTCCGACCGTACAGGCCGCTGAAACGGCCCAGTCCAACGCACTCGACGCCTATCAACTTGAGTATCTCAATGAAGCGCCGTCCGGATCACTGGCCGACAACTATCTAACGCTTGTCACGGCAGACACGACCTCCCGTTAGCCGCCTGTCCGAAAACTACCAAGAGGTTATCCATGTGGAAAAAAATCGCACCTTTGCTGATCGTGCTTTCGGTGGCGCTGAATGTCGCTTTTATCAGCGCTTGGGCTGTGCATGCGGTTCGCCAACGTTGCCATGCGGGCGACACCGAGCAAGCCGAGGCGCGGCAACCGCTACATCGCCGGCTTAATCTGACTGATGAGCAGCAGCTGCAAATCGACGCTCGACTCGCCGAGTTTCAGCGGCGGACGCAATCGGTCTGCGCGGACATGAACAACCTGCGAAGTGAACTGATTGACCTGCTTGCCGCCGACTCTCCGGACCGCCGGGCCATTGCCGCCAAACAGGAGCAAATCCGAGCCGGTCAGCGACAAATGCAGGACCTTGTCGTTGAGCACCTCCTGGCCCAGAAAGAAATACTGACACCCGCCCAGCAAGAAACGTTGTTTGACCTGATTCGGCAACGCAATGCCTGCCAGGGGCCGGGCCGCATGATGGGGATTGAGGGCCAGTCCGAATCCCGCAACCGACAAACGCAAAGCGAAAACCAGGAATGATTGTTTGAAAAACGGTATCATCATAATTTTTCTGTTCGCCCTCGGGTTCACGGTCGGGTGCGCCAACCTGGACCCATGGGGAGAGCTCGATGCGGTGCCGAAATCATCCTCCCACCCGTTTGATGCTGAAACAAAGGTCACTACAAAACCGGAGGCAGACGAGGCAGCGAAACCGGGCATCGAACTGGCCGGACAAACGCTTGATCTGGGCCAATGCGTTACCGTCGCTCTCGAACACAACCCCCGCACCACTGAGACCTGGCACGCGATTCGAGCGGCGGCGGCGCGGCGCGGCAGCTCCAAGGCCGACTATCTGCCGACAATCGGCTTTACTTCCAGCGTCGCGCGCGGCAAAACGGTTCAACTGGACCGCGAGACTGAACCGAGTACGCGAACCCGTCATGAGGGTGTTTTCGGCCTCCGCTGGCTGTTGTTCGACGGGGGCGGTCGGGCATCCCGGGTGGATGCGGCGACGGCGGAGCTGCTGGCCGCCGGCTTCCGGCACAATGCCGCGTTGCAGGACGTCACCCTGGCAGTCATGGAATCCTATTACAGCTTGTTGGCAGCGCACAGCTTTCAGCAGCTCGCCGAAGAAACGGTTCGGCAGCATGATTATCAACTCCGTCTCGCCCGGGCCCGCCATGAAGCAGGGGTTGCCAGGAAGTCGGACATCCTGCGCGCCGAGACCGAAAAAGCCGATGCCAAACTGGTCCGGGTGCGGGCCGACAATAAAATTCAACAGGCGAGAGGACAACTTGTGTCCGCCATGGGCCTGCCGGTTTCGACTTATTTTGAGATCGCGGCTCTACCCGAGATACAATACAAACAGCAACTCAACGAAGTGCGGGACGCTCTTCGGGAGGCGGCAGACAAGCGCCCGGAATTGCAGGCGGCATTGGCCCAGGTGCGGAGCCGGGAGGCAGCGGAGCGGATGGCCGAATCTCGCTACTGGCCGACAATCGCTGTCGATACCGGACTCGGTTGGATCGACGAACAATTTCCGCCGAATCAGAAAGAATGGAACCTCGGAGTGGCGCTGGACATGCCGCTTTTCACCGGTTTTGACCGCAACTATCAGCTTCACAGCAGCAGGGCCGAGCTGGAGGCGGCGCTGGCAAATCATCAGATCGTGCTGCAGGGCGTGGAGCTGGATATCTGGACCGCCTACTGGCAGACAATCGAGGCCGGGAAAGCCATCGAAGCCGCCGAACAGTTCGTCGCCAGTGCCGAGGAAAGCGCCCGCGTTGCCGAAGGTGAATACAAAAGCGGCACTGGCTCGATTATCGGAGTGATCGACTCCCAGGCAGCCCGCACCGCCGCTCGCGACCGGCTTATCCAGGCCCGGTTGGACTGGCGAACTGCCAAAGCGCGATTCGAGCATGCCGCAGGCCGACTGAAGAACTGGAATAATGACGAATAACCAAGCAGGAAATATGAACAAGATTTTCACCAAAACCAAGCTGGTCATCCTTTTGTTGATCCTGGCGGTCGGAGGCGGCATCATATGGTGCCTCTCATCCGGCGAGGCGGAAAAGTCATCGGTACCCCAATCCGCCAAAAAAATGAAACCTCCATACGTGGAAGTGCAACCGGTGCGACGCGGCAGCATTGCTCGAAAAGTGGAGTTGAGCGGCGAGATCGTGGCTGCCGACTCGGTCGTAATCGCGGCTACCAAGGAAGGTCCCGTCAGCGACTGCCCGTGGCGCGAGGGCGACACTGTGGAAGCGGGCGAAACGCTGGTCGAGATCGACCGCGAAGTGCATCGCGCTGAGGCGCGGCAGGCGGATGCCGCCCTGGCGGTCGCTCGCGCAAAACTCGCCGATCTGAAGGCCGGCACGCGCCCTGAGGAAGTGCGAAAGGCCGAGGCTGAAGTCAGACGTCGGCAGGCAACGCTGGACGAAGCCCGTCAAGAGCATGCACGCCAGGAAAAACTGCTTGCGGATGATTTCACTTCGCAGCAAAGCGTCGACCAGGCTCGCGAACGATTGAAGGTGGCTGAAGCCGAGCTGGAATCGGCAGAGGAAAATCTGCGCATGCTCAAGGCCGGACCCACCGAAACCGAGATTGCTGTGCAGGCTGCAACGGTTGAGGAAGCCGCCGCCCGGCTGGCGCTGGCACAAGCACACCTGGCCGAATGTGTCATCGCCGCCCCGTTCGCCGGCGTGATCACCGCCGTGCATGTCCGTCCCGGCGACCTGGTCACGCCGCGCAGTCCATTGATCGAGATGTACGCCCCGGATTCACTGGTTCTGCGCTTTGCGGTGCCGGAGATTCATTCCGCGGCGATGAAACCGGGGCTTGAACTCACGGTTACGCTCGATTCTTTGCCCGGACAAACCTTTTCGGCAGAAATTGTCCGCGTGTATCCCCACCTCGACTCGCCCCTGCGCACACGGACGGTGGAGGCAGTCCTGGAAAAAGAAGAAAAACTAATGCCCAATCAGTTTGCCCGAATCACACTGGCATTGGCTTCGGCCGAAGATGCCGTCATTATCCCGAACGAGGCGGTGATCGAAAGCCCGCAGGGGCGAAAATTCGTGTTTACGGTGCG
>CAZSBQ010000072.1:4429-17118 GCA_964604795.1 uncultured Victivallales bacterium | reverse complement strand
TCGATCATAAGCAGGGCGGACAACCCAACGAGGTCTGGAGCTTCGGCGAGAAAGCCTACGAGATCATAAAAGACTTAATGTTCCTGCGCGAGCGTCTGCGTCCCTATGTCATGGAGGGCATGCGGGAGGCCAGCGAAAACGGCACCCCCCTGATGCGCCCGCTTTTTTTCGAGTTTCCGGACGACCCCCGGTGCTGGGAACTGGACGATCTGTTCATGTTCGGCTCGGAGATTCTCGTCGCACCGGTCGCGACCGAAGGCGCCACAACCCGTGACGTCTACCTGCCGGCCGGAGTGAACTGGACGAATGCCTGGACCGGCGAAGTGCATACCGGCGGCATGAACATGACTGCGGATGCGCCCCTCGAACGCATCCCTGTTTTCCTCAAGGGAAACGACAATCCGCTGGCAGAACTGTTTCAAAAGGAGGACAAACCATGAAAGCCCGTCGATTTTTCCGCTCTGTTTTGTGCTGACATACCCCATTCCCCGCCGACTCCTGTCCAACTGGGAGGGCGTGACTCCGTCGAGCCCCGCCGTCGAACAAATGGCGAGGCAGGCCGCCTGCACCGGCAAACGCATCGCCATCGGGAGGCCGACACGGGGCGCGGAGGCCGCGCCCTCTACTCGGTAGGGGCCGGCGCCTCGACGGCCCGTGGGGGGGGCGCGGAGGCCGCGCCCTCTACTCGGTAGGGGCTGGCGCCTCGACGGCCCGTGGGGGGGGCGCGTCCCCTTCGAGGGGACACCCGGGGTTCCAGTGTCGGCCGTCCCCCGGCTCGACGGAGTCTCGCCCTCTCATCGGGGGGCGGGATCACGCCGCTCCCTTCCTCGGAAAGGAATTGCCCTGCCCTGGGGGACGAACCTTCTGATGTCGAAACCCAGGGTTGCTCCTGCTGTGGCCTCCCGCCGTGCGCTCGTCGGCACCGCCCCAGCGGGGATAGTCTACGGAGAGATCAGGATTAGGGGATCGACGGTGGCTGTTCATCGTCGCCCTGGAGGGTTCCGATGGCGGCTTTGAGGCGGGCGGCCAGGGGTGGTGCGAACTGCTTCAGGCAGAGATCGACGGTGTTCTGCTTCATTTGGGAATAAGGGGGCAGCCCGCGCCGTTTGCGCTGGTCTTCGGTGCCGGCGGCGTCGGCCATGTACCGACGCCAGATGCTGTGGGCGAGGTTTTCGAAATTGCCGGCGCGGTCGTAATCCCCGAAGGCGAGAGATCGGCAGGCCTGGAAGAGATATCCTCGGACGGTGGCGGCGGCCTGGGCCTGGGTGGCTTCGCCGATGTCCTTGGCGAGTTGACGGAGGGCGAAGCGCTCGACCGAGCCGCGGAATTCGCGGCCGAACTGCTCGCGTCCCTCGTCCATGACCTCCTGGGCCTTATCCTCCTCGCCGTAGGTGTAGAGAACCACGACGGCGTCGATGAGAAAGTTTTTGAAGCCGGCGCGGAACCCGCTGTTGTCCGGGTGATTCAGCAGATTTTGGCGGTGCCGCTCGAGGGTGACGTCCACGACGTCGATGTTTGGACTTAGGTCCAGGTACTCCTCGTCGCCTTCCTTGACGTAGAGCAGGCGTCCTTCGTAGAATGCCTGATTGAGGGCGTGGGTGATGAGTCGTTCGCTGTCGGTGTGCATCTGGCCCTCGGCCAGCTGCAGCCCCTGGTATGCCCAATAGATGGCGTGCGCCTGGGGCAGGCGCCAATCGAGTTCGCCGTAGGTGGCGTTGAGCGTGCGGACCAGGGATGGTTCGAGCTTGTACTCGTCGTACAGCCAGCGTTTTCGGAGCGCCCGTTCGAGCGCCTGCAAAGCGGCGGGATCGCTCACGCCCGCCCGCAGTCCCTCCGGAAATTCTCCGTCGGCGCGAAACCTCACCTCGAGGTCCTTGAGGTCCAGACCCAGAGACTCCATAACCATCCAGACGGGGGAGGCTTCCGGGAGGTCCGCGCGCAGGTCTTCGAGCCGGTCGGGGGTTTGCTGCCAAGCGCTCCAGTCGGGCGGATAGCTGCCGAGGATGCGCATGATGTCGCGCGCCATCTCGGTTTTGTAGTAGCGGTTGGCGTCGTCCATTTTCTGGCCGACTTTGTGACGGTAAATCCAAGCCAGCTCATAGTAGAGATCGGGATCGCCGGGATTGTATTGCAGCGCCTCGTCGCGGATGAGTTCGATGCCCCGGCGGACCCACCGCCAGCGGTCCTCGAAATCGGAGAAGGTCACGGAGATGTTGTAGGACATGTTCCAGGCCAGGAATGCGGTGGCGCCGGTAAACCGGGGCTGGAGCTTGACGATCCAGTTGCCGAGCTGGACCATCTCGAAGTAGTTTCCCTCGTCCTGAAGACGCCGCGAGCGCAGCCAGAGCCAGTCGGCCAGCAGGCCGCGGAACCCGCCCAGCGCAACGGTGGTGAAGGCAACCACTGGGGGAGCGTTTTCCAAGGGGGTCGCCATGGTGAGTTCCTCGGCGGAGCGGATGTGGTTGAGGCGCGATTGGGTCAGCGCCAATCCGCCAAACAGGACCGCCAGCAGTGCGAGCACGGGAATCAGCCGGGCGAGTTTTTCCATCCAGTTGCTCATCGTCGCACCACCTTGCCCAGTTCTCGACGGTTGAACGCCCAGGCGCCCGCACCCGCCACCACGCCGCCTTGGAGAACGAGCACCGTCAGAAATACGACGGCGATGCGGTCGTACTCCACTAGATAGCCGCGCGACAAGTGGCCGGCCACGCTGAATTCGCGGGGGGAAGCCACCACTAAGCGCACCGCACCAGTCAGGCTGCGGGAAATCCGCTGCTCCAGGGAGGGGGGCATGAGCATCGAGGATTCGCGGTCCACCTCCTGCGCGGCCATGTCCGCCGCCATGCCGATGACCAAGTAGGAAACCCCGGCGAAAACGGCCACGGGTGTGGAAAAAAGCGCACTCACAACCGTGCCCAACACCGACAGAAACGCCAGCTGCAGCAGCAGCAGCACTATGGCCCGCGCGCCGTTGCCGGCAAAGCCGACTGCGCGGGTCATCAGGGTGGGACGGTCGCTCACCTGGAAAATCACCGATTCCCGCCCAGGATCCTCATTCATGAACACCAGCTCCAGGCGGCCATCCTCGGAGACGGCTTCGGGCGGCAGGGCCAGCTTCTGAAACGCGCCGCCCATCGCACGCACGCGCATCGTGCGGAATTCCGCATCCTCCGTGTCCGGCACCCGGATCGCCCACGTTCCCTGAGTCTGCCGCTGCTCGCCGCCGCTTGCCGAGCCCACGTAGAGACGGTAGCGCACGTGCAGCGTTTCCGTGTCGTCGTCGAGGCGGAGGTTGTCAAACATCCAGCGGCGCTGCGCGCCATAGGGAATTTCGGTGTAGGCGGCCTTGACCTGTCGCAGCAGTTCGGACTTGATTTCCCGCGGCTTCTTGTCCGTCGGCAGCTCGCCCTCCTTGAGTCTGCGTTGGTACTCCTGCTGAGTGATGTCGACAAAATCCGGTTTGGGCGGCTGGCGGAGGCGGCGTCCGACGAGGACTTCCTGATGGACCTCGTGCAGCTCCTCCTCGGAAAAATCGCCGTGATTCACCCGCCACTGCACCTGAAAAAGCACGCAGCCGGCCGCAACGATCAGCAGCAGTGCGTGAAGCAAAAAGATTCCCGTCGCCTTGCCGGCCATGAGAACAGTGCGCCGAACCGGCTTGGTCAGCACCAGGTGCGCGGTATAGGACTCGATCTCCCGCGCCAGCATGGAGCAGGCCAGCCACAAACTCGACAGCGACAGAACCACCGCCGTCAGCGACAGCGAATAGGTGAGCATCACCTGCACCTGCCCTTTCGCCGTGCCGTCGCCCCGGACCGTCAGCGGCAGCACGAACGCAGCCAGCAGCAGGAACACCAGCAACACGTGAAACACCCGCGAACGAACCGCCGTGCGCACGGTGTGAATGACTATGCCAAGAAATGCCTTCACGAAACCAACATCTGTTTTTTTAGTTCCGCCACCACAGCATCGCCCTCCAGACGCGCGGCCAAATGCAGGGCGAACGGAAGCGCCGTGCCGGGGCCGCGACTGGTGATCACCCGCTCATCCTCCTCGACGTCCGCCCCGGTCCAGCTCCCTTCGGCAATCGTGGACTCGTGACCGGGATAGACCGTGAACCGCCGCCCCTCCAGCAGTCCCGCGGCATGCAGAGCCAGCGGACCGGCGCAGATTGCCGCCACCATCGCGCCGGACTCCCACGTGCGCCGCAGCAGCAAACGCACACCTTCGTTTTCGGCCAGATGGGTTGCGCCGGGCATGCCGCCGGGACACACGACCAAATCAAAGTGCTCCTCGCCAACCGAGGCCAGGGGCGCGTCGGCCGCAAGAGTGACGCCGTGAGTGCTGCATACCGCCTCCGAATCGTCCGCGGACAGAATGCGGAGCCCGCAATTGGCACGCCGAAGCACATCAATCACCGTAATCGCCTCAAGTTCCTCGAATCCGCTGGCCAGCAGAACCGCAGCCGTACTCATATATCTTCGCCTCTTGGTTGATCCTCGTTCACGCGGTGCGCGGATGCGCGCGGCGCGAGGGCGCACCGGGACGGCAAACCGTATACCGTCAGGACAATACTTCAAGCTGAAATCAACAAACCATCGCAACAGACAACGGCGAACTTTTCGCGGATTCTGCAAAAACATATCGGGGCAAACCTGCCTCCAAACGCTCTGCCGTCTGCCCATCCGGCGGCAGGGTGGCGCGTGTGCGCTACAGTACCGTTGCAACCCGCGACGGCGGCAGCGCTCGTCGCGACGGCGTTTTTTTTCACAAATTCAGGATTTTAGGCAGGCAGGGATGAAAGACATGGCAGACTCGCGGCATTCCGGTTCGGCACACTTCGTCGGCATTGGCGGCGTGGGGATGTCGGGACTGGCCCACATTCTGCTTGATTTCGGCGAGCAGGTGTCCGGCAGCGACGCGGCGGTCACGCCGATCACCCGGCGGTTGCGCGCGCGCGGCGCGGCAGTCGCCTGCGGACACGCCGCGGACAACGTCCCGGACACGGCCGAGATCATCGTTCACTCAAGCGCGGTGCCCGAAAACAATCCTGAACTGCAAGAGGCGCGCCGCCGCGGACTTCGCACGGTTCGGCGCGGTCATTTCCTGGCGGAGCTGGCACAGCGCTTCCCGTGCGTCATCGCGGTGGCCGGCTCGCACGGCAAAACCACCACCACGGCCATGCTCGCCCACATCCTGCGCTCGTGCGGAAAACGCACCGGCTTTCTGGTCGGCGGCGAGGTCAACGGCTGGCCGGTTTCGGCATCCGCGGGCGCGGGACACTGCCTGGTCACCGAAGTGGACGAGAGCGACGGCACGCAGGACGCCATCGACAGCACGCTGGCGCTGATCACCAACATCGAGGACGATCACTGCTGGAGCGTCGGAGGCGAGGCCGCCCTGCACAAGTGCTTTGCGGACTTCGCAACCCGAGCAGAGACGGTTTTTGCATGGGATGCGGGGCTGTCACGCAGGCTGCTCGCGACACTGCCGGAGGTTCGCTTCTTTTGCGACGAGGACATTCCCCCCGAACTCAAGGTGCCGATGGCGGGCGGATACAACCTACGCAACGCCGCCCTGGCTGTTGCCGCAGCGGTGCAGACGGGAGTAGCCGAGCCGAAGGCCCGCACCGCCCTGCGCTCGTTCCCCGGCGTGAAGCGGCGCCTGACGCGCCACTACGCCTCCCCGGACGAGAGCGTTCTGCTGCTGGAGGACTACGCGCACCATCCCACGGAACTTCGCTGCCTGTTCGAGGCGCTCCGCTCCCGCTGGCCCGGCCACCGCCTGGTGGCCTTCTTTCAACCCCACCGCTTCGAGCGCGTCAAGCGCTATCGGGGCGAATTCGCGGACATTCTAAGCACGGCGGACGAGGTCGTCGTCACAGCTCCCTTCGCCGCCTGGGTGGAGGGCGGCGAAGAGGTGCGCCCCGCAGACATCGCCGACGCGGTTCGCGGCCCGAACGCCTGCTACTGGGACGGAGACTATCTCCCCCTGGCGGAACGGCTGTTGCGAGTCGCCTTCGCCGACGTCCCGCCGGGAGAGGATCGGCGGCCGGTGATGTTCGCCGTCATTGGCGCCGGTTCGATCTCCGGTTTGCTGCCGCCCCTGCGGGACGCACTCGTTCGGCGCGAGCTGAAAACGCTTCGCCAAGCGCTCGAAAAACGCCTGCCGGGAATGCCCGTTGAGGACGAAGCACCCTGGGGGGACCTCACTACTCTCGGCATCGGCACCGCCCGTCCCCTGGTCGCGCGCCCCCGCTCCGACGAGGAACTGCAGACAAGCCTGAGTGTCGCGCGCGAGCATGCCGTCGCCCCCTTCATTCTCGGTCGCGGCAGCAATCTGGTCGGCACGGACGAACCCCTCCCCCTTTTGGCCATCAAACTGGATGCGGAAGCGTTGGCGGAAGTGACCGTCTCCGGCACCACCGTCACGGCGGGCGCCGGCGTCGCCCTGCCCCACCTGTGCCGGATGCTGCTGGACCGCAACATCCTCGCCCCCGAGTTGGCGCCACTGGCCTGGATTCCGGGCAGCCTGGGCGGCGCGGTGCGCATGAACGCCGGCGCGGCAACCGCCGCCATGGGCGACTGGGTCACGCGCATCGACGGCATCCGCTTCGACGGCGCCCCCTGGACGGCGGAGGCGGACCAAATCACCTGGGGATACCGCCAAACCAACATTCCGGCGGACGTGGTCATTCGCCGAATCCAGCTCTCCCTCCACCCAACAGTTGATTCGTACGAGGCCCGACGGCGCTACCGGGAAAGCGGCGAAAAACGCCGGCGCGAACAGCCGTCCGCCCCCAGTGCCGGTTGCGCTTTCCGCAACGCCGGCACCGCCTCCGCCGGCCATCTCATCGACCGCTGCGGCTGCAAAGGACGACGCGAGGGAGGCTGCCAAGTCAGCCCCGAACACGCGAATTTTCTGATTCGGGACAGCGAAGCCCGTGAATCCCAGTTCATCGACCTGATGCTGGGCGTGCGGTTCGCGGTTTTCCAGCAAACCGGGATTCTACTGACCCCGGAGGTTCACTTCGTCAACCCGGAGTCCCGGCATCTGGTTCTGGAAAGCGTCGCACCGCCCGTCGTGGCCGTGCTGAAGGGCGGTCCCTCCGCCGAACGCGCCGTTTCCCTGAAGAGCGGCGCCGCCGTGGCCGCGGCGCTGAGACAAGCCGGCGCCGTCGTCCACGAGGTGGACATCGAAACTCCAAACCTCCCCCCGCTGCCGCCCGAGGTCGACGTGGTCGTGCCCATGCTGCATGGGACCTTCGGCGAGGACGGACAACTTCAACACCTGCTGGACCGTGCCGGCTACCCATACGCGGGCAGCGACGCCGAGGCAAGCGCCCTGATGATGGACAAGGAGCGGACAAAAAACGTCCTCCGCGAGCACGGATTGCGAACTCCGCAGGCGTGTGCCGTCACCGACGCGGATGCGCCCCTGCCCGACCTGCAATTCCCCATCATCGTCAAACCGTGCCGCCAGGGGTCCAGTGTCGGCATGACCCGCCTGGACCACCGCAACGAAACCACCTGGCGGCGGGCCGTCGAGGCCGCCCTCGAAGTGGACGACACCGCCCTGGCCGAGGAGTTCGTGGACGGCGTGGACCTGACTGTGGGACTGCTGGACGGCGACCCCCTGCCGCCGGTGGAAATCCGCCCACCGGGCGGAGGCTTGTACGACTACGACGCCAAATACGAATACGTGCGCGGACACACCGAGTACTTCTGCCCCCCCGCCGGGCTGCCCGAGGCAAGCGTTGCCGAAGCCGTGGACATGGCCCGGCGGGCGTACGACGTCCTCGGCGCCCGGCATCTTCTGCGCGTGGACTTCCGCATCGATCCCGAGGGTGCCCCATGGATACTGGAGGCCAACACCATCCCCGGCTTCACCGCCACCAGCCTCCTGCCCAAAGCAGCCCGCCAAGCGGGCATCAGCTTCACCGAACTGTGCGCCACCCTCGTCCAACTGGCCCAAAAGGCCACCCCGTCCCCCCCGCTTCAGAAATAAAGTGGCGGACGAGACCCACCTGCACCTGCCTGTCCCGATACTCTGCGGAGAGGTTCCTCCTACAGGCAGACGAGCGCAAGACTGACATGCAACCAAAGCCTCAACAACAGAAGGGCCGCAATGGTGATCGCCAAATTCAGCATTCGCATCCTTCCTGACTGCACTCAGTCAATCCCCCCTGGAGGGGATGCCGGTCGATATGGCCTGCCTACGCATTCTATTCCGCAAGCGCCAGTTGCTCGAACGAGTGGAAGAGGGTGTC
This sequence comes from uncultured Victivallales bacterium, assembly GCA_964604795.1. Classification (GTDB taxonomy): domain Bacteria; phylum Verrucomicrobiota; class Lentisphaeria; order Oligosphaerales; family CAZSBQ01; genus CAZSBQ01. The sequence continues at coordinate 8,849 of CAZSBQ010000072.1, read as the reverse complement.
TCGATGCGCCACGAACTCGTTCATGAGGCGGGGAACGGCATTCTCTTTCCCAAGGTCCTTTTCTTCGTGGATTCCGGCCGGGACGAAGACCTTATGGAAGAGAAGGTTGGCAATCATGCCTTCGCGGCTGTCTGATTCCTCGCCGACTTCTGAAGCGGGCATCTGTGCAAGGTCGCGCACCTTGGGGTAGAGTTGGAGCAGCACCTCGCACAGGGCATCTTCGTCGAGCGTGGTCTCAATCAGGCGGACGACTTTCAGCACCAAGGGGAGAATGCTGCCGTCGGGGCCAAAGGACTCAAGCTCGGCAGCCTCGTTCTCACTGAGCTGCCGCCCGCACCTAAGACGCGACTGGAACAGACCGAGCCGAACAGAGAGAGGCGGGGGCTGCGCTTGCTCTCGCAATTCTTCGAAGTATGCCAAGGCTTCGACGTCTCGGCCCCGGGCAAGGAACAGGAATCCCCGCGCCTCGATGATGGCATGATGGCATTCGCCGGCGAGTTCGGGAGGCAGGCTGAGAAGGTCTTCCACCGTCGCGAAGAGCCGCTCTCTTTCGCTCTCGTCTTCCGTGTTGCGTGCCTGCCATAGACGCACGAGAGCACGGCCGAGTCGCTCCGTCGGATGCATCTTCGACACAAGCGTCGGGGGCAGGTCAATAGACTGGCTTGCTTCCTCGGCTCCCTCATCACCTTCGTCAGCGGTCTGCTTCATCGCGAGTCTCCGCCAATCGTCATCGAAGCTACGCAAACGAGATATCGCGTAGTGATCGCCTTGGTCGGCAATCGCCTGGAGCAGTCCACGGGCCTCTTCCCGCTCGCTTTCGTCATTGTTCACGGCGCTCCGCAGGAATAAGATACGTGCCAACCCACTGTGAACATAGGCGTTGTCTGGGGAATGCTCCAAAGCTTCCCGGTAGACGGTTTCCGCAGTCTCGTCCTCCCCGGAGTATCGGAGCAACTTGCCGAGTTCACTTCGCACATGCGCATCGGCGGGAAAGCGATAGCGGGCACCCCAAAGCGTCTCGATTGCCTGCCGGCAATCCTTCTCGGCCTGCTCGTCATTCCGGAATTTTCGGGCTTGAAGGCCGCGTGCCCACAGCGCATGCGCCAACGCCATCCAGCAATAGACGTTTTCCGGCTCCCATTCCATGATTTCCTCGGCGCGGGCGACTGCCCAGTCCGGATCGTGCTTGATGGCGGCTTCAGCCAGTCGATTGAAGGTGCGGACGAGAAAATATGGGTCTCCGGTCGTGATTGCATACTGTCTATGACGTTTCATGAACTCGCTCGTTTCCGGGGAGTTCGGCCCAAGTTTTTCCACCTGCCGAATTATCTCTTCAGACTGCTGCAAGGGGATGGGTTCAACCGAGCTGGACGAAAAACGCTCGGATGACTGTGACTGGGGGCCTTTTCCTACGTCCGGCAGAATCTCCGCGAGCCACTTTGGGCCGTTCTTGGCCTCGGGCTTGGCTTCGAGGATTGGCTTGAAAAGGTTCTTCCAAGTCGGCAGGCTGTAGTAGTACCCTCCCATGAGGGCGCGGACGGTTCGCAACCATCTCTCCTTGCTCATACCCGGACAGTGGTCTGCCATGTCGACGAGGGTAGCCAGCAGCAACGGCGGTGGCTCGGATGGCAGACGCCCCTGCTCGTCGCGCAGCTTGCGCAGCCCCAGCAGACCAATGTCGGGGTAGTAGTCCGGTTCGTGCCCGGTTCTCAAGGCGAATCCTCGCCACATTCCTTCGAACCCGCAGTTGCCGCTTGACCACGCGAGCGCCGAGAGATACGCGGCCTCAGGATCAACGCCGTTTTCGCTCCTCAGCGGCTTGAGCCACTCGCGGAACTCGTGGCGGCGCTCCCCCAGCAACTGCTCCACCTGCGGCAGGGGGAGGCCCGCGACCGCACCGAAGAGATCCTGAAGGTGGGACCCCCACACCAACGTAGGTGTTTCGTCGGGGGGCAGCGTCATCACGTGATCCGAAAGCCATTCCACAATAGCAGAATCCAGGATGTCGCGGTGCGTTTTGTGCACCTCCACCAGCATCTCACGCAGGCTGGAGCGCGCCCACGCCGCAACGCCGGCGCTGCCCAAGACCAGTCCGTGTATTGCACGGCGCGGCGCGACTTCGAGTTCGGCCAGCCAAGTTTGGACGGAATCGTTCACGGCAGGTCTCCAACGTGGGCGAAATCGCTCGCCAGCAGCTCGCGATGTGCCGTACGGGCCTGAGCAATCCGCGAGGTGGATACGTCGGTCGTGACTTCGCCAATGCCTTTGATGTCTTCGACTGCAAGCTGGATGTGGCCGTGCAGAAACTCACGGCGATAAACCGGAGTGTCCTCGTTCAGGTCCACTGTGTAGCCGTAGCCTTCAGGGGCGGCCGCCGTGGGTGCCGGAAAGAAGCACGCGTTGGGAGACGCCCGGGGTACATCGTCCAAGACTGTAGGACTTGCGGCCCATGCTTCCTTGTCCAAGTGCTCGTCGTGAACGCGAGAAAGGAATCCTCCCGGGCGGGCGGAAGACGTTCTTCGAGGATGCAGTTCTCCGCCGGGGCGGTTTCCTCGAGGGCGGTCCCGCTCGCCATGGATTGGAGGAATCGGAAGAAGGACTGTTTTTCTTGAAATGCCATGCTCAATTGCCTCGGAGCGCCGTGTGGAGAGGCCTAGCCTCGCAAACGCACCCTCCTGTAAACCACTTATTTTCGCTACTGTATACATTTTTCTTGTGGATGCAAGTTGGAGGAAACAGCACCGTTCCGCACTCCGTACCAGGCGGACACGACCGGGGAGGGAGAAAAGTGGGGTTGTCGAGTCCGGCATGCGGAAAATCTGCGCTCCACCGACAAGGTCGGCGGAGGCGTTTTAGCTCAACAACCAAGCTCAACCCCTTTTGGAAAGAGTCTTCACGTCGGGCGGGGCAGTTCGGTGACGGTGTCGAACAGCTTTCGTGCGGCGTCGCGGAGCAGTTCCTCGTCGGTGATGAGCGGCGGCATGAGGTAGAGCACGTTGCCGCGGGGGCGCAGCATTATCTCCCGGTTCAGCAGGGTTTGGCGCACCTGTTGCGCCCGGACAGTTCCTGGGGTGCCGTCCGGGCCGTCCTTGACGTCGACCGCCGCTATCATGCCCAGGCTGCGGACGTTCTCGACCTGCGGGAGGTCGCGGAATCGCTCGAACTCCTGCCCCAGCAGACGCCCTTTGGATGCGGCCTGCTCGACGATGCCGTCCTCCTCGTAGACAGTCAGGCAGGCCAATGCCGCAGTCATGCCGAGTGGGTTGCCGGCGAAGGTGTGGCCGTGGTAGAAGGTGTGGTCGACGGGTGTGTCGTTGAAAGTTTCGAAGATGGCTTCCCGTGTGATGGCGGCGCTGACGGGCAGGTATCCGGCGGACAGCCCCTTGCCGAGGCAGACGATGTCCGGATCGATGCCGGCGTGCTCGAAGGAGAACATGCGGCCGGTGCGCCCGAACCCCATGGCGATCTCGTCGACGATCAGCAACACTTCGTGCTTCGAGCAGAGCTGCGACAATTCACGAAGATAGGCCGGTGAAAAGATGCGCATGCCTGCGGCACCCTGGCAGTTCGCCTCAACGACCACCGCGGCGAGTTCGTCGGCATTGTCTTCAAGAATCCGCCGCATGTCGGTCAAGCATTCGAGGGCGCAGGTGTCCGGCGAGCATCCCCAGCGGCAGCCCGCGCAGAACGGGGCTTCGGCATGGTGCACAGGCATGACGATGTCCTTGTAGGGCGCATGAAACGAGGGCATGAATCCGAGGGACATGGCGCCGAGGGTGTCGCCATGGTAGCTTTCCTGCAAGGCGGCGAAGCGATTTTTTTCGGGCTTGCCGATGTTGTGCCAGTACTGGACGGCCTGACGCATGGCGGCCTCGACGGCGCTGGCGCCGTCGCCGGCGAAAAGCGCGCGACGGTGCCGGTCCGGGAAATGGCCGAGCAGCCGGTCGGAGAGTTCGATCACTTTCGGATGCGTGAGGTTGGCCAGGATGCTGTGCTGCAGCCGGTCGCATTGCTCCTTGAGCGCTTCGATCACGCGGGGATGGGTATGCCCGAGGTTGCAGCACCACCAGGATGAGATGGCGTCCAGGTAGCGATTCCCTTGCAGGTCGAACAGAAACGGGCCTTCGCCGCGAGCGATGATCGGGAACGCCTGCTCGCGATGCGCCGAATGCCTGGTGAACGGGTGCCAGATGCTTTGGCGGTCGAGTTTGAGGTATTCGTCGGGGGTGGTCGGCATGGGGGGCTCCTTTTTTTTTGGGCAGTGTTCAGTAATCAGTGTTCAGTGACCAGTAATCTCGGCCTAAAGGCCGGTGGTACCAAGGGGTACCGGCGGTTCCTGCTGGTACCCACGGGCTTCAGCCCGCGTCTCGGGTTCACGCGGCCTAAAGGCCGGTGGCACCAAGGGGTGTCCGGCGGTTCC
>CAZSBQ010000072.1:0-4329 GCA_964604795.1 uncultured Victivallales bacterium | reverse complement strand
TCTCGGGTTCACGCGGCCTAAAGGCCGGTGGCACCAAGGGGTGTCCGGCGGTTCCAGCTGGTACCCGCGGGCTTCAGCCCGCGTCTCGGGTTCACGCGGCCTAAAGGCCGGTGGCACCAAGGGGTGTCCGGCGGTTCCTGCTGGTACCCGCGGGCTTCAGCCCGCGACTCGGGTTCACGCGGCCTAAAGGCCGGTGGTACTATGATGTCAGTGACCGTGATTACTGATTACTGATCGGTCTGATCGGTTGGATCGGTGTCTTTTTGGGGGGCTCTTGGTTTCAGTTGAGGGGCAGGGATTCCGTCACGGCGGCGGCAAAGCGCGGCGGCGTGAGTGTGCCGGCCGCCAGTTCGGGGAGATGTGGCACGCGTCCGAGGACTTTCACGCCGGCGAATTCCTCGATGGTTCTCCAGTTGTCGCGTTCGATCATGGTTCGCTCGGCGGGGCAGGTTTCGCAGAAGACCACGCCGCGCACTTGGAGTCCGGCGCGCTGCAGTTCGCGGATGGACAGAAGTGTGTGATTGATCGTGCCGAGTCCCGGACGGGAGGCGAGGATGACCGGCAGATTCAGGGCCACCATGAGGTCGAGCATGGTCTGCCGACGGTTGATTGGCACGAGGACGCCGCCCGCGCCTTCGATAAGTACGGTCTCGTGGCGGTGCATGAGTTCGCCAGCTGCTTCCAGAATGCGGTCGAATTCGATGGTTTCGCCCGCGTGTTCCGCAGCCAGGTGCGGCGAGCAGGCGGGTTCGAAGCGATAGGGGGCGATCAGCTCGTCTTCGGCCGCGGCGGGCTCAACGTCGGTGAGCTGAAAACAGGTGTCCAGGTCCAAATTTCCGAGCGTGCCGTCCGCCCGTCGGGGGCATCCGGTCTGGACTGGTTTCATGGGCATGGCGTCCACGCCGGCGCTCAGCAGCCTGCTGAGCACGGCGGCGGTGACCAGGGTCTTGCCGACATCGGTATCGGTGCCGGTGATAAAGCAGTGTTCGGACATCTGTGGCTCCAGTCAGGGAGTTCCTTGCTTCGGGGGGGGGACCGTGGCGACCGCCTCCAGAAACAGCATTTCGTAGGTTGCGGTCACGCCGCCCGCCGGATGGCTGCAGCGTTGGTCGTAGCTGTCGGTCAGCCGTTTCAGCTCCGACCGGGTCAGGGCTTGTCGGCGGTCCCGGATGCCGCCGGTGACGCCCTGGCGGTTCAGCGTGCGGAGAAAGTCGCGGGCGGACGGATACCGGGCGATCAGTTCGTCCCCGGTTGCCGCTGTGATGTCGAAACCTGCGCCGGAGAACGCCTCCAGGACCTGGTCTTTCCCAGGCAAATCGACGGGTGCTGGTTTGCCGGGGGCGATTTCGCGGCGCAGTTGGCGCAACTCGGCCAGCGTGCCGCGCGTCATCAGCCCGCAAATCAAGCGTCCATTGGGGGCAAGCATTTCGCGCAGCTTTTCGAGAGCGGGCTGGAGCGGCTGGACCCAGTGAAGGGCGGAGCTGCTGGTGATCAGCGAGAACGAATGCTCCGGAGCATCGAGATGGCGCACATCGGTTGCCGCCCAGGTGACCTGCGGCGGATTGCCCAAGAGCCGGCGGGCGTACCCGACCATGGCCGGTGCGATGTCGACCGCCAGAATGCGCGCGTCCGGGAACCGCTCGGTCAATTGCGCAGTCAGCAACCCGCTGCCGCAGCCGATCTCGAGGATACGCGGCGACGCGATGGTTTGAAGGCAGCCGGAGCGGGCGATCACATCGGCCACTCGTTCGGCCACGGCGGGCTGCACGCCCGTTTGTCGGTCGTAGGTTGCCGCCGCGGCATGGAAGCGGGCGGTGACGTGCTTGCTGGTTGCAGAGTTCGCGGGGTAAATCATGAGTGTCCGTTCAAAAACGCCTGCATTTGGGCTGCGATTTCGGTCCCGTTCTGCGCGAGCAGGAGATGTCCGCCGCGCGGATGGAGCTGCAATTCGGCCTGCGGGAGATGGTTGCTCAGCCATTCCGCCGCCCGCCAGGAGATGACGCGGTCCTTCCGCCCGTGCATGACCAGGGCGGAGCAGGCAATCCTCGAAACGTCGTCGCGGCTATCGTGGTCCCGAAGGTATTCGAGTCCGTGCAGCAGCGTATCCTCTCCCTGAGCCATGGCTTCGGCCACGCGCTCCCTCACCTGCTCGTCGGTCGGGCGCAGAGGAATGGCGGCCCGGCGAACAAAGTCCATCAAGGTCTGTTTCGGGTTCGTGCGCAGGCCCTCGATCATGGTCTGCAGACCGGCTTCGGGCGTGCCGTGCGGAAAGTCTGCGTCCGCGCAAAATTTCGCCGTGGTGCTCAACAGAACCAGGCGCTTGATTTTTTCGCATGCGCGCCCTGCGGTTTCCAGCGCGGCAATTCCGCCGGTGGACCAGCCGATGACGGTGGCGGGCGCATGGAGTGAGTCGAGGAAGTCCTCGAGTCCGGCGGAGTATGCCGATATTTCGGTTTCCGCTTTTCCGGCAACCAGGGCTCGGTCGCGAAGGTTCTTCAGCGACAGGACGGTGAACGCCTCCAGTCCCAGTCGGTCGGCCAGCATCGCCATCGGGGCCGGGCCGGCCCCCCACCCGGAGATGAGAACGGTGTGCGATTGTTTGTTCATGAGTCCTCCGTTGGATCAAGTCGTTGAGCTGATTGATTCACGCAAAGAGTTTGCAGGCCGGATGAATGTGAAAAAGTTCACTTTACTCTATTGCGTGGTAACTGGTTCCATTGGGGCGAACCTTCAGCCCGCAAATTCTGACCTTCGTTTACCCCAGGGTCGCGGACCCTGGGCTGCAAGTGGACCGGGCTTTCAGCCCGAGTACAGCTGTGTTCGTATTCATCAAAGCAAGTCTTTCAATTACACATGCCATGAGGCTCCGACACTCACTTCGGACGTGCGATGTCCGCCAACAAATCCGCCGTTTCCGCCAAGTCCTCGCGCGTGTGCGCCAAGGTGACGGAAAGGCGCAGGCGCGCCGTGCCCTGCGGCACGGTCGGAGGACGGATGGCGACCGCGATGACGCCGTGCTCCTTCAGCCGCCCCGCCAGTTCCAGGGCGCGGGCGCTGTCGCCGACCATCACGGGAATGATCTGGCTGGCGGATCGGCCGGTGTCGAAGCCTCGTTCCCGCAGCCGGTCGCGGAAAAAGTCACTGCGCCGCTGTAGCTCATCGCCGAGTTCCGGTTCGTTGTCCAGCACTTCGAGCGCCCCCAGGCAGCCGCCGATCACTGCGGGCGGCAGGGCGGTTGTATAGACGAACGAGCGCGCGCGGTTGACCAGCCAGTCGCGCATGGTTTTGCTGCAGGCCACAAACCCGCCGTAGTTTCCGAGAGCCTTGCTGAACGTGCCCATTGAGATATTGACGCGGTTCTCGAGTCCGGATTTGCGCACCAATCCGGCGCCGCGCGGACCGAACACCCCCGAGGCGTGCGCCTCGTCGACCATCAGCAACGCATCGTGCGTCTCGGCCAGCGTTGCGATCTCCGCAAGTGGCGCAATATCGCCGTCCATGCTAAACACCGACTCGGTCACGATCAGTCGGCGGCCCTGTCCGCCGTTGTCTTTGGCAAGCTGCGCGGCGAGGTGTTCGCTGTCGTTGTGCCGAAATCGGACCAACTTCGCGCGGCTCAGCACAATGGCGTCGATCAGGCTGGCATGCACCAGCTTGTCCGCGAACACCGTGTCGTTCCGCCCCACCAGCGCGGGGATGACCCCGACATTGGTCAGAAAACCGCAGCCGAACACCAAACTGGCGGGATACCCCTTGTGCGCGGCCACCGCGTCCTCCAGCGCGGAGTGCAACGGCAGCGAGCCGCTGACCAAGCGCGACGATCCAGCACCGCCGCCGTACTCCGCCAGAGCCCGACGAGCCCGCTCGACCACGGCGGGACGCCGGGCCAAATCGAGGTAATCGTTCGAGGAGAAATTGAGGGTCCGGCGCCCCTGAACCTCGAACGTGCCGCCCGCTTGAGGCTGCACCACCAGCCCGCGCCGAAGATGTTGGCCCGCCAGAGCATCGAGTTCGGCCTGCATCCACGCTTCAGAACGCATAATCCAGCTCCAAATCATCCAGCATCCGCAAATCGGTCTCGACATCGCGTCCGGCCACGGTCAGCAACGGCCCGATCATCATGCCCGTGGCCCCGGCGTGGAAGATCATGGACTGCAGGTCCCGCAGCAGCAGGCGCCCCGCGCAGACCTTCAGTTCGGCCCGCGGGTTGACCAGGCGGAACATGGCAATGGCGCGGAGAATCTCCAGCGGACGCAGTGGTTCGCGAGCCTCCAGGCGCGTTCCCTCGATGGGGATCAGGAAATTGAGCGGAATCGCGTCGATCCCCTC
>CAZSBQ010000071.1:0-17146 GCA_964604795.1 uncultured Victivallales bacterium | reverse complement strand
TAGTGTACCACCGGCCTTCAGGCCGCGTGTTCCCGGATACGCGGCCTGAAGCCCGCGGGCACCCCCCCCTGACACCTGACACCTGACACCTGACACCCACACACACCCACACCCACACACCCACACACCCCTCAAGTCTCACCGGAGAGAGTCAAGCTATATCCTGCGCAGGAGTACGGCGGCGTGGGCGGAAATCGCCTCGCCTCGGCCCACCGCACCGATGCCCTCCATGGTTTTCGCCTTCACCGAGACTCGGGGAAGCTGCAGCTTGAGAACATTCGCGATGGTCCGGCGCATGTCGGGGATATGGGGTGCCAGGCGCGGGTGCTCGGCCACGATGGTCGAATCCAGATTCACCACCGACCAACCGGCCATTGTCGGACTGTGCACCACATGCCGCAGCAAACGGCTGCTGTCCGCATCGCGCCACTCCTCGGCGGTGTCCGGAAACCACTGTCCGATGTCGCCGGCGGCCAAGGCGCCGAGCAGCGCATCGATAATCGCGTGCAGCAGCACATCGGCGTCGGAATGGCCGGCGAGTCCGAAATCCGCCGGTACAAGCACCCCACCGATGAGCAACGGGCGACCGGGTTCGGTCCTGTGGATGTCAAATCCCTGTCCGACGCGGGTATACACGGCCCTGCCCTCATTGTTTTATCGCCTGAAGCCGAAACGAACTCCGGCTTTTCTACCAGGCTTCGCTCATGATGCCGATCAATTTACGGGCCGCATTGCGCAGCGCCTGCTCGAATGCGGCGTTCTGCGCTTCGGGCATATCCGGGCTCCGGTCAAACTCGGCCTCCCCCTCCACAAGCTGGAATTCGAGGGAGGCCGCGCTACTGTCCGGCACCTCCAATTGAGCCCGAAGGGAAACGGTTGTACGATACAGCACGGGTTGCAGCACATCGTCACTGTCCTCCCCCGCCTCCGGATCGCGTCGCCGCGTGCGGGCGACCGGCTCGGTCGAGACGCTCGCCACCGTAGCATGCAGCAACCCGTCCGCCTGCGCCCGCGATGCCAACTGAATGGCGCCGGCGGCGGACAACTCTCGCGCCAGCGCACTGCGCAAGCGCGCGCTCGCCCCCGGCTGTGCGCTCAGGTTCTGAACCGAGCCCACCGCAACGCTTTGAATGTCGGGGTGCATGAGCGATCCAGTCATGTAGCCTCGACAACCACTGAAAACCGCAGTGGCTAAAACCAGACTACCCAAGACAATCGAATACAGCAGTTTCATTCGTCCAATCCTTGATTCTGTTCCTGAACCGACTCAGGTCTGTTCATTACCTTAATGGTTCGATGGGCAGCAGCCACTTTTGCAGCGTTTTTCCTGCCCCCGCATCGTCCCCGCTTTCCGCCCCCCCGCCATCGCTGTCCGCCTGCGCTTCGTCCGCCTCGGAGCCCGCGGCAGCGGCCAGCTCCCGTTCGATCTCCTCGGCACGGGCGGCAGCCAGCGTCCCGTCATACGGCGGCTCATCGAGCATCGACAAATATCGGCGCACGGCCTCGGGCCGCCAATGAATCTCCCACGTGTAGAAGCGGGCTTTTTCCAGGATTCTGCGCGCCTCGAACTCGTGGATTTCCTCGAGCAGCACCTCTGCCTCCGCCCGGTGCTCGTCCGACTCGGGTGCCGCGGCCATATACCGTTTCAGCAGGGTTTTCGCTTCCTGATGAAGCGAGCCGTCCCGGTCGTCCAGGCGACCCCGTTTCAGAAGCATCTGCGCCAGGCGAAAGCACGCATCCTGAGCCTCCGGTTTGCGCGGATATTGATGAAGCAGGGAGCGGTACGCGGCCGTCGCCTGCTCGTAGTCGTCGTTTTTCCGGTGCAAATCCGCAAGTTTGAGGCGGTCGGCAGCGGCATGTTCCCCGAGCGGCGACGTCTCCAGAATCAGTTCCAAGGTCTCGATCGCGGACGAAAGATTTTCGCCGAACCATCGTCCGGCACCGCTCTCGAACTTCCCAACCAGCTTTCGCAGTTGCACCAAAACATGACCGTATCGAATATAACCCGCTGCTTCGGTGAGTGCCTCTCTGTAGGCGTCTCTGGCTGCGGTGTATTTGCCGGCTTCAACAAACCGGTCGCCGGCCCGCGTGCGTGCGAAGGTGCGAGCTTTGGCCTGTGTTGCCATGTCCGCCATGCGGAGATAGGTTTTGGCGGCTTTTGCCGGACGCCCCTTCTTCTCGTGCCGGCGCGCGCGCTCAAGCAGGTCGCCGTGCCCGAACAGGCCGCCGGTCACCTCCCAGGCGGGATCGCGGGGAGACTTCACTTCCCCGTCGGCAGAGTCAGCCCCGCACGAAAACGCTGCGGTCAGTGTGAAAACCAGAAGCACGCTCGGATACAATTTCGGGCGAATCATTTGCGGCACATCTCCAAAGATTGTCTTCATGATCAGTTCGACGCCAAATTCGGCATCCGGGTCAGCCATAAGATACCGTTCTGCATCCGGTTTCGCCACCGCACTGAACAAAGACCGACATGCGATTGAAATTGCGGCGCCCAACGCTATAGTCGCACAGACAAAAAGTTGCTGCACCCAGTGAAAGCGGGCACGTCCCGCTTTCATCCTTAATTGCAGGCCAATGCCGGACTCGGACCGAACGGCCCCAAGGGTGCTGAAAATAAACACAACCACTGGACGGATTCGATGAACAGCGAACTCATTTCCGTACTTGAATACCTCGAGAACGAACGGGGAATCGACCGGGAAACCCTGCTTTCCCTGGTGGAGGATTCACTTGTTTCGGCCGCACACAAAGCCGTGGAATCCGCTGAGGACGTCAGCGTGCATGTGGACCGGCAGACAGGCGACATTCAAGCCTATGCCACCAAGGCGGTGGTCGACGAGGTCTCCGATCCCACCTTGGAGATGACGCCGGAGGAGGCGCAAAAGCACGACTCCGACGCCAAGGTCGGCGACTCCGTCGTCTACGAAGTCACCCCCGGCAATTTCGGGCGCATTGCGGCGCAAACCGCCAAGCAGGTCATCATGTCCCGCATCCGCCAGGCCGAAAAGGAACACGCCTGCGAGGAATACGAGGAAATGGTCGGCCAGCTAATCTCCGGCATGGTCCGCAGCGTGGAGCGCGGCGAAATCTACATTGACTTCAATCGCGCCGAGGGCAGCATGCGCCACCGCGACAAAATCCCCGGCGAAGAGTATCAGCCCGGCGACCACATCACGGTCCTGCTACAGGCCATCAACCCGGAAAGCCCCGGGCCGCCGCTGATCGTGTCCCGGGCCGATCCGGATTTCGTCCGGCGCCTGTTCGAACGGGAAGTGGCCGAAATCGGCGAAGGTTTGGTGGAAATCCGCGGCGTTGCCCGCGAACCCGGATACCGCACCAAAATGGCCGTGCACTGCGATGACGAGCGGATCGACCCGGTCGGTTCCTGCGTGGGGCTGCGGGGCAACCGCGTGAAAACCGTTGTGCGCGAGCTGGGCGGAGAAAAGGTCGACATCATTCGCTGGAACGCGGATGTGCGCCAGTTTGTGGCCAACGCTCTGCAGCCGGCAAAGCTGAACTCGGTGCAGATCGACGAGGAGGGCGGATGTCTTCGCGTCGAGGTTCCCGAGGATCAGCTCTCTCTGGCCATCGGCAAAAAGGGTCAGAACGCTCGATTGGCCGCCAAGCTGGTTGGATGGCGTGTCGACATCAACAAGCAGGAAGCCGACGAGGAGCGCAGCACTTTCGAAGACCGCATACGGCGGGCGACAACCGTTATCGCGGAGATGCCCGGCATCGGCGAGGAGACCGCCGCCAAACTGGTGGCGAACGGGTTCCTGAGCTTGGAGGGGATTGTGGCCGCCGAGGTTGACGACCTGGCGGCAATCGACGACATTGATGAGGACACCGCCCGCGAAGTCCTCGAGGCGGCACGGAAACAGATGGGCGTGGAGTGAGTCTGGCGGAAGCCTTTCACCGAACCAGCGCCCCACGCAACGCACACAGCCCAGAAATAGAAGAAGTACTTTATGAGTGAACGACTCCGAGTCTATGAGCTGGCCCGAGAACTGGGCCTGAGCAGCAAAGAATTGCTCGAACTGCTCCATGAAGAGGGCATCGAGGCCAAAAGTCATGCCAGCACCATCGAGGCGGACATGGCCGATTTGGTGCGCGAGCATGTGATGGCTCAGCGCCGCGGCGAAACGTCCGCTTCAGGCCCGCAGAAGGCGCCCGAAACGCCTGTCGCCGGCGGCGCGGACGAAACCGAGGAGGCCGCGGAAGCCGAGGAGGAAATCGGGGACGAAGCCGCCGCCGACGCGGCAGCCGAATCCGACGACAAGGAAATCCACCTCAAGCCCCCCGTGGTTGTGCGCGACTTGGCGACGGCCCTCGGCAAAAAACCCAACGAGGTCATCGGGCAGTTGATGGGCATGGGGGTTTTTGCCTCCATCACAAACGTGGTCGACATCGATGTGGCCCGGAAAGTTTGCGACCGCTACGGGTACACCTTCGTAAGCGAGCGCCGTGTCCGTCATAAGGAAAAGTCCACCGGCAACGACGCCAAGGAACAGAAATCCGGCAAAAACAAACCGACCGGCGCCACCGCCCCGCGCCCCCCAGTGGTGGCATTCCTGGGACACGTCGACCACGGCAAAACATCCCTGCAGGACGCCATCCGCGAAACCAAGATCACCGACGATGAGGCCGGCGGCATCACACAGCACATCGGCGCCAGCACCATCGTCCACAACGACCGCCCCATCACCTTCCTCGACACACCGGGACATGAAGCCTTCACAGCCATGCGGGCGCGCGGCGCCAACGCCACGGACATCGCCGTGGTGGTCGTGGCCGCCGATGACGGCGTCATGCCGCAAACCATGGAAGCGATCAACCACGCGCGCGCCGCCGGCGTGCCCATCGTGGTGGCAATGAACAAGATGGACCTGCCGGGAGCAGACCCCGACAAGGTTTTGATCGGCCTCCAACGCGAGGAGATCACGCCCGAGGAATGGGGCGGTGACGTCGGCGTGGTCCCCGTCTCGGCGGAGACTCGCATGGGACTGGACGATTTGCTCGAACGCGTTCTTCTCGAAGCCGAAATGCTGGAATTGAAGGCGACCCCCGACCAGCCCGCAGAGGGGCTGGTCATCGAAGCCCGCCTCGAACAGGGCATGGGACCGGTCGCCAACGTGCTCATCCGCAACGGCACGCTCCACGTCGGCGAAACCGTCCTCTCCGGCAGCCATTACGGAAAGGTCAAGGCACTCATCAACGACAAGGGCGAACGCGTCAAATCCGCCGGCCCCAGCACCCCCGTTCAGATTCTCGGCCTGTCCGGCGTGCCCGAAGCGGGCGAAACCATCTCGGCCATGCCCAATGAACGCGAAGCCAAAGCACTCTCGGAAGAGCGAGCCAAGGAACTCCGACAAGGACAACTCAGCGCACCCCAGCACCGCACCCTGGAAGACCTCTTCGACCAAATGAAGCAGGACAACGTCGTCGAACTGCCGCTGGTCATCAAGGCCGATGTCCGAGGCTCGGTCGAGGCCATCATGGACGCCCTCGAAAAGATGAAGAGCGAGAAGATTCGCCTCAAAATACTGCACAGCGGCGTGGGCGAGATCACCGAAAACGACGTCCTGCTCGCCGCAGCGTCAAACGCCATCCTGATCGGTTTCCACGTGCGCATCATGCCCGGGGTCAACAAGGTGGCCAAAGCCAACGGTGTGGAAATTCGACTCTACTCGGTCATCTACGAGCTGCTCAACGACATCGAGGACGCCATGATCGGGCGCCTCGAACCCGAAACCCGGGAAAAACACCTTGGGAAAGCCGAAATCATGCAGGTGTTCCACATCACCAAGACCGGCAAAATTTGCGGCTGCGCCGTTCTCGACGGCGTCATTCGCGTGGGCGCGGGCGCCCGCGTGCACCGCGGCGACGACCTGCTGTACCAGGGGACCATCGCCTCGCTGAAGCATTTTCAGGACGATGTCCGCGAGGTGCGCGCCGGCTTGGAGTGCGGCATTCGATTGGACAACTTCGAGGACTTCGACGAGGGCGACCGCGTCGAATGCTTCGAGATTCAAAAGGTCAAGCCCAAACTCTAACCCAGAGCGCACCGGAAAAGGCTTTCGTTTGTGGACGGGGAACTCGTACCTGGCCATGCCAAGCCGTCAATGTCGCCATTGCCTCGGGCTCGTCCTCCGCGACGCGTCGTGGAGGACGCGGCCCCAAAAACACCATCCGCCGACAACACAACAGTTGCCGGCGGACGGCGAACCACTTCATCTCTTTTTGACACCCATGAAAGACTATGATCGCATGTTGCGCGTCAATGAGCTTGTCAAACGCGAGCTTTCCGAACGCATCGAACGGGATATTGCCGCGGAGGCTCAGGGCCTGGTCACGGTGACCGCGGTCAAAGTCGCGCCGGACCTGCGCTCCGCCCGCGTCATGGTCAGCGTGCTGGGCGCCAAGGGAGGGACCGTGCTCAAAATGCTTGAACGCGACCGCGCCGACCTGCAGCACACCCTGGCCCGAAACACCTCTTTGAAGTACACCCCCATTCTTGATTTCCGCATCGACCGAAGCCTCGAAAAGGCCGATGAAGTTCTTGACATCATCGACGAGCTGGACATTGATGACAACGACCAATGAAGACATGCCCGCCGGGCACATCACCACCGAAGCCGAGCGCATCGCCGCGCTCAGCGGGGACGCGCGCAGCGTCTTCGAATGGCTGCGCGAACGCCGCAGCATCCTGGTCCTCACCCATGAACGTCCGGACGGCGACGCCTTCGGCAGCCTGTACGGCACGGTCGCGGCACTGCAAAACAGCGGCGGCGTCTCCGCGGCTGGACGCATCGAGGTGCGCCTGCCACGCCGCTACACCGGACTCTTTCCCCGCCTGAAATCCGTCAGCGTCGCCTCGGCTTCCAACTCCATACCCGATCATATCGACGGCATTCTGTGCCTGGACGCAGCCGCCCGCGGTCGCGTTGTCCCCGCCGACGCCATGGACCGCATTTCGGTCTGCAACGTGGACCACCACCAGGACAACACCCGCTTTGGCGACGTCAACTGGGTCGATTCCGAAGCCGCCGCCACCGCGCAAATGCTGGCGGTCCTGTTCAACGCCGCCGGCTGGCTCACCGCGCCGGTGGCCGACTGCCTGCTCAGCGGCATGCTCACCGACACCGGGGGGCTGCGCTTTCCCAACACCACCCCCGCCGCACTGCGGGTCGCCGCACATCTGTGCGAACGCGGCGCGCGCTACGCCACCATCATGGACGGACTGTTCTTCAACGAACCCATCGAACGCAGGCGGCTCGAAGCACACCTCATCGAAACCGCCGTCGCCGAGGTTGGCGGCCGGTTCCTGTACGCCGTGCTCGATTCCGAGGAAATCAGACGCCGGGGACTGCGCCCCGCCGATCTCGAGGGCCTGATCGATGTCCTGCGCTCGGTCGAAGGCGTTCAAATCGCCTGCCTCATCCAGCCCGGCGACGATGCGGTCCGCCTCTCCCTGAGAGCCCGCTCGGCGGGCACCCCCGTCAATGAAATCGCTCAGCAACTCGGCGGGGGCGGCCATCCGCTCGCCGCCGGGGTGAGAATCGAAGACGTCGACACCGACGAAGCCATTCACCAAGTTTGCACCCTTGCACGAAAGGTCATTTCAGGCACATGAGTTCACCAAACCTAAACGAAAGCGGCGTCATCCTGGTCGACAAACCCCAGGAATGGACCAGCCACGACGTCGTCAACTGCATCCGCCGCCGCTTCCGCATCAAAAAAGTCGGGCACTGCGGCACTCTCGATCCCAACGCCACCGGACTGCTCGTGGTGGTTTTCGGATACGCCACCAAGCTGTCCGCGAAATTCAGCCCGCAGGACAAGGTCTATTGCGGCACCATGCGCCTCGGAATCACCACCGACAGCCAGGACGCCAAAGGCGAAATCATCGCCGAAAACGATCCCTGCGGCGTGACCCTGGAACAACTCCGGGAAGCCGCGCGCGAATTCATCGGCGACATCGAGCAAATCCCACCCATGGTCTCCGCCGTCAAAAAGGACGGACAACCACTCTACAAACTGGCCAGAAAAGGCCAGGAAGTCGAACGCGAACCGCGCCACATACACGTGGACAGACTCGAATTCTCCGATTTCACCCCCCCCGACGCTAACCTCGAAATCGCCTGCTCCAAAGGCACCTACGTGCGAACCATCTGCCACGACATCGGGCAAAAACTCGGCTGCGGCGCCCATCTCCTCCAGCTGCGGCGCTTGAAAAGCGGCGGTTTCGACATTAAAGACGCCTATACCATGGACACCATCAAGTCATGGGAAAAAGACGATCTCATGGCCCACAAAATCCACCTCGACGAACTGCTTGAATACGTATAACCCCGGGGCCCCCGAATGCAGCCCGTCTCCACAGTCCAAGAACTGAGCCGCCGCGGACACCGCCGTGTCGCCCTGGCCTGCGGAGTCTTCGACGGTGTTCACCGAGGACACCAAGCCATCCTCGACGAGCTGTGCACACTCGCCCGCCGCCGACGCGCCACCCCCGTCGCCCTCACCTTCAACCCGCATCCGCGCGCCGTCCTGGACAACGGCCCCCCTCCCCGCGTTCTGACCACGCACTGGCAGAAGGTCCGCCTGCTGCGACAATACGGCGCAGAAGATGTCGTGATGATCCATTTCTCGCACCAGGTCGCCGCCATGAGCGCCACGAGCTTTGTCCACAACCGTCTGTTGGCTGGAGACGTCGACATCGCAGGGCTGTGCGTCGGCGATTCCTGGCGCTTCGGCTGCGACGGCGAAGGCGACACCGAACTCCTGCGCCAGCTGGGCCGGACCCATGGATTCGAAGTTTCGGCGGTCCCGGAAGTCACATGGTACCGCAAACCGATCAGCAGCACACGCATCCGCGAAGCCATTCAGAAGGGACGGCTCGACCGAGCCCGCCGCATGCTCGGCCACCCCTACCGAGTGTGCGGCCACGTCATCCACGGCAAAGGCATCGGCAGCCGATGCCTGCATTGCCCCACCGCCAACCTCGCCGACCCCATGATCCTGCTGCCCCCCGGCGGAGTCTATGCCGCGCGCAGCTTCCTCTACACCGACGAACACGATCCCAACCCCCGCCCACTCCGAGGCGTCGTCTACATCGGCTCGGCCCCCACCTTCGGCGACGGAACGGGCCACACCCTGCCGCCCTCGCTCGAACTGCATCTGCTCGATTTTCACGAGGACATCTACGGCGCGCGCATCGAAGTGGAATTCGTCGAATTCCTGCGCCGCGAACACAGCTTTGCCGGCGAATCCGAACTGGAACAGCAAATCCAGCACGACATCACCCAAGCACGATCCCTGCTGGCCTGATTCCGGAGACTGGAACCCAGATTATCTCCTGAAGAGGGGGTTTCAGTCAGCCAGAGCGCGGGGAAAGGTGGTGATGGTTCGATAGGCTTGGATGAGGGCTTTTTTCTGGGATTGGCTCAACGGCAATGGCTTGTCGTCGGGGAACTCGGTGTCGGCCCGCGCCAGCTCCCGCCGAACGGCGGTCAGGGCGCGCAGCTGCACCCACTGGTCGACGGGGCGCAAGCGAACAACCACGGCGTCATCGCGAAACGCGCCCTCGTAGGTTTCCGGGTTTTTCAGGAAAAAAACGGACGCGGGTTCCAGTTGCGCCTGCATCTGAAACATCAGATAGGCGTGCATTGCGGAGTGGATTTCGGCCAGGGATTGCGTGCGTCGAGCGGAACGGAGGATATCGGCGGCGATGCTCAGCAGGTGCGCGTGCATGGCCGCCTCGGTGGCGGAGGGGCTGTTGCGGGGACTGTACAGCTCGTCCGGCACCGTTGGATTGAGGGTTTGATCGGCGACGGCGGCAAGGGCGATGCGTTCGGCGCTCTGCCTGTAGCTGCGGCGCTGGTTGTGAGAGTAGGTGTAGCCCAAATTCAACGCCTCGAGAATCCAGGGAGTTCGGGGTAGGTCATTCATTTCCTGTTGTTTGACATGCTCGTTCAGCAAGGTGTCGAGGGCAGCGAGTGCGATTTGGCGGAATTGCGGTTCGAAGGTTTCCTCGTACAATTGAAGCAGCGCGACGATGGCCTGTGCGGATTCGGTCACCGAGGTGTTCGCGGCCGCCTTGCCGTTGTCCGCATTGCGGTGGACGACGAAGTGATGGTCCGACGTTGCCTGCGCGGCCAGGTAGCGACCGATGCGCGTGACGTTTTCGAGTTCGGGTTCCGAGCCTTTTTCCAAAAGAGCCAGCACGGCCAAAGCGTTGGTGCCAAGGCGGACCACGCCGTCGTCATCGGCCAGACACAGCATGGAGTCGGGGATACCCGGCGGCGTGACGGCATAGTCAAGCAGGCGGGCGCGCAGAGTCCGTGTCAGGGCGGCGGCAACCTGGTCCGGCGCGCTGCGGCCATATTCCGCCAGCGCCAGCGCGCAGCCGGCCCAATCGGCCAGAGCCAACTCCGGTTGTGGCGGCGCGTCGTCGGGACGGACAATTTCCTGCACCTGCAGGTCGCGAGGTTCGCTCTGAAGGGTCCGAAGCATGAACTCGGCGCCGGCGACTGTTCGGCGCTTCAGCTCCGCAGGTTTGAGCGGCTGAAGCATGAGGTGCCCGCGGAAGGTGTAGGACACGCGGTCTTCATGCAGGAAGAACGATTGGCACTCGAAGAAGCATGCGGGCTGCGGCTCAATGAAGTTGGCGATGATGTTCCAGCCGCCGAGCTTTCGCCATTGACTGCGTCGGGCCAGCAGCAGCTCGATGCGGTCGGTCCGGAGTGTGCGGTCCTCGGCGACCGCGTCCACGGCAATCAGTTCCGCGGGCAGAAAAGCCAACCCCGAGCTTGGCGAAAAGGCCACTCCGGAGAGGCCGGGGGCGGGAATTTCCATTTGGCGGATGCGGAACCCCGGATGCTGCCAGATGTCCTGCACGATGTCCAAACGAACCCGCAGGGAAGCGGCGCGCGGCACTTTCCCCGACCGCCGATGCCGCTTGACGGCATCGGCAACAGCATCGACGATGCCGTCCCCGGCGCCAATGCGCACAGCGGGGGAACCGGTGCCGTCGGACCAGGACACGACCACGACCGAGTCGTCCGTCCGGTCGTTCGGCACGTCGGGGACCGCTCCCGCCGACTGCGGAGTTCGCAGCGCGGCGTGAATCCACCGACAAATCGCCGCCCCGGTCGCGGAGGCCAGCACCGCCGGCGAGGAGACCTCGTGAAACCAGGTGGAATGGGTCGGTTCCTGATTGCCGGCGCCGTCCGCTTCGTCTTCTGCGGCCCGCGCGGCGGCGGCGGGCCGCAGTCCGAAGGTTGCCGCGACGAGAGCGGCGACGAGAGAACGGCGGAGTTTTCCAGAAACAGTCATTGGCGTTGTCCGTGATGATTGGTTTGACATTCAGGGTGTGCTCAAGGGGCATCTTCGGGGTCACGCGGCCTAAAGGCCGGTGGTACTATATGGGGTGCCCGGCCAGTACCCGCGGGCTTCAGCCCGCGTCTAGAATCAGACCGATCAAGTGGAGGGCGCGGCCTCCGCGCCCCTCCCACGGGCCGTCGGGGCGCCGGCCTCTACCGGTCTGATCGGTCTGATCGGTCTGATTGACCGGATGCATGCCGCCGGCAGCTACCGAGCCACAGTAGTTGCTTTTGCGCAAAACTCAAAGGCGCACCGAGCCTTTGGACATTGCCAACGCTCGGTTACGCTGTAGAGTATCGCGTGTCACCCATGAGAGATGGAGGGGGCAGCATCGGTCAGGCCGCCGACAGCGCGGCAAGCCAAACGGAGAATCAAACAATGCTTTTCGCGCTCTTCACGCCCTTGCTTCTAATGCTGAGCGGCTTGGCCGCGCCGCCGGCGGAAACGGCTCCCGCTCAGGCGCAAGCCGCGTACACAACCATCGCGGACCACTTGGAGGAAGACGGAACCCTCTATCAGGTCAGGCATGTATCCGGAAATCTCGACGGAATGCTTAAACGACTCGCAACAATGATCGAAGCGAACGCCGGCGACAAGGAGGATGAAACAGTCAAAAAAATCGGCGATTTGCTCGAAAAATCCGGAGTTCAAGACTTGGAGGGAATGGGCGCGAGCGTCAAGCCCGCCGAGGACGGCCTAAGCAGCTCGCGCATGTTCTGGATGGTCGGAGAGGATGGCCGGAAAAAGTCCGTCTGGAAAGGGCTGTTCGGCGAAGCCTCCGATGCCGGCGACATGCTCAGGTACCTGCCCAAGAAAACGGAACTGTGCTGGATGCTGAATGCCGACAGCACGGCAATCTGGAGCTTCACCCAGGAGGCGATGCTGCAATTCGCCGCCGATGGCGACCGCGATCAATTGGCGAGCATAATTGAACAACTCGCGGAACGGGATATGTCTCCGGCCATGCTGGCCGACTCCCTGACGGGGCGGGCCGTGCTTTCGGTGCAGTTGGACTCGGATACAAAGATGCCTCTGCCGCTGGGGCGCGAGATGGCTCAGATTCCCATGCCCTCCTTCTTGGCAGTGTTCGAGGTGCGCAACGACCGATTTCAGATCGAACTGGTGCGAATGCTGACCACGAAATGGGGTTTCACCGAAACCAAGCAGGAATTGGACGGGGAAACCGTGGTGAGCTATCAGCCGACCCGCCCCATGCCCGTGCCGCTGATCATTTCCTTTCGGCGCGTGGACAATCGGCTGATCCTCGGCTCGAACCTGGGGGTGGTGGAACGTGCTTTGGCTGCGGCCGAGGCGGGCGACGGACTGGCCGCGCGCGGACCGTTTCAGAGCGTGGTCGGCGACAAGGTTCAGCACACCCACGGTTTGTTCTACGTGGGCAAAGGAATGGCGAACTTGCTGAACGAGACGCGAAGCCAGGTGATGGACCAGCAGCAGGGCATGAGCAACAGCCCCGCCGCCATGCTCGCATTGCTGGAGGCCTTCCCCGAACAGCCGACCGGCTGGATTGCCACCTCCGATGACGCAGGCTACATGCTGGACGGGCGAGGCAACGGCATGATGCCGATGCTGATGACCTCACGAAGCTCCTACTTGCTGATGCCAATGATAGGCCTGGTATCGAGACAAGCCAGCCGGACCGCCAGGAACCTCCGGAAGCAGCCCTGCCTGAACAATCTGCGCATGATCAACAACGCAAAACACCAGTGGGCACTGGAAAACAACCGCCCGCAGGGCGACACCCCCGAATGGGAGGACATCATGCCCTACCTCAAAACGAAACCCGAATGCCCGCAGGGAGGAAAATACACAATTCACTCCATCGAGCAACCGCCCACATGCTCCCACGACGGTCCCGACCACCAACTGCCATAGCAATACCAATTCCCAAAGGAGAGCGCCCCATGAATTCCGGCTTGCCAACCACCACAGCGACACCCGACTTCGACAACCTCCTGGCCGTGCTGCAGCGCCAACGGCCCTCCCGCCCCACCCTCTTCGAGTTCTATCTGAACAAGCCGCTGTACAACCGCGTGGCCGCTCCGGCCACCGACGCGCCCGCCGACCTTGCCGAGCAAGTGCACACCATCCGAGCACACGCCGCGCTCGGCTACGACTACACCGTCGTGTTCCCCCCCTTTGGTTTCGGCGGCGCTCATGAAAAACTCGAAACTTGTTCCCTGAACGAAAGCGTTATTCCCGACCGAGCCGCCTTCGACGCGTTCAAATGGCCCGATCCCGACGCGATCGACTACTCCTGGCTGGACCGTCTGCAGGACTTTTTGCCCGGCGATATGAAGCTAATTGTGTGCGGCCCCTGCGGCGTGCTCGAGAATGCCATCGGACTGGTCGGCTACGAATCACTCTGCTACATGATCCTGGACGACGAGCAGCTGGTGTTCGAGCTGTTCGAGCGCATCGGAACCATCCTCTGCGCCTATTACGATCAATGCCTCCAGCACAAAAGCGTCGGCGCGATCATCGGCAACGACGACTGGGGCTTCAAATCCCAAACCATGCTCTCGCCCGCCGACATGCGCCGCTTCGTTTTTCCGTGGCACAAGCGGATCGTCAAGGCCGCTCACGAGGCAGGCCGTCCCGCCGTCCTTCACTCCTGCGGAAATCTGGCGCAGGTCATGGACGACGTCATCGACGACATCAAGTACGACGGCAAGCACTCATTCGAGGACACTATCCAACCCGTTGAGGACGCCTACGACACCTATCACAAGCGAATCGCCATACTGGGCGGCATCGACATGGACTTTCTCTGCCGCGCCACCCCCGACAAGGTCCACCAGCGCTCGAAAGCCATGCTTGAACGCGCCGCGGCCGACGGGGCCTACGCTCTCGGCACCGGCAACAGCGTGCCCGAATACGTCCCCGACGACAACTACTTCGCCATGATCCGAGCCGTCAACGACAACCGATAGCGCGTAGATGACTGAAACCGACAAATGGCCCCGCGGCTGCATACAAATCTACACCGGCGACGGCAAGGGCAAAACCACAGCCGCCCTCGGACTGGCGCTGCGCGCGGTCGGCGCCGGACTCAGCGTCTACATCGGCCAATTCATCAAGGGAAGTCACTACAGTGAACTGGACGGCCTGGCCAAGCTGGGGAAGCAAGTGGACGTTCACCAGTTTGGCGAAGGCCGCTTCCTGTTCCGCGAGCCCACGCAGACGGATTGCGCCGCCGCCCGGCGGGGACTTGAGGAAGTCCGCCGCGTGTTCGATGAGCACAGGCATCGGATCGTCATTCTCGACGAAGCCAACGCGGCGGTCCACGTCGGGCTGTTCGACATCGAAGACCTTCTCGCCCTGGTTGACGCCAGGCCTCCCGATGTCGAACTGGTTATCACCGGGCGCAACGCCCATCCCCGCCTCATAGAGCGCGCCGACCTGGTCACCGAAATGCGCGCGGTCAAACACTACTACAGCACCGGACTCCAAGCCCGCACCGGCATTGAAAAATAACTCTGAATTGCCGGGCTGATGCGGGAAGATTTCGAGTGAGAAAACAAGCTTTCTCCGACTTCCGACTGGACATCGGAAAAAGGCGTGCTATAGTACATCAATCTTGGTCGCATGTATGCGGTCATGCCGGGACCGCATGTTGGTGTCATGATGCAGGAGTCGGTAGAAAAGCGTATGACACACATGACAGGAGATATCCATGGATATCTATGTAGGCAACTTGCCGTACTCGGCGGGGGACAACGAACTCCGCGAACTCTTCGAACAGCACGGGACGGTCTCGTCCGCCCGCGTCATCACCGACCGGGACACCGGCCGCTCCAAGGGATTCGGCTTTGTCGACATCCCCGATCAGGGCGAAGCCGAAAAGGCCTGCACCGCTCTGAACGATGAAGACTTCATGGGGCGCAATCTGCGCGTCAACGAAGCCCAGCCCAAAGAAGGCCGCAGTAGCGGCGGCGGCGGACGCGGCGGACGCAGCGGCAGTGGCGGCGGCGGCGAACGCAGCGGCAACCGCTGGTAAGCGCTACCCCCTTGCACAACTGAATACCGGGCGGGGAACCCCCTCGCCCGGACCTTTTCGAGCAGCTCCACTCCGGAGCAGTTCACTGCCGCATGCAAATGCGGTCCACTCTTTTCCACACGTCCGGCGGGTAGAGATTGGCATCAGGCCGGACCAGGAAAAGACATGCAAAACAATACCCGTGCGCCCCGTGCGCACAAGACCTCCTCTGCCCCGAAACCCCAAACGGTGGACTCCCCCTCACCCGAAGGCGCCTTCAGCGCGCTTATCCCAGCGCTTCAGCGCGCTGTGACAACCGAGGGCTACACCACACCAACACCCATCCAAGAACAGTGCATCCCGCACCTCCTGGAGGGACGCGACCTGATGGGCAGCGCGCAAACCGGAACCGGCAAAACCGCCGCCTTCTCCCTGCCCCTGCTCCAACAACTCGCCGACAAAAAACAGCGCCCGAACGCTAACTGTCCCCGTGCTCTCATCCTGGCGCCAACCCGCGAACTCGCCGCCCAAATCGGCAACAGCATCGCCACCTACGGACGATACCTCAAACTCAGCCACACCGTCGTCTTCGGCGGCGTCAACCAATTCCCACAGGTCAAGGCACTCAAACGAGGCGTCGACATCCTAGTCGCCACCCCCGGCCGCCTGCTCGACCTCATGCAGCAGGGACACATCCGCCTGAAGGAAGTCGACATCTTCGTCCTCGACGAAGTCGACCGCATGCTCGACATGGGATTCATCCCCGACATCAAGCGCGTACTCGAAAAACTTCCCAGCCGGCGCCAGACGCTGTTCTTTTCGGCCACCCTTTCCCCCAAGATGGTCGAACTGGCCAACAGCATGGTCACCGATCCGGTCCGCGTCACGATCACCCCCGAGAAGCCCACGGTCGAAGCCATCGAGCAGAAAGTGCTGTTCGTCGGCAAGAAAAACAAGGACTCGCTGCTGCTCTCCCTGCTCAAGGACAAGCAGGTGGACAAGGCGCTCATCTTCATCCAGATGAAGCATTCGGCCAACCGCCTGGTCAAGACGCTGGACTCCGCAGGCATCCGCGGAACGGCCATCCACGGCAACAAGACCCAAGCCGCGCGAACCAAGGCCCTCGACGGCTTCCGGCGCGGACGCTTCCAGGTCCTGGTCGCCACCGACGTCGCCGCCCGCGGCCTCGATGTGGATGACATCACCCACGTGATCAACTACGACCTGCCCATCGAGCCGGAAACCTACATCCACCGCATTGGACGAACCGCTCGCGCCGGCGCCACCGGCGACGCCATCTCCTTCTGCTCCGCCGAAGACCGCGCATACCTGCACGGCATCGAACGGCTACTCGACCAACCTGTCCCCGCCGACCTGGAGCACGAATTCCACTGCGAGGATGCCCGCAAGTCCCGACAGTCCCCGCCCAAACGCGGTGGCGGTGGCGGCGGCGGAAGAAAAGGCGGCGGAAACCGCAAGTTTCAGAACGCCCGGCCAAAGAAAACATCCTCGGCTCGTCCCAACAACAACCGCAACCGCTCCAGAGCCCCCCGCTAGAGGACATCCAAAAAGGGGGCAAAACAGTTTTGCCAGGTGTATCGATCTTGACAGGGTCGATGCACCCGATTCGCTTCTTCCTGTTTTGCCACGTTCGCGCTGCAAATGGTGTAAAATCACCTGAACTAACAGCACCGCAGGCTAAAAACACTTGTTCTCTACAGGTGTACACGGGGCCTGTATTTGCTTTTTTCGGCGCCGGAT
>CAZSBQ010000070.1:0-17175 GCA_964604795.1 uncultured Victivallales bacterium | reverse complement strand
GAGGGCGAATGGAAACTGGACGTTCAGGACATGACAACCGGCGCGACCGGATCTGCAACAATTCTCAAGCGTGGTGGTTACCGGTCCGATGATCCGCCTGTGCAACTGCAGGAGATGGCACAAAAGCTCGGCGTTGAACCGGCACCGTTCACGTTGGAACTGGACGCGCCGCCCAAGTTGGAAGGCGACATCATCATTGGCAGCATAAAAGGCCGAGTGGAGTCACGTCGCTCGGATGCCGAAGCCACTGTGTCCGTCGTGATTCCGGAGGAATACCTGCTGGCCGGGAATTCCAGCACCAAGTTCCGCCTGAAACCCGGCGCCGCCACACCGTTCGAATTCACGTTCTGCATGCATCGCGAACAGTTTCTCGCCTTGCACGCCGGCTTCGACTACCGCAACGAAGGGATTCAAACGGGATTGACTCGCTTGAGCCGTGATCCGGGGATTCCTGTGCGCTTATCCGTTGAGGGTGCGGTTGTTCTCCGGCAAAGATGGGCACCGGATATCTTGAACTGGATGCGCAAGCCGGACCGGATCAGCAGCCAACGTGGCGGCAAACTGCGCGTGGCAGTCCAGAATGCGACCGACCGGCCGCACGACGTGCAGCTGAGGAGTGCCGGACGGGAAGCGTGGCAAGCCGGGGGGCTGGATGCCCACCACCGTTTGCTTCCGGGTCAGAGCAGGATGTTCGAGAAAGAGGTGCGGGTGGATGACCGTTCCCGGCTCGATCCAGGGTACCATTGGCTGCCGCTGGCGCTGACGGTTGACAAAACCCGGATTGATGGAGCAAGCCTGTTTGTTGAAGAATATGTCGAGCAACGCTGGTGGTGCCGGTTCAAGCCGTTGTCCGGAGGAACACCAGGTGACTTGGCTGTGGAAACTGCACCAGAACTCGGCCTTCTTTCCGAGCCGCCCTCGGAGAGCCTGGCCCAGACTGCGGAGGAAGCCGTCGCTGCAGGATGGAGCCCCATCGACACGCGGAGCGTGATCCGGTGGGAGCGAGTCGCGGCCGCGGCCGGCGGGGTTGAAAACGCGGGCAGTGTCTTGGCGGCAACTCGGGTTTTGACACCCAGCCAATGCGCACTCCGCGTCGGTTTTGTCGGTGGCCGTGCTCCGGACGGGGTCTGGGTCAATGGCAACTTGGTCGAAATGGACTGGAGCGAACTCGGTACCGGCGGCACATGTTCTGACGCAATAGCGTTCCGGGAAGGGTTGAATACCGTGATCTTGTCCGTGGAACTTCCAATTGAAGAAGGCGACGCCACGTCGCTCGTACTCCGGAATCCCGAAACCGACGCGCGGAACCGTGCGTTGACCATCGGGGCAAAAAACAGAAGCAAAAGGAGAAACTGACATGAAGATGTTGTCCTACGTTGTACTACCTGTGATGATGACGGCTGGCTGCGTGTACGCAAACAGCCAAATGGAAGCGCCGGATCTGATGCCGGTGACCATGAAGCAGGCACCGAAGCATGCGCCTGTGACAGTGGTGAAGAAAGGACAGCCCGCGGCGGTTGTTTATGTTGCGGAACAGAAGCCGTCCAAGCAACTGCAGGTGATGCTGGACGAACTGGTGGAAGTTGTGAGGCTGAGCACCGATGCGAAGCTTGAGTTGGCAGCTGAAGCGCCCGCGCCCGGCCAGCCGGCGATCATAATCGGCGCGTGTGACGAATCGCGCGAGGCGGGTATCGATGCGGAAAAAATGCCGGTCGAGGGGTTCGCGGTGAAAACAGCCGCGAACCGCGTGTTTCTGGTTGGCAGCACCGCCCCGTTGCCGGACCTCCAGCACATCGACACCGATGCCGACGCCTGGGCGGTTGCTGATTTCCTCGAGCGATTTGTGGGTGTGCGCTGGTATTGGCCGCTGGAGGCGAAAGGCCGGACGATCACCCGAATGCAGGACGTGGTCATCCCGCCGGTGCATTATACGGATGCGCCTGTGTACCGGAAACGTGCGCACTGGCCGTCACCGGGGGCGCATTACGGGGTGCCCATGAGTTCGCGCTGGTTTGACAAAAAGAAACAGCCGGAGACGCCCGATGTCCTGGAAGGTGTCGAAAAGCTCACGATGAACCCGTTGCTGACCGGCTTGCGGAGCGGTCACAGCTGGCCGTACCAGACCAAGGTCCATGAGCCGCAGGGATTCCAATACTGGAAAAATGACCAATGGTTCAAAGAACATGAGGCGATGTTTGCCGTGAACAAGGACGGGACACGCAGTAAAGCGATGCTGTGCTACAGCTCGCAGAAAGCAGTTGATTATCTGTTGGAAGGCGCGGAGAAGGCATGGGATCAGGGCAAGCCCGGTGCATCGTGGGTGACCAAAACGTATATCAGTGTGTCGCCGGCCGATGAACCGGTCAATTGCCATTGCGAGGAGTGTCAGAAGCGGATGAATCCCGATGCGCCGCAGTACGGTGCGGCGCGCGGCGAGGCGTCCAGGGTTGTGGGACTGTTCGTAAAACGAATCTGCGAAGAGGTCAAGCGCCGCTGGCCGGACAAAAAGGTGATGTATCTGCCCTACTGGAACTACACGCTGTGCCCCGAAGACATCGACTTCCCGGACAACCTCGAGATCGAAATGTGCACCAGCGGTTTTGCCGGATTCCGGGACGAACAGGTGAAGGCAGGTATCGAGAAAAACCTGCGTGCCTGGAGCCGCAAGGCGAACGGCAAAATCACCACGTGGGAATACTCCTGCTGGGTGATCAACTGGACGCACGGCCCCATGCAGTTCCCCTATGTTGCTCAGGAGTATTACCGGGATAATCGCGAGGTCCTGGCCGGGTCGTTCATCAACGGCGCCAGTGCGTCCGAGTGGAGCAAGGTCGCGCCCACGCTCTATGTCTGGATGCGGTTGCTCTGGAACCCGGACATCGATGTCGAGGCAACACTCGACGAAATGTGTACGCGCCTGTTTGGGGCGGGGGCGGAAAGCAGCCGCGAGCTGTTGCGCCTGATGATCGAGCGCTGGGAAAACGCCTCGTGGAGCGAACAATTGGGTTCAGCAGGTCGTGTCGCGCCCGCCATTTTCCGCGACACCTGGCCGCCGGATGTGGTTGAGGAGATGAAAACGCTGTACCAGCAGGCTCGCAACGACATGAAGGACGATCCGACAGCACGTGCGCGGTTCGACTATTGGACGTGGACGTTCGATGCCTTCCTGCAAGAGGCGCAAGAGGAATGGCAAAAAGCGGCTGGAAACGCGGGGACGGAAGAGACCGAAGACTTCGCGCAGTGAGATCAGCCGCACAGGATCAGCAGCATGCAGGTAATTCCGAACTGGGTAATATTACGGAGACGATGAGTATGGAATCATGCATTGATCAAACGATCGACCTCGGAAATCAAGTGGAGCTGGGCTTCCGCAAAACCGCAGATGGCTGCTGCGCGTTGAACCGGGTAACGGTGCGGGATATGGCGCTGCGCAGTCCGCGGCTGCCGGTGCAGCCGCTTTGGGCGACTCCCGGGGGACTCCTGTTCGATCGCCTGGCTTGGCAGAGAACAGACGAAACCGACAATGGCTACGACGTACGATTTTCCTGTCGCGGCACCGTCCGGATGCCGTTTCAGGAATGGTTCGACTGTTCGCGCGACTGGATCATCAACGAAGACGACTGGTCAGGGGCCGACCGGTCGGCCGACGTTGTCCTGCGCCTGCGGCCGCTGGATCTGACGGTCGAGGGTGTGGCGTATACCGGGTTTTCGATGCAATGGGATTTTTCCTGTCCGGGTGCGGCGGTGCACTGGGGGATGGAGCGTTCGAGCTGGGAACTGGGCGGCTCGATGGACCGGGGCAATCACCTGCTTGCGCGGACTTTGACATCACCGCCGGTCACATCGCTGACACGAGAGGCGGCCTACACCAGCTACGGCCCAATGGTGCCCGGCATGCCCGGTCAGTTGTGGGCGCGCGGCAGTATGCAGCCGGTGTTCGATATGCAGTGCGGTGCGGACGGTACGCTGATCCGCTACTTCCCGCCGGCGCCGCTGGTTCGGAGCGCTGTATCCAAAGGGGCCGGCGCCGACTGCTGCAAGTATCTTGACCTGCATCTCTTTGAGCTCACCGATCACGCCGCCGGCGTGCCGTGCTGGATTCTGTTCTCGCCTGAACCTGTCACGGCCCCGCATGCCCTGCGCAACCGCTGGCTCCAATGGCAGCGCCACAGTCAGTCCGACTGGTGCGAAGCCACGGGAATCGAGGCGCATAAACCGGTCCCCACGATCTATCATACATTCTGGACCAACTATCACTTCGAGGATTACGAGCCGGTTGTGGATATCGTCAGCCAGCTCGGTTTTCCGCGACTCATGATTCACGATTCGATCTGGGATTCCGATGCCGAGCAAATCGAGCGGCTCGACCTGCAAAACGAAACACATGGTCTCAGCGGTAAGTGTAATACGTGGGACTGGGAGGTCAGCGAGTTTCGGGGAGGTCCCGCGCCGTTGCGCAAGCTGAAAGAGAGTGCCGAGCAGCGAGGTCTTGATCTGTGGTACTGGTTCGCCTGCCATCTTTCGCTCAAATCACCGCTGGTCAAGGAGCATCCGGAATGGCTCGTCAAGTGGAAGAACCTGAACCTGACCGACGGCGGTTACGACAGCTTGGCACCGGTGGATCTGAACAACCGCGAGGTGTATGACCGGATTGTCGAGAAGCTGACCAAGGCGCGCGACAGCGCCGATCAACACGGCTTCTTCTGGGACTCGGTTTCGAACCTGGCATGGTGGCAGGTCAACTATGCCGACCCTGAATTGCGGCCGCAACTGCCGTCGTTCCTGCAACTGGTCAGGCAGTTGCAGGAAGCCGGGCTGAATTTTGCGATGGAGGCTCTCTGTGTGTTTGCCCCGTCGGTTATCGGGTATCGCGATTTTTACCAACGGTTCCGGGACGGAAACGAGTGCTTCGCCATGGATGTAATGCTGCGGTCGACAGAGTATCCGGCCGGCTTTCTGACCGACGGCCGGTGGGACCATGAGCTGTATTTCAGGTTTCTGGCACACCGCAGCATTCCGCTGCTGTCGTTCTACAGCCAGCGCGACCTGGATGCCGGGCTGCATCCGGCCCGGCAGCCGGACGCGCAAACCGGCGAACTGGTGCGGCACGGAACCTTCCCGCCACCTGCCGACCAACTGGACCTGGTGCGTCATTTTGATGCCACCTTCCAGTCGTTCAATCACGCCTACATGGCGGCCCTGCCCGACATGGACCGGCTTGAGCTGTTGCCTGACGACAAGGGTGTCCAATGGCACTCCAACGAACACCCCGGCCGCCTCATCATCTGGTGCTTCCAAGACGGGTCGCTGCCGGTATCTGCCGGAGCGACGGTTGAGGATCTGCGCGCCGGGCGCAACCTCCCGTCCGCTGACGGCTCGCTTGCGGCAAAGCGCTTCGGCGTCTACCGCATCTCACCCGCCACAGCCAACGTGGCAGGTCGGAAAACGTCCCCTCAGAGCGTGAAACCGAACTCAACGCGCCTGTCGACATGCAAACCAGCTTGAACCGGCAGGAAGTCCAAATGATGAAACAGGAAGATGTCATCACGAATAGTGGTGTGGAAAAAGAAACGGCATTCGAGGGTTACCAGGCTTGGCTGCAGCGACGGCTGGAATGGTTTATGGACCAGCGATTTGGATGCATCTTGCACTGGGGGCCGTGCAGCCAATGGGATTGCATACATTCCTGGCCTCTGGTTCCGGCAGATCAATGGGCACGACCGAATGACCTTGTTCCCTGGATTGATCGGGGAAAAGACCTGGAACGGTTCAGTCGCGATTACCGCGCTCTCAACCGCACGTTCAATCCCGTCGAATTCGATCCGGATCACTGGGCAAAGGTCTTTAAGGATGCCGGCATGCGTTACGTAGCGCTGACCACCAAGCACCATGACGGGTTCTGTCTTTTCGATACGGACACCACAACCTTTCGCAGCACCCATCCAGATTGCCCGTTTCATTCCCATCCTTACGCGAACATCGTGCGCTCCGCTTTTGACGCCTTCCGAAAACAAGGGCTGGCCATCAGTTGCTATTTTTCGAAATCCGACTGGAGCTGCCCCTGGTATTGGGCGCCGGAGTTTCCCATTCGGGACCGGAATCCAAACTATGATACCCGAACCGATCCGCGGCGGTGGGCGAAATTTGTCGAATTCACGCATCGTCAGGTGGAAGAATTAATGACCGCATATGGTCCGGTGGACGTCCTTTGGCTCGACGGCAACCAGGTGCGGCCGCCGAACCAGGACATCCGCATGGCGGACTTGGCAGCCATGGCGCGCAAACATCAGCCGGGGCTGTTGATTGCAGATCGAGGAGTGGGCGAAGGCTATGAAGACTTCATTACCCCCGAAAAGGAGATTCCCGAGAAACGCCTGAAGGAGCCCTGGGAGTCGTGCGTCACGCTGGGGAATGCCTGGAATCATCGATCTGAAGACGACTTCAAAACTGCGACGGAAGTCATTCGGATGCTTGTTGATGCAGCCGCAAAGGGAGGGAATCTGCTGCTCGGAGTCGGCCCCGACGCCTTGGGCCGGATTCCACGCGACGCGGAACGCCGCCTGGCGGAAATCGGAGAATGGCTGCGCACCAACGGCAAGGCCATCTATGGCACGCGCCCACTGTCGCCGTACCTGTGGGGCTCAACCCGTTTCACGCGCAATGGCAATGTTGCCTATGCCATTGTGTTTAATCCGGGTGCCGAAGTACAGGCAAACCGCCTGCGTATTTTCGGCCCGCGCCCAGCGCCCGACACAGCCCTTACCATTCCTGGCGACACATCAAAGCTCAGCTGGACGCCCACTGACGAGGGATTTGAATTCCAACTCCAGCAACACAGCCTCGTAAAGGATTTTCTGGTTCTTGAATACGAATTGCCAACATAAAAAAAAGCTAGATGTTCCGCGAAAAGGTCGTCGACGATAATCGAAGACAAACATCACTGGGATTTTAGCAATGCTGGGAATGGTCTTTGCAGAATCACGGGAGGATAAAGGGCTTTTGGGTTGCTCAATCCCTGCTGAAACAGCCGCCATACTCTTTTCGCATAGGGTCAAGCTAAAGTCAGCCGTTAAAGATCGAACAAAAAGGATCACGAAATGTTTCAGGTGAGACCAGAGTCATTCGGCGGCGTGCCGGACGGAGTCAGTGACAGTAGCGCGGCGTTTGCGGCGGCGATCGAGGCTCTTTCAGACCGCGGCGGAGGCATTCTTTGCCTGGACGGCGGCGTGTACGGGGTTTCCAGGACACTCGATCTGCCGTGCACCGTCAGTCTGGAGTTAGGGGGCGGCACCTTGCGTGCACTGCCGGGGTTTGAGGGAGGCGCTGTGGTCACAAAAGGCATGCCGACCGAATCGCGTGAGCATGCGTCGTACGGGCACATTTCCGGTGGCACGATCGACGGCGGCGGCCAGCAAGTGATCGGCATACAGACCGGCTCCGCACCACGCCTGCGGGTCAACGGTGTGGAAACCCGCAATTGCCTGCGGAAAGGGATCCACATTGGGGCGGGCGAAGACGCGTGGGGGTACGAAGTGATGCTTTCGCAGGTACGCTGCTACCACGACGCGGGGGTGCATAACGTAGAGGGCGGTATCGGCTTGCATATCGATAAGGCTACCGACTGCATGGTGTCGCAGTTCGTGTCCATCGGCTACCACACCGGCGTGCGCTCGGATAGCGGGTCCAACGATTTTATGCAGGCACACGTGTGGAGTGTTGCCTCGTTCGGACCAATGAAATACGGGTTTTACTTGAAATCCTGCGGCGACAGCCTCTGCCAATGTTACGGTGACGGACCGTCCGATGGCGGGAAGCCGGCATACGCATTCTACGATGCGGGATGGCAGAACCGCATCTCCGACAGCCGCGTCTTGAGCAATCAGAGTAATGACGGCGCCCCGGTCGCCGGTATTCACGTGACGGAACCGGACTCCGGGGGAACCTATTACAGCATCAAGATGTGCGGAAGTGCCAAGCAACCTCTGACGCACGCCTTCGGAGGGTGTCTCGATTCGTCAACAATATTCGCCATCTCGTACGTGGATGGCGTTGAAGGCGGCAGAGCTGCGTCTCAATGGAAATAACCGGTTGTTGTCGCCCAACGTTCGTAGAAGCAGGAACAGCGGAACAGTACAATGTACACTCTTTACGTATCGACTGAAGGAAACGACACGTGGTCGGGGCAGCAGTGTGTGCCGACTCCTGCAGGCGAGGATGGTCCGTTTGCAACGGTACAGCGTGCCAGGGATGCCCTCAGAAAGTGGCGCAAACAAGGCGGAGAAGGGGCAGCGCAAGTTGTTGTTCGGGGAGGAAGGTATCGGCTTGAGGAACCACTTGTGTTGGGGCCTCAGGATTCCGGCACGACATCAGAACCCGTTGTGTGGCGTGCTGCAGACGGAGAGACCGTGTGCCTTTGTGGCGGCCCGCATGTTCACGTGAGCGACCTACTGCCAGTGAGCCGGGGGGACGTTGCGGCAGCTATCGACCCGAAGGTGCGCGAGCGTGTACTGGAACTGGATCTCACAAAGCATGGCATTGAGTCAGGGGGGGCTTTCCCGACGCTGGGATTCGGATTCCCACAGCAGCCTGCGGCCCCGGAAGTCTTCGTTGACGGCCACCCGATGCGCCTTTCGCGTTGGCCAAAACGCGGATATCTGCATGTGAAGCAGGTTTGCGATGAAGGCGGGACCAAGTCCAACGAGAAAGTGTGCGGGGCAGTCTTCGCCTGTGATGATCAGCGTATGACTAAATGGTGTGTTGACCGTGGCATTGGTTGTTTTGGCTACTGGTTCTTTGACTGGGCCTCATCTCAGCATCCAGTTCAGCAGATCGAGGGCGACAGAGTCTGTCTCGCAGGTCCCACCAAGTATGGTGTTTCCGCCGCCGGTCAGGGACAAGGTGGACGCTTTCGATTCCTGAATGTCTTGGAAGAATTGTCTGAACCGGGCGAGTTCTGTATTGATCGCCGCTCGGGGATGCTCTACCTGATCCCGCCTGAAAACGACTGCAAGACATTCATGCTGTCGGCGCTTGCGCAGCCGCTGATGGTGCTTCGGGATGCGCGCAGCGTTCACCTGCAAGGGTTCATCTTTGAAGGTGGCCGCGGGGATGGCGTTGCCATTGAAGGTGGATCGGACAACGCATTGATCAGGTGCGAGATCCGCAACTGCGGCGGCAGAGGCGCCTTGGTCTCAGGGATGGCGAATCGCGTCCAGGGCTGTCATCTGCATGATCTCGGCCAGGGGGGGATTGTGCTTGATGGCGGCGACAGGCGTGAGCTGCAACCGGCGGCCAATGTCATCGAGGACTGCGATATCCACCACTATAACCGCGTCGATCCGTGCTACCGTCCCGGCATTGCTGTCAATGGCGTTGGCCACCGGATTCGCCATAACCACGTTCACCAGGCACCGCACTTCGGCATCTGGGTGCATGGGAACGACCATGTGGTTGAACTCAATGAGCTGGATCACCTGTGCCTGGACACGAGTGACTGCGGCGCGTTCTACATGGGACGGAACCCCAGTGAACGCGGGGTTGTGGTGCGGCACAACTACTTCCATCATATCGGTTCGGGGCTTCATCAAGGCGAGAGTGCCGTGTATTTCGACGACGGCTCAACCGGGACTGTGACGGGCAATGTTTTTTACAAGGCCGGAACGATCGGCAATGCGCGTATGGGGGCTATCTTTGTTCATGCGGGCAAAGACGTTCTCATCGAGAATAACCTGTTTATCGAGTGTGACCTGGCTGTCGGTATCATGCCCGCTGGTCGCGAGCAGTGGGAAGATTTCCTGCACGGACGGCTGCCGGGATGTGACTACGTGCGGGAATGGTTGTTCGAAGATGTTGACGTGACGGCCCCCCCTTATACGACAGCCTACCCAGCGCTTCATGACCTCGATGAGTTTCCCGACCGCAACACGATCCGCCACAACATCGCCTACAAATGCAGTGAGTTTCTGTCGGTCAATCGCTGCCGTCGCAGGGATGGGTTTGAATCGTTTGAACAGGAGATGACCGGCAACTTGTTCACAGACGTTGACCCGGGGTTTGTCGACTTCGACGACGGCGACTTCCGCCTGCGCCCCGACTCGAAGGTGTTCCACCGCATTCCCGGCTTCCGGCCAATTCCAATTGGCCACAGAATGGGGACGGACCACATTTAATGATATGAAAAGGTTTTTGAAGGGGGGCGGGGAAGGTTTTCCCTCAAAAAAGCTTCCCCGTTTCACGCAGTGAGTCCACTCCCCCTTAATCATGAAAGGTCCGTAAGAATGTCGTCCAATATGTTGCCCAGGAAGCCGAATGTGCTTTTCGTCGTTTTTGATGACCTGAATGACGCCGTGGCGCGGATGGGAGGGCATCCGCAGGCACGAACGCCGGCCATCGATCGCCTGATGGCGCGCGGTGTCAGGTTCTCCAACGCCCAAACCAACTGCCCGATCTGCGGGCCGTCGCGGGCCAGTTTCATGACCGGCATTGCGCCTTGGACGTCCGAGCATTTTGGCCAGGCGATGTTTCGCGGAATTCCGTGGTGGGAGAATCCGGTGCTGAGGGACTGCGTGACGATTCCCGAGCATTTCCGCGAGCACGGTTATGCCGTCGCCGGAACCGGCAAGGTCTTTCACCATGGTGAAGAGAAGTGGGAGGCGTTCACCGACCAAGAAGGGGTGCTGCAATACGGTGAGACGTGGGACTTCGGCCCGTACCCGTGGGATGGGCGTGAGGAGACGCGGCGTGACTGGAACCGTTGTCCGCACCAGGACCTGCCATGGTGGAACCCGTTGAATCCCGACTACCTGTTCGCGCCGTTATCGCATGTGCCGCGGATTCCGGCCGATTCGTCGCGCGGCATCCCCGGGCACACCGGCTGGATTCGGCATGGAGAACCCTTCCGCTGGAACAGACGCAACGACCGCGATCTGCTGGCCGATGAACGCAGTGCGGCCTACGCGGCGGATTTTCTGCGGGAACATGACGGATCGGCGCCCTTTTTCCTGGCCGTCGGTTTCATGCGTCCGCACACGCCCCTGTTGGCGCCGGACGAATTCTTCGATCTTTTCCCACTCGATCAGGTGGAACTGGCGGTCAGCATGCCGAACGATCTCGATGACTGCGCGCCGGTCTTCCAGCGTGGAATTCCCGATATCTGTACCGGCAATTTCGGTCGGCAACATTATCGCGATGTTATGGCTTGCGGTGGGGAGGAACTTCTCCGGCGCTGGACCCAGGCCTACCTTGCCTGTGTCGCCTTTGCCGACGCCCAGCTTGGCAAGGTGCTGGATGCGCTCGAGTCGAGTCCGCACGCCGACAACACGGTGATTGTAATCTGTTCCGACAACGGTTACCACATGGGTGAGAAAGAGCAGCTTTTCAAGAACACTGTCTGGGAGGAGTCTAACCGTGTGCCGCTGGTCGTGGCGGGGCCGGGCGTTGCCCGCGGCGCGGAATGCGAACGGCCGGTTTCGCTGCTTGACCTCTACCCGACACTGTGCGAGTTGGGTGGCCTCTGCGGTCAACCGCATCCGCATGTCCCGCTGGACGGACATAGTTTAATGCCGCTGCTGACTGATCCGGAAGGTGAGTGGAACGGTCCCGACGTCGCCATCAGCGCTCTATCCGGCGACTGCCAGTGCGGGTGCGATGAAAAAGGCCGGGCACCTCGCAATCGGCAGCATTACAGCGTCCGCTCCCGTCGCTATCGGTATGTCCTTTGCAGCAATGGCGAAGAGGAACTGTACGACCATGAATCAGACCCGTACGAGTGGCACAACCTGCTCGTCGACCGTGGCGGGGCGGATGAACCTGAGGTCTCCGACTCGGCATTGGCCGCCATCACAGCGGATTTGCGCTCCCCACTGGCAGTGCTGACCGGTGAGCAATGAGGGGCGCCTTGAAATCGATCGGGATAGGCCCCCGCCTCACGACGGCATCCTCCCACATCTCCGGACAGGGTCTAGCTAAACGTTCAACTGTTGTTGCCTAAACTTTATAGTTTCATGAAACGTTGCAAATCTCAGCGCATGCGATTGACTTTTTTTGTTTCTCCGTTGCATCATGCCTGCAAAGGGCTATAGTGGGGGCAGGACGCATCCTGTGATGGCACATGATGAAACGTTTGATGAAACGTTATGTAAACAAGGAGACTTAGTCAAATGCGAAAAACAGCCGTAACCATGGCGGCCCAGCTGCTGCTGTCGCTGACAGCCGCAGCCTACGTCGCGATCGTGAACAAGACTGATTATGAAGCAATCCATATCGTGCCGGCGCCCGAGAACGTCGTCATCGACGGCGACCTGGGGGACTGGGATATGTCCGGTGCGATCGAGCTGTTCCTGGACGAAAGCAGCCGCGCGCAGATGAGTGTCACCGGGGCGTACATGTATGATGACAGCGGGTTTTATGTCGGCGGTCACGTCAAAGACCCGACGCCGATGATGAACGCGCATCATTTCGGCAGCGAGCCGGGCATGGTCTGGGACGGCGACTGCGTGCAGCTGCGGCTGATCTCGAATCCGGCGGTGAAGTCGAAGGCATCGCTTCAGACCGGTGCGCACATGTCGGAGGAAGATCAGAAGTACGTCTGTCATCTGGACCTGTGGTACTCGACGCAGGATCAGAAGCCGGGATTTCATGCTCGCTATACGCTCAAGTTCGCGGACATGAAGCTCAATCCGCCTGACGTTGACATGGCGTACACCAAAGATGCCGACGGCAAGGGCTACACGTTCGAGTACAGAATTCCGTGGAAATACCTGCGGCTCGAGGAGCCGTGGCAGGGCGGCGACACGATTCAGACGCAATGGCAGGTGCACTGGGGGGACGCTCAGGGCAAGCATGTCAAGACAGGTCTGACCGACGTGCGTGCGAAGGACAGCGGCGATCTCGGCTACATGGGGCCGTCGTCTTGGGGGGGTGGAATCGTGCATGCCGAAGGGAATCTGAAGCTGGATGAGAAGGATGAGTTGAATCGTGCGGCCGGCCATATCCCGATCAAATTCAAGCTTGACAAGGCTGCCCAGGTCAGCCTGGCAGTGACGGACGAGACAGGGCGGATTATCCGCACCTGTCTGGGCGCCGAGCCGCACGATGCAGGCACTCACGTGTACATGTGGGACGGCCTGAATGATTGCGATGAACCGGTTTCGGGAGGTGCGTACCAATGGAAGCTTCTGGTACAGGACGATTTCGAGCAACGTTACGTGTGCGACGTGGGTGTGAGCGGCAATCCGCCGTACCAGACCGAGGATGGAACCGGCGGCTGGGCCGGCGATTACGCCTACCCGTGCTTTGTGGACGCCGAAGATGACCTGATCGTGCTCGGCACGGGCAGTTGTGAAGCGGCGCCCGGGACCATTGGTGTCAGCCTCGAGGGGCAGAAGCTGTGGGGTGCGCACTGGGGGGCAAAAGGTTCGTGGACGTTGCGCAATGGTGACGGTTACTACACCACGTGGGGCGGGCATCTCTCCCGGTTCGACGCGCGCAAGGGACAGTTGAAGGCATTTGCAAACGGCCAGTCGCAGGTCCTGATTGTCGACCCCGAAGATGCGGATCACGACAAGCGGAGAGCGGCCTGGGGCGGCATGACGTTTGTCGGCGAGACGCTGGTGGTTGCCAACACTTTCGACAACGCTCTTTATCTGATTGACCCGGAAACCGCGGAGGTTCGTGAGCGCATTCGTCTGGAAGGGGGCCCTTACGGCCTGGCAACCAGCCCGGACGGCGACTTGTACGCTGCGATCGGCAAGCGCATCGGCCGGTATGATCTGGCCAAAAAAGCGTTTCGCCCGTTGACGCCGGTTCTGCCGCATGTGCGTCATCTCGACTGTGATACCGAGGGGAATGTCTACGCAGCCGTCTGGGGCGATGCCATGCAGGTGTGGAAATTTTCGCCAAAAGGCAAACTGCTTCAGAAGTTCGGCAAGGACGGCGGGCGTCCGGCGGTGGGCACTTTCGATTCGCAAGGGATGCTGAGGCCGCACGATATTGCGGTTGACCGGAACGATCGGCTGTGGGTGGCCGAGTTCGACGATCAGCCGCGCCGGTATTCGGTGTGGAACAGTGACGGCAGTCTGTGGAAAGAGTTTTACGGATCCCAGGTGTACTCGACTCAGGCGTACATTGATCCTTCAAAGCCCGATGAAGTCTACGCGCAGCAGGTGCGTTTTCGCGTGGATTACGAAGCTGGCGACTGGTCGGTTGACCGCACGATGATGCGGCCGTTTACGTGGGAGATCCCGGATGAAGGCGAGGGAAAACCGGAGCTGAAGTTCGAGTTTCCGGCATCGCCCGGCGGGCAGCGCGACGCGCGTTTCGCAACGGTTGACGGACGGCGCTTTGTGTTCTTCCCCTCTCCTCGCCGCAATGCGGTATATGAAATTATTGACGACCGGTACGTGCCGCGACTGTTCATGACGACCGGCCGGGGGCTGAAGAACGCACGGAACTGGGCCGACTCCAACAACGATGGCAAATTCCAGCGGGAAGAAGCCTTTGCTCCCGGCACGTTCAGCCATATCGACAGCGAGCTGAATCTGTACCGGCTGCAGGGAACTCGCTGGGCCAATCAGGGGGGTAAGAAAACGAGTGAGCCGTACAGCATCGAGCGGGTGCCATTTACCGGCTTCAACGCAAACGGCGGGCCGACCTGGGCCGATTTCGACGCTCCCGAGACTGCGGTCACCGATACCGACGGCGGTGCCGTCAGCGGGTTCATGGTGGATGATCAAGGGCGGTTCTTCACACTTGTCTCCGGGGGGACACTGCCGCGCGGACAGAGAGCGCAGGGTTCCGGTCATCGCATCGCGGCTTTCGCGCCGGACGGCCGGAAGATGTGGGAGTACCACAATGTGCACTGTGCGTTTGCCTGGACCAGTGACGCATACACTCCCGGTTACGTGGTCGGCGCATTCCGCATGCATGAGACCTCGACCGAACGGCTTCTCAGTATCCCCGGTTATTACGGGCAGTATTTCCTGCTGGACAAGGAAACCGGACTGTTCGTTGCGGCTCTCGGACAGGACCAGCGAACCCCCTACACAATGGATCACACCATGGTGCTGACCGAGAATTTCAACGGCACCATCTGGCAGCATCCCGAGAGCGGCAAAATCTACTATTCGGGCGGTGACGCGGATTGTCGGATCTGGGAACTCCAAGGGCTTGACGAGTTGGTCATCCGCGAGGGCGAAGTGCAGGTCGACACCAAGCAGGTGGCGCAGGCTGAAAAGAAC
Organism: uncultured Victivallales bacterium; assembly: GCA_964604795.1. Lineage (GTDB taxonomy): Bacteria > Verrucomicrobiota > Lentisphaeria > Oligosphaerales > CAZSBQ01 > CAZSBQ01. The sequence continues at coordinate 1,939 of CAZSBQ010000070.1, read as the reverse complement.
GCAGAGCAGGCGGGGCTGGCGCAGAAAGCGGCCATGGGGCTACTCAAAGAAGCGAAACTGAAAAAGCTGGTGAACGCGGCGGCGGATGGTGCCTACGACGAGTGGTCTGCCGTTCAACCACAGACCATACTGCTGGCGAATCAACGGTCGGCCATGGCGCAACTCGGGTATGATGCGAAGCATCTGTGGGTGCGCTTCAAAGTGACCGATGAGTCGCCGCTGCGCAACCAGGCGTCGGATTTTCACAACCTGTTCAAAACCGGCGACGCGCTCGACATCCAGTTCTGCACCGATACCGGAAAGCGTCAGGTCCACGGCCAGAACCAGCAGGAAATGCGCGTCGGTGACGCCAGGATTCTGGTGACGCGCACGCATGATGATAAGATGGTTGCCACGATCATCCGGTACCGGACTGATGACGACCAGAAACCGCGTCAGCACACCTACGAGTCACCCGTATGGAAGCAAACCGTTGACGAGGTGGCGCAGTTGAATGCTCTGCCGATGCACTGCAAGGACGTCGACGGAGGATATGTGGTCGAGGTGGGGGTGCCATGGACAGTCATTGGCACACAACCGAAGGCCGGCCTGAAACTCCGCGGCGACCTGGGCGTAATCTACGGAAACCGCGGCGGCACGAAGAATGCCATCCGCTACATGTGGAGCGACAAAAGCCCCGAGGTGTCGATCAATAACGATGTGCCGAGTGAAATGCGTATTCACCCGAACGATATGGGCATTTGGATGGTGGAGTAGTAAGCAGTGGCAGTAGGCCAGACGCGCCGCGGCTGACGGTGGTCGCTGGTCGGTTATCGGGGAAAAACCAAGAACGAACCACGACGAACGACTATCTGAACTCATGAAACATAGAGCGTTTACCCTCATCGAGTTGCTTGTGATTGTGGCGATCATTGCGATTCTTGTGGCGCTTCTGCTGCCGTCACTGCGGGACGCAAAGGAAAGAGCGCAGCGGGTAGTCTGCGCGGGAAACCTGCGACAGCTGGGCATCGCTGCCATCGCCTACGCCGGTTCGTATGATGGCCACTTTCCGCGAGACCGATGGTATAATCAAGACCGGGAAGTTATTGCGACCGACTCGCGGGGTACGTTTGGCATGCTGGCCGATGAAATGCAGATTCCCTGGCAGAGAGACGATTTATCACGTGACATGATCATCAACAGTGTGCTCGTCTGTCCGACGACTGTGAACAAGATCTTTGACTATCCTTGGAATGACACCAGCCGTCGGATGGTCATTCCGGGTGGCGGCGCGTTCAGCACCTATATACTGTTCAAGGCGGATGGTATGGTGGACAGGCGGGGTTCGACAATATCCCGATGCAGCGCATTGGCCGCAGCGATTTTCCGTTGTTCCTGGAGCATGGCCCGGGCTGGTCGTACTGGCGGGGATTCACCCTTACCTGGGTGGGCAGTACGGGTGATTTTTGGACGGCGATGCAACCGAGCTGGGCGCCGAACGATTACAGTGCGTTTCCCGGTTTCTGGCACGAAGTGGGAAACACAGCGTGGCCGCGAGGTATGACTAATCAGCTGAACATCGACGGCAGCGTTGTCGGCTACCAGCCACCGCAACGTTATTTCAATAACCAAAACAGCCATGGTAGGCATCCGTATTTCTGCGATTACATGAACCAGCAACCATTGCCGGACTAGCCCTGTTCGTTACCCATAAATCGCCACAGACAATAAGAGATTCAAAAGAGGGATTGGGTTTCGGCGCCAACGGCGGCAAACATGGCAGCGAAGGGCGGCGCCCTGGAATTTCGAGTGGTCCTTTTCTGTCCGCGCCCTGAAGGGGCGCAACGTGGTGTTTCTCCTGGAACCGCCCGGCACCCCCCTGGTACCACCGGCCTTTAGGCCGCATGAACTCGGAGACGCGGGCTGAAGCCCGCGGGTACCGGCTGGCGCCGCCGGCCCC
>CAZSBQ010000069.1:0-17217 GCA_964604795.1 uncultured Victivallales bacterium | reverse complement strand
ATTTGAAAAAATGATATTTTTTTTGGTGTTACTCGACATTCGCTTCAGCTCAAACAGCGTCTCGTGCGCGACAAACGGACCGATCATGCTGTACACATCCTTTTTCCGAGTCTTCTGCACCAACAGTGCCGCGCCGCAGTCGCAGACTGTGCGTTCGGGCCGAAAACGGGCCGTTGGCGGCCAGCTGAACAAAGCACCGGGAGATGTCTCCAAAGGGTGCCGACCTCCGCCTCTGAGAGTCGGGACTGGCTCGCGCGCGCTTCACGCTCGCCGTCGTCTTTCATCGCCTGCAATTCCTGACGCAGCAACTCCACGGTCCGCTCCAGTTGTTGGATGCGTTCCGCCGAAACGGCATCGCTTTCGTCAGCCCGCGCATTGCCGGGCACGTGCATCCCAGCCAGCAGGGCCAGGCAGGCCGCTGCGGTTTTCGCCTGATTCTTTCCGATCTTCATTGCTTTGTTCCTTATGGTGTTGATTACGGTCCGTCAAAACTCCATTCCGGGAATCGGAATGCTCTGCATCGACGTTTTTTGGTCTTGCCCAATACGTCGGCCTGTACCCGATGCCGTGAAAATTCGGTGACGATCGTCACGGATTCGGGTGCTGGATTTTCAGCGTCGGCATCACCTCCTCCATGGTTGAACCACTATTTTTTCGGCCAGCTCGCGGTCGATCGCAAACTGGCTGTTGCCTAGACCGACCAGAAAGGCCGGGAACGATTGGATGACTTCGATGGTTTTGCCGGGCAGCGCCCCCATCAGGATTATCTTCTGAATGGTTTCGCGGTTCCCGACATCCAGCGCGGTGATCCGCACCCGCTCCCCGGCCCTCGCATCGGATAGCCGGATGGCTATGCCGGGATCGAAGGAGTGATGGTTGACCTGCTTGACTTCCAGTGCAGTTTCATTCATTGCTTCGGTTCCTTTTTCAGGCGCTTCAGCGCCGTTTTCAGTTTGCCGATCCAGACGGGTTCGGGCGGCGTCTCATAGCCGCAGTTCGGGCAGCGAATCAAGGTGCACCCCTTGGCCATGGGGCAGCCTTTGCAGGCGCTGCCGGTATTCTTTTCATCATAGGTTTTTCCGCAGAGAGGGCAGGTAGTCACAGCGTCACCCCCAAGCCAAGCAGCGCGCTGTTCAGCACAAACGCCACACCGAAGGACAGCACCAGCACTATGCCGGAAATCGCAACCCCGACCTTCCATCCGCGCTCCTTGGCGTTGATCAGCAACTGTGCGATGCAGGGCAGGAACAAGGTCAGCGCAACACAGGCCACGACGAGCTGAACCGGGGTCAGCAGTCCGGTTTTGTTGAGGTCGTAGAGGCCGGCGGCGCCGTAGTCCCGACGGAAGAAGCCCATCACGAAAACCTCGGCAGTCTCGGTGGGCAGACCGATCCACTGCATCGGCTTGTTCAGCACCGCGATCGCAAGATCAAACACCAGCGTCACCTTGCCCGCCCAGATCAGCACGCTGGCGAGCAGAAACATCGGTACGATCTCGAAAAAGTACCAGCGCACGCGCGCATAGGTTTTCGCGAGCACGTTGCCGAGTTTCGGCAGACGCAGAGGCGGCACTTCCATGTAGAACGACGGTCCCTCGCCGGGCAGAACCTTGGCCGCCAGCCACCCGACCAGCAGAAAGACGCCAACCATGACCCCCGCCCAGACCAGCATGCCCGCCGGATGATTTTCCAGCAGCGCCAGAATCACGCCGAGCTGGGCCGAGCACGGGATGGCAATGGCGAGAAGCAGGGTCGAGAGAAACCGCTCGCGCTTCGTCGGCAATGTCCGGCTGACCATGGTGGCCATGGTGTCGCAGCCGAACCCCAGCACCATCGGGATGACCCCGCGCCCGCTCAGCCCGATTTTCTTGAAGGTCCGGTCCAGCAGCAGGGCAAGCCGGGGCAGATATCCGCTGTCCTCGATGACTGCGAAAACCAGAAAGAAAAACGCCACGATCGGCAAGATGATGGCCACGGCGTAGCGCAGCCCCATCGTCAGTATCCCGTATTCGCCCGCAAACAGGTCGGCGAGAAGCTTCCAGGGAATTATCGCGTCGACCACCTCCGTGAGGAACGGATTGATATGCTCCTCGAACACGGTGCCTTCCAGAAAATCCACCACCGTGCCCGCGCCGAAACCGCCGACAAACTTGTACAATCCAAAATACAGCACCACCGCCAGCAGCGGCAGACCCGTCCAAGGATTGGTCGTCAGTCGACTCAAGCGTTCGCGCAGCGCCATCGCCCGCTCGGGCTGATGGACGCAGCCCTCCAGGATGGTGGCAACCCGGTCGTGCCGGGCCATCGCCACATCCAGGCGCTCGCCGCAGCCTGTCTCGCCCTTGTCGAATCGAACTCCTGCCTCGTTGAGAAAGCCCGTAGCCTCATCATCCTCCTGCAGGGCCAGCAACGCCAGGGTCCGCGCACTGAAGGGCAAGGTCGCGCAGGCGGTCGTACCGGACATCTTCGCCTCGATATCCGCAATCCACTCTTCTACATGAGACGGGTACGGAACACGCAGACCCTCGGAGGGCTGCGGAGTCCGCATGACCTCGACCACGCGCCGCCGCAGCTCATCCACCCCCTCTCCGGATACGGCAACCAGCCCGCACACCGGCAGCCCCAAGCGGCGCTCCAGCAAATCCGCGTCGATTTCAATGCCCGCTTCGGCGGCCTCGTCAAGCATGTTCAGCGCAACCACCACGGGCAGTCCCGCTTCCGCAAGTTCGAGAGCGAGCGGCAGCATCCGGTCCAGATTGCGCGCATCCACCACATGAATCACCGCATCCGGCTGCTCATCCCGAAGAATGCTGCGCGCAACCCCCTCCTCCTCGGTGACCGGCAGCAGGGAATACATCCCCGGTGTGTCGACAACATCGCAGCGCTGTTCGCTCAGCTGCGCGCTACCCCGCAATATCTCCACTGTGGTCCCCGGATAATTCGAAGCCGCCGCATAGTGCCCCGTCAAGCGAGTGAACAACACGCTCTTGCCGACATTGGGACTGCCGACGATGGCCACCAACGACGGACGACTGTGATTTTCGGTGTGCGTCTGCATATTCTGCATCTCCTTGTTCGGAATCGGGGAAAAGCGCCCGTCCCGGACTGTATGTCAATTAGTTAGTCCTGCCTAACTTCGCGGGTGAAAAAAAACACCTCTTTCGAGGCACTTCCGGGGTGCTTGGGGACCGGCAATGTCCGCCACTTTTACCTGGCGGCCTTCGCCTAGTACGGGGTACTAGCGAGGTGGGCGCACCTGTTTCAGGCAGGATTCGATACAGTTCGCGCAGTCCTGCCGAAAATTGTGATCGGTCCAATAGTGCCTGAATCCGCTGAGCCAGTCCTCGCCGGTTCGGGGACAGATGTCGATAAATTCCATGAAGCTTCGCATTCTCTCGCGCACCGGCTTGGAAAGGGCATGCTCCATCTTGCAGGCTTCAAGTTCGGCGGTTTCGCTGTCAAGCCCCAGCACCTCGCCGAGGAACCGCTTCATCGTGGCATGCCTCTGCAAAACCTCGCGGGCCGTGCTCATGCCCTTGCTCGTGAGCGTAATGTGCTCGTAGGGCGCATAGTTGACCAGACCCTTGGTCGACAGCGAACGCAGCGCGCCGGTGACCGAAGCCCGCCGAACCCCGAGACGCTCGGCAATGTCCTTGGCCCGGGCCACCCGGTTTTCCTTCTGAAGCAGGAAGATGGTTTCAATGTAGTCCTCCAAGCTTTGACTCAGTTTTTCCGGCTCGTTCAATCAGGCACCTCTAATTTTTTTGGGAGCGCCTAAATTAACGCCCTTTCAACCCCTGTCAAGCGCGGTCTGCAAAAAAATCGAGAGGAGGGGACAGGGCGGTCTTATGCTGGAACCTAACAAGTTGACAGGCAGTTGATTTGCGAAGAATTGTCACGTGGAACGTGAACAGTGATCGGTGAGAACTGGTAACTGCAACATCCCCCAGCCTCATAGGAGCTTCGAGTTTGAAGGGCTGGTTCCGAATCCCAACGGGATTCCGTCCAATAGCCCAGGGTTGCGGGCGCTGCAGGAACCGGATACGCGGGCTGAAGCCCGCGGGCAACAACTGGGACCGCCGGGCGTCCGATAGTACCAGCGGCCTTTAGGCCGCGTGAAACAGAATATTGCTTCGCCGCTCGAAGTTTCATTGGAACTTCGGGGTTGGACAGACAGGGACAGGCTCAGGCACATCCACACAAACACCCGAAACACCAGTTACCAGTTAGATCACTGATCACTGTCCTCCACCCCCACCCCCCCCACACACATCTTCACGCAATCACAGCTTTCTCGTGCAGATAGAATTAGACAGCTTTGGCGCCGCAGGTGCGAACTTCAAGTTTGGGAACCATGACTCAGTCCTTTCGCATGGGCTCATTGCGATTCGATGTCTCCTGTTGTCGAGACGCTAAGCTCCAGTGTACGACCTTGCGGCACAACGACGAATTCATCGTCGTCCCATGCCCCGGATAATAGGTCAGTGATCATATTGGCTCGCACTGGCACGGCGACAGTCTTCCAGCCGAATCCTGATGCAAATTGTTGTACTTCTTCCTCACACTGTTGGGCAATCTCCGGTGTCGTCGGCTGCATAAGCACCAAAGCCCTGTCGTTGACTATGACACCTCGTTGTTAGTCATTGCCGATCAGTTCCATGGCGATGGTGTGATACTTTTCGTGAAACCCTTTGCCGAGTTCCTCGTGTTCGATGTGCGCGAACCCTTTGAGCAGCTGTTCCTGCTTCTCGGAGTCAAGTTTTTTGTTGCTCCCGACAAAGAGCATATTGTTTTCTTTCGCGATATGGGCGCGGAGCAATCCGGCGTATTCCTTCAGGCTCGTCCGTAGAATTTTTCGGGCAACAGCACCTCCTCCGGCGGCTGTCGGCAGGGCGGAGCGCATGACCGCAATATAGATACGCCCTTTGATGTGCGCGCTAGGTGTATTATGGTACTACAAAGCCTGTACTTGCGCTGGCATTTCAACTTGATCGGCAAATGATTGACGAAAACAAAATCATGCAAGCCATGCGGGAGCAGTTTGGCGCCGACCGCAAGCGCATCGCCCACGCACTGGCGGTCTTTAGGCGGGCGAAACGCCTTCTGGAACGGGAGGGAGGGTGCCGCGATGTCGTGGTTGCGGCGGCGCTCCTGCATGACATAGGCATTCCGGAAGCCGAACGCAAGCACGGATCAAGCGCTCCGAAGTATCAGGAGTTGGAGGGTCCCCCCATCGCCCGGCGTATTCTTGAACGGCTGCAAATCCTCGATGCCGAAGACATCGAACATGTCTGCCGCATCGTCGGTTCACACCATTCCGGCGGGGATGTCGACACGACCGAGTTAAACATTGTCTGGGACGCGGACTGGCTGGTCAATTTCCGGGACATCCATCCCTGTGAATTCGGAACAGACTGCAAAACGCGCGGAAAACAGTGCATGAAGCGGTTCGATAAAATTTTCCGTACCGCAACCGGACGCAAGTTGGCCGAGGCGCAACTGCTGCCCGATTTTGCAGCGTCCCCGCGCGGCACGGAATTACGAGGTCACGAGGTGAAAAACGAGGTGAAAAAATGATACGCTACAATGCCGAAGAACTTTTTCAGATGGTCGAATCCGTGGAGCGGGACGGTGCTTCCTTCTATCGCGAGGCGGCGCAGGCGACCGGCAACCACGGCATGGCCGAAATGCTCAACCAACTGGCCGATTGGGAGGACAGACACCGACAACGCTTTGCCGCGATGCGCGCCGAGCTGCCCCCGCAGGCACAGCACGAAACCGGACCGGGCTATCCGGTCGAGGAACACGCCGCAGACTAACTGCAGTCGTTCGTGGACGGCAAGATATTTCCCGATCCGGCACGTATCGGGCGCTCGGACTTTCCGAATCTTCAAGTGCCGGAAGACGTGCTCAACTACGCGTTGAGCCGGGAAAAGGACACCATCGTGCTTTTCCTGACCGTGCAGGGGCAGGTGCCGAAATTCTGGGGCCAGGACCGTATTCGGGCAATCATTGACGAGGAACTCAAGCACGTGCATATTCTGGAGCGAAAACGCCGGGAACTGCATGCCGCCCAAACCCCCGAAGCGGACGGCGCTCCGGGAAAAAACACCCCTGGGGGGGCAGCTACATCATGACCGGCAACAACGCCTCCAGCTTCAAGCTATCGCACGAGGAACTCGACCAGGCTCTGCGCGCCTGGCGGGGCGGCATGGACCTCCACGCCCCCAGGCGCTTTGCCGAACGCGGGTGCATGGACGGCCAGGATGTCGTCCGCTATGCGCCGATTTCCGCAAGCGCCGAGATCGTGCGGGACGAAAAATCCGACTTCGCGCCGAAGGAGGTTCTCTTCCCGCCGAGCGAAACGACGTTTCATTTGCTCGAGGATGCGGTCTCGGAACCGTCCGCGCGCGAGGCGGAGCGGCCGCTGCTGCTCTTCTGTCGAGCCTGCGACATTCACGGCGTGGACCGCCTGGACCGAATATTCCTCGACAACGGCACCCAGCCCGAGCCCTACCACAAGCGCCGCCGCCAACGCCTGCGCTTCGCCCTGATCGAGTGCGCCGAAAGCATGGAAAACTGTGTCCCGAGGACATCTCCTTCGTGAACTGCATCAACCACGTCAGCGATCTTGTCCCGCGGCAAAGCAAGGATTGAACGATGGACCCAAACATCTACCGCCCGCTGCCCGCCGAAATTCTCGACATTCGGGCCGAAACCACCATTGACTCAACCTACCGGCTGCGCTGGGACGGCACCGCACCCCAACCGGGGCAGTTCTTCCAGGTCTCGGTCCTCCGCGTCGGCGAGGCGCCCATCTCCGCCAGCGGCTGGGGCGACGGCTGGATCGAGCTGACCATCCGCAACGTCGGACGGGTCACCAGCGCAATTTTCGACCGTGAAATCGGCGACAGCATTCACCTGCGCGGCCCCTACGGCACTCCGTTTCCCCTCGACGAGTACGCCGGTCGGCACACCATCGTCTCCGCGGGCGGCACAGGTCTGGCGTCGGTGCGTGGACTGATCCGACATTTGCTGGCAACCTGCGGCACCGAAGCCGGTCCCTCCGCCGTCACGATTTTGGCCGGGTTCAAATCGCCCGAGGACATGCTGTTCACCGCCAACCTCGACACCTGGGCGGAGCAGGTGCCGGTCTCCCGCACCGTGGACCGGGCGGACTCGAGCTGGAGCGGTCACGTCGGCGTGATCACAACACTGATTCCCGACTTGGACATTCCCGACCGACCTAGACGCCGTCCTCGACGGTGTCACTCACCCCCCCGGCGCCAAACTCGCCCGCACCCTCGAGTTCCACGGCTACTGGTACGAAGGGGACAAAGCATCGAGGGACATGTGATTTGCAGGAGACTGAAACTCAGAGTCTCCAGCGAATTGAACGACCGGAGTCAGCTGCTGGTTTCCGAGCCAACGGCCTTATCCGATTTCAGCCCGGGAGCGACCGCGTTCCCATGCCCGTCCAAAAGAGGGCGTCCACCTTGTGCGAGCCTTGAACCTGCGCTCTGAGTTCCGGTCTTCATGGGCACTATTGTCAGGACACTCGGTCTCGGCAAGCCCCAGCCTCGTCTGTGTCGAACTGCTTTTTCAAGTCCAAGGCAACCGATGCGAAACCGCCTCCTTCACTGGCCGGCGTTCGGTGCCGAATACGACTCCGGCAGGCCCGGGTTGATCGCCTCGTCATCGTAAACCTCGTCGTAGAGGTCTTTGATCATCGTGTTGTAGCGATCCCCGAACCAGCCGCGGAAAAACATTGCGTCACCGGCTTCGATGCCGTCGATCAGCCGCGGCCTCAGGTTGTTCCATTTCTCGATGTTGAGATTGACGGTGTAGCTGACGCCAAATGCTCCGGGCAGCAGGTTCCGCCAGGCCCGTCTCAGGATCGGGGGACTATAGGGCGGCTGGAGATAGAGTGTTGTGTACGCCAGTTGGCCCGGGTTCGGAGCGAATTCAGGGATAAGGAGAACATCCGGATGACGCTTGTGCAGGTCCCGCCAGATGTGATTGTCCAGCAAGGTCCACTTGACCTTCTGATCCTTGCCCACGGGGCGCTGCACACCGTTGGTGTCGATGTAGAACAGCGTGCAGCCCCAGTTTTTCTTGGCGAACTCGATCTTGCGGCTCATCCTTTCGACAATCGGGAAGAATCGCTCGGCAGGGATGCCTTCCGGGCGGATATCGTCAAAGTCGTCGTTCAACGGATTGCGTTTGGGATCATAGTGGTAGACATGCCCGCCAACAGTGCGCCCGAAGCGACGGGATGCGTCGGCGGCATTGTCCAAGCACAGGTTGCCGCTTTGACCGGCAAACACGCGGAATTCGCGAATGCTGCACCAATCCCCGTCGTATTCGTGGGCGGCGGTGACGGTCAAGCGCACGCGCCGCGCCCTGACCGGCTTGAACTCATCCGTGATCGGTGCGTCGGCCTTGCCGGGTGTCTCGTTGTCTGTGCGGTCGACAATCAACTTGTACTTGCCGTCCGCCGTCTTCGCTTCAATCTTGAACTGGTACGCCCGGCCATTCAGGCACACCACCTCCGTGCGGTCGACCAAGCGTTCCTCCCCGAAATCGACCTCCAGCCATTGCGGAAACTTCTGCACCGACCAGCGCGAATCCGGGTCACCGTCGCAGGCGTTGGTGAAGGGGGTCATGTATACCTGGCTCGGTCGGATGCATACTCCGGTCCGGAAGCCTGCATCGCGGAAACGCTGAAAGTAGTCGGGATAGATGTCGACCATTTCCGGAGCGACCAGCTTCATCATCCGCGGATCGCCGATGTAGGTGATCGGATGCGGATTTTCGCCACCCTCGGGATCCCACAGCACCATCCCTTGCGCATTGACGTCTTCAAGCACCTGGATGCAGCTGTCGGCATGCTCCATCATGCGCCTGCGCAGTTCCCTGACACCGTCTTCTGTCCGGACATCCAGTTTTTTGTCGCCAAACCAGTTGCGCGGGTTGTTGGCCGGACCCCGTCCTTTGCCGATGAAGATTGCGCCGACCGGGCGGCGGTCCTCCCAGACCATCCGCGGCTGGTGGTACTCGCGAAATGCCTCGACCTCGCCGGAAACAAGCTCGTCGGTTTCAGTCTCCGCATCCGTGAATCGCAACGACGCGCGAATGACCAGCGAGTTGCCCGGCTCGATTCGCGGCAATCCGTGATGGTGATACACAACCCCGCCGGGTTCAAGCATATGGACTCCGCCGCGAAGGGTCAACGGCAGCGTCTTTTGCTTGTCCGCGAGCTTGCCAAAACCAATATGAAGCGGCAGGACCGTTTCGGCGCACCACAATAGCTTCCGTCTCCCGCTGGTCGCCTCCACCACGCCAAAATCGCCGGGCATCGTCGCGGAACGTCGCCACTGCTTGGGCGCATCCACCTTCTCCGGCAGCGACAGACGCAACGGCGTGATGTCGAACATTGCGATGCGGCGATCGGACTGGTTGTTGATCGTCACTGCAATATCCAACCGGTCGGACTCCATCGTGTAGTCGAACACGACGGCACCCCACGAGTACGTGTACGTCAGGATGTTGTCCTGTTCGTCGAAAGCGATCTGCGGATTCTTACCGTCAACTTCCTCGAAGTCATACTCGTACATGCCTTCTTCGTCGAGCGTGCGACGCTCCAGGATCACCCCCCGGACATCCGGCCTGCCCTCCTTGAGCACATCCGTCCCCGACCACCGCAGTGATGCAAGACCCTGCGGGGAGAATTCCGCATGCGCCTCTTGATCCTCGGCACCCGCTGTCCGGCATGAGCAGACCAGGCTTCCTGCCAGGGCGGCTTGCAACAACATGGAGAGTTTAAACTTCATCAGAATGCCTCCTTGATCTTTCCGTCACCTTATACGGATGGGAAAACAGCTTCTCATCCACTATGATAGTATACAAAAATATCGCGGGAACACAAATTCACGCAATGAGCGGGCAGCGTTATTCGCGGGGGGGAAAGTCGAATTCGGTTTCAAAAAGCTCCGCGATGGTCGTGCAGGCTACCTCCTCGTCCTCGCCCTCCGCCTGAACTTCCACTGTCGCGCTTTTGCCAAGCCCCAACCCGATCAACGGCAGGATTTCCTTGGCATTTACGGAGGTGCCGTTCGTGCTGACCGTGACGGACGAGGCGAACTCCCGGGCTTTTTGGGCAATCACCGCGGAGGGGCGACAGTGAATCCCATGCCCGTTGCGCACCGTTGCCTCTTTGGTGGTCATTGCGTTGTCTCGTCACTCTCAGCGTCGTTGCTGCCTTCCGCGGCCTCGTCGCTGCGCATGCTGGTGTCGTCGATGGCTTCGTCCGCCTTGGCGGCCTCGTCCGACCCCTTACCTTCCTCTGCCGGTGCGATACCCCCTTGCTGCTGCTCAACGTCGTAGCCGCTTGATTCCAGGACGCTTTCCCCTTCGCTCCGCCGTCCGGCCATGACTGCCAGTGCCAGCGTGATCGCCAGGAAACAGGCCGCCAGGATCGTTGTGGTCTTCGTCATTATATTCCCGGAGCCTGCGCCGAACACACTGCCGGTGGCGTCTCCGCCGATGGCCCCCAAACCGCCACCCCCCTTGGATTGCTGCATAAGAATCAAGACAATCATGCAAAAAGCGATCAGGACATCGAGTCCGGTAAGCACGGCCATGATGAAATTCGTCATACTATCCTCTGATGATGATGCCGCACGCGCGGCGCCTGAAAATTGGTTTCACTGAAAACCGGGAAAGATAAGGCAACTTTCGTCCCAATCAAGCCGACAGCTTCAGCTTGGTTATCGTGTTCCAGCCCTTGCCAAGCCCTGAACAAACGGCATGCTACTCCCCATGACACAACAAGCGCCCTTCTATCCGCCAAATAGGCATTGTGCCATAGTAGGCGATGAGACGAACCAGCACAGGTAGGATTTGGGCGTGGATTCTCTCTCTTTCCTGCGAGCACCTCACTGTCTGGGGGCTATTTTGAGTTGGTGCCGAATTCCTGCGGCTAACGCACTCCAACGCAGTTGTGTCGTTCCATTGGCTTTGGCGGGAAAAAATCTACTTTGGAAGTGGAATTTCGGATTTTCAGGCTTCCGGAGTTTGGGCCGCCCGCCGGGCATTTCGGCGCCAGCGTTCCAGGTCGTCTTCGGAGATGTACCAAAATAGCGGATGGATTCGGTTGCGGTAGGTCTCCTCGTCCATTTCGGCAAGCGCTTCGGGCGTGAGATGCTCCTTCACGGTTTCCAGCCACGGGGCCGGTTCGAGGTCCTCCCACTTTCCCGCGTTCATGGGGCAGACGGTTTGACAGGTGTCGCAGCCATAGACCCACGGCCCCATCTTTTGCCAAAGATCATCCGAGATGGGAGGTGGTGCGTGATAGGTCAGATACGCCACGCAGCGGTCCATGCGCATGTTGTGCGGGGCCGTGATTGCGGATGTCGGGCACCGTTGCATACAGGCACTACAGCCTGCCGGGCACGGACACTCGATCGTAGGTTCGTCCGGCTCGATTTCGGCATCGATCCGCCAAGTGCTGATATTAATCCACGACCCGGCTTGTTCATGGTACGCAAAGCCGTTCCTGAGAAGTCTCACGGCGCCCGCGCGTGCCGCTGCCATCCGGTCGGGGGTGCCCCCTCGCTTGACCTTTAATCCGAGATGCCTGAGCGCGACCGTCATTTCCCGCGGCATTTCATGGTCCGGGCATACCTCCAGTCGCCGGTCCGCCAGGTAATTTCGTCCAATGTGCCCCACCGGCTCCGGGGGCAATTTGTATTTTCCGTACCGCCGCACGCAGACCACGACCGACTGCGCCCACGGAGTGGTCCTCCGCGGATCGACTCGGTTGAGCATGTTCATGTACAATGATGTTGTTTCGGGGTGCCTCGCCATGCGCTCGCGCACTCCCGCCTCGAAGCGCACGAACGGTTCCGCAGTGGTGATGCCGCATTCGATATAGCCGATCTCTTCGGCGATGCGCTTGATCTCTTGCTTCAGGTCGTTGTGCATTGGAATACGCTTGCGTTTGCGCCCGCACAGAGGCCTCAAGCAACACCAGCGAAAGTCGCTCCGGTCGGGTCGCCCCCTGCAATCAGCCACGTTCATCCGGGAAAAATGCGCCTGTTCCAGCCAAATTCTGTGGTCATCTTGAGGATTTGTTGTGACAAACATAGCGCGCGATTGCGGTTTCCGCAACGTTGTTTTCGACGGAACTGGCGACCCCTTTGCGCTGCCCGACATTTGAGCTGTTCACAATGAACATCGACATCTCGGCAATATAGAGGAAAACAACGAAAGCCCGCGAGATTCCGGGCAACCTCTCCCTTCCGAGGATAATCCATCCCCTTGCCGAACGTGGTCGTTTTTCGTAGAATGAGCAAGGTTGCAGGTTGCGGCGAGCCATTCGAACGTCACCGCAGCATCAGCAAGCTATGTCCGCAAACGCCTTCCGCCAACAACCAAGCAGGAAACACGTCTGTGAACAGTGACACTGAATTGGATGCAAACGGGGTGCCGCCCTGGACGTCGGAGGCGCACCTTCTCTCTCCCGGCTGGCGACACGCGCTGCCGTTTGTCGTGTGGATCGGCATCATGATGCTGCCGGGCGAGCCGGCCGGCTGGCGCTACGCCGTTCGTGCGGCGCTTGGTGCGGGAGTGTTTCTGTGGTGTCGCCCCTGGGTCTTCTACAAGCCGCCGCGTTGGAGCGATGCGCTCGTGGGTGTGCCGGTGGGCATTGCCGTTCTGTTGGTCTGGATCGGGCTGGAGACGCCGTGGGCCGAGCGGTTCCCGGCGGTTCAGGAGTTTTATCTTCGTTGGTTCGTGCTGCCGGTGGCACGCCTGCCCGACTCGCCGGCGACTTCTCCCTATGCTCCCTCGGTGTGCGGCTGGCCCTTGAGCCTGGTTCGGCTGGCGGGATCGGCATTTGTCATTGCCGTGGTCGAGGAGTTTTTTTGGCGCGGCTTCCTCTATCGCTGGCTTGTCGACCGAAAATTTTTGTCCGTGAAGCTCGAAGTGTTTGAACTACAGGCATTTCTGCTTATGGTTCTGTTTTTCGGGTTGGAGCATGACCGTTGGCTGGCGGGCATGTTCGCGGGTGCCGCGTACGGCGGCATCATCCTGTGGCGTCGAAACGTCTGGGCGGCCGTCATCGCCCACGTGCTGACCAATCTTTTGCTCGGCCTTTGGGTTTTGCACGCGAATCAGTATATTTTCTGGTAACTGGAGACCACCCTGCGGGCCCCCCCCCCCAGGCTGAGACTCCGATAGCCGTATATCCCTGAAACCTGAAAACCTGAAACCTGATTAAGTCTCATCGGAGTCCAGGCTTTAAAACTGACGAGCCGACCGTCCGACAACCGCAAAAAGAGAGTGAAAAGAGAGGATATTGTGGCAATGCAGGTAAAAACCAAACTCAACCTGGATTACATGTGGCGAACCGCGCTTTTTGGAATCGTCTTCGCCGGCTGGGGGCTATGGTCGCTCTACGACGGGCTCGTCGCCTACCCCCGGTTCAACGAGAAGTACGGATACCAAATCTACGAACGGCTGCGCGAAAAGGCGCACGACGAGGCCGAGCAGGAAATCAGCAACGGTGCCACCGCATACGAACAGCGCGAAGCCGTCAACTCAATTTGGAACGAGAAGTACAGACCCCGCTTCCTGAAGGAACTCCGCAAGACGGACTGGTGGGACAACTACGAAGCCGGCGCCCGCACCAAGGAAGGCGCACCCCGCCAAGGGCTCGAGGCGGTCCGCCAACTCGAGGACGAATACCACAGCCCCTGGGATATTCGCGCACAGCACTTCATGGCCGCTGTCTGCCTGCCCCTGGGGTTGCTCGCCCTCGGCTCGCTGGCCCTGAGCGCCACCCGCTCCCACGCGGCGGACGAAGAGGGCCTCCACGGGTTTGCCCGCACCCCTATCCCCTACGATGCAATCCAGTCCGTCGACTGGTCCCGGTGGCAGCGCAAAGGCATCGCCAAGCTGACCGCCGCCGCGGATGGATCAACCCGCACCTTCAAACTCGATGAATGGAAGTTCCGAGGCATGGAAAACATCCTCAAAGCAGTCGAGGAAAAGCGGCCTGATCTTGCGCGTCCGCCGGAAATGACTGCGGCCCAGCAGGAAGACTCCCCCCCCTCTTCGGAAAAGACCGAGCACGACGGCGACAGCGAAGTGACTCCGTAGCCGGCTATCAAAGGTTTCATGAACTGGTTTTTCGACATTCCGGCTACGTTCAAGATTCTCGGCTCCCTCGGCGCACTGCTGGCCCTGAACGCGTGGGGACGCCATCTGAGCGTTTCGCTGCTGGCGGGCACGGGACTGCTTGCGCTGTGGTGCGGCCACTCGCCGGCGGCGATTGCGCGCATCTCGTGGGAGAGGGCGGGATCGGCGGACCACCTGCTGCTTCTCGCCGTCACCTTTCAGGTCATCTGGCTGAGTTCGCAGATGGCCGGTGCCGGTGTGATGAACGACCTGGTCGCAGCGGTGCGGGCCAAAGTTCCTCGGCGGGCGGCCATTGCCGTTTTGCCCGCGATGATCGGGCTTCTGCCCATGCCGGGCGGCGCCCTGTTTTCCGCGCCGCTGGTGGAGGACTGCGACGAGGAGCGGAATCTGTCCGACCTGCTCAAAACCCGAATCAACTACTGGTTCCGGCATATCTGGGAATACTGGTGGCCCCTCTATCCGGGAGTGCTACTCGCGCTCGCCGTCACGGGCTTGGACGTGTGGGAAATCGTCCTGATCCAGCTGCCCGTCACTCTGGTCTCCATTGCCGCCGGCACCCTGTTCCTCCTGCGCAACGTCCCGCCCCTGGCGGAAAAACCCAGCCATGAGCGCCCGGTCCCCAACGCCTCGCTGCTCGAACTGACCTCCCCCATCATCACCGTCATCGCCACCTACACTCTGGTGCGCGTGGCGTTTCCGGCGCTGGCGCAGTTCAACCGCTATGTTCCCATGATCCTCGGCCTCTTGGCCGCCGCGCTCGTGCAGCAGGCGCTGCGCCCGCTCGATTGGACCCAATGGAAGACCGTGCTCCTGTCCCGCAAGACGCTCATCCTTGTGATTCTGGTCACCCTGGTGCGCATCTACGGCGCCTTCATTGAAGCCCCGCTGATCGGCGGCGCCACGCCGGTCGAGCAGATGAACGCGGATTTGACCTCGTGGGGCATTCCCACCGCGGCCGTGGCCGTGCTGCTGCCGTTCATCGCAGGCATGGCAACGGGGCTGGCCATTGGATTCGTCGGTGCCGCATTCCCCATCGTGGTCAGCCTGCTGGGGCCCGATCCGGCGGCGGCGCAGCTCTATCCCGCCGTCATTCTCGGATATGCCTTCGGACACATGGGGATGATGTTGTCGCCCGTTCACATCTGCCTGGTGGTCACCAACGAGCACTTCCGCACCAACCTGGTCCACAGCATGGGCGGCCTGATCAAGCCCGCCCTCGCCGTTCTGACCGGCGCCGTCCTCCTGGCCTGGATCGTCGGCGCCCTAGCGCCCGGCTAGTTTGGACCGGGCCGTTCGGAAGGCTGGTCTCCATCCCCTTGATTCGCATTCCTCCATGATCGTTAGTATATTACCCGTCATGAATAGGCGAAAGTAATTTTTGCCCGTTTTCCGGAGCAAGTGACATGCCTTACATGCGGTGTTGGGCGCGGTGAGGTCACCATCCCGGCAGATATGAGACTCAGAGTGTTTAGTCAACGCATGGAGAATCGGTGAAATGGACACGCTGGAGCGAACCGAACGGATCGACGTGAAGTACGATGCGGATGTGTGTGTGGTCGGGGGCGGTCCGGCGGGTGTGGGGGCGGCATTCGCGGCGGCTCGGCGCGGAATGCGGGTGGTCGTTGTCGAACAGGCGAATTGTCTCGGCGGGGTGGCGACATCCGGTTTGCACGGGCACATCTGCCTCTACTCGTCCTGGGGTGGCGGTCAGCGCGTGGTCGGCGGCATTGCGCACGAGATGGCGCAGCGCGTCGTGCGCGAGGGGTTTGGCGCATATGATCAAGCGCAACTGGATTTCGAGGTCGAGGGGATGAAACGTGTTCTGGAGATGATGGCCTCCGAATGCGGCGGCATTCGGCTTTTATACTACACGCAGCTTTCCGATGTGGTCGTCCAAGACGGAGACGTCACGCATATCATCGTCCAAAGCAAGAGCGGCCGGGAAGCGATTCGCGCCCGGCGCGTGATCGACTGCACGGGTGATGCGGATGTCGCCGCCCGCGCGGGCGTCCCGTTCGAAATGGGCCGCGAAACCGATGGTCTCTGCCAGCCGATGACGCTGATGTTCCAGATCGGCGGCGTGAACAACGAGGCCGTTCGCCATTTTCGGTGGACCGAGTACAGGAAGATGTATCCGGGGGAGAACCCCTTCCAGCTCAGGAAAGTGTGGGAGCAGGCGCAAAAGAACGGCGACATGGAACCGTTCCAGAATAACATCATGGGCTGGTGGTACACGCCGACACGGCCCGATCAGCTCGGGATAAATTTCACCCATATCACCGGTCGGAGCACCATCAATGTCGAGGATCTGACCTACGCCACCATCGAAGGACGACGCCAAGCCTACCACACTGTGGATGTCTACCGCAAGTACGTGCCGGGCATGGAGGAATGCTGGATGAGTCATACCGCGGCCATTGTCGGAACCCGGGAAAGTCGGCGGATCGAAGGCGAATACACAATCACCGAGAAGGATTTGGTTGGGCAGAGGGAGTTTGACGACTCCATCGGCTATGGCAGCTTCTTTATCGACGTGCATCGCTGCGACGGACCCGGCATGGACGAGGAGACCTGGCACCCGCCGGAAGGGTTCAAGTATCAGATTCCCTATCGTGCCCTGGTGCCGAAAGCCATCGGCAACATGCTTGTGGCCGGACGCTGCATCAGTTGCACGCACACCGCTCTCGGCAGTTTGCGAGTCATGCCGCAGTGCATTCTCGAAGGTGAGGCATGCGGGATCGCTGCCGCTCAAACCATCGAGGCCGATGTTCCGCCGCGAAGCGCGGATGTCGCCGAACTGCAAAGGGCGTTGCGCGACGAGGGCGCCATTGTGCGCGCCGAGGACATCGCCCCCATACCAGGCTGAGTTTACGAAAATCCGAATTTGAAGATGGCTGCCGTGCGCGCGGAACGCATTGCTGTCCGCAAGATTGCGGACCCTGCGGTCTTGTCGGCGCTCGCGGACTATGTCCACAGAATTTGGTTGGATTGCTTACGTACTGCGGCCATCCTGGGT